>JBHIEI010000001.1:0-55260 GCA_046760555.1 Bathyarchaeia archaeon
AGTCAGACTCATAGCGTTGACCTCTTTCACCTTCTTGGTCACCAGATCGACGGTGTGTCTCCCTGGGGGCTTGAGGTCGGGGCGTTCTGAAAGCAGCTTCCCGATCACCGGCTCGACCTTGGCCCTGCCCCCGTGCTTTACGGCGTTCAAGAGCGCCGACTTCAGGACGACCTCTTCAACGCTCAACTCAATTAGTACTCACGGGAGACGAAGAAATCGGCCAACTCGGCCAGATCACGCCTGGCCTTGGACGGTTGGAGTGCTCTCAGCGAACGCTTAGCCTCGGCAACGTAGGATCTCGCCCTATCAAGGGTGAAGTCTATGGATCCCAGCGATCGTACGATCTCAATCACCTCGCTGACCTCCGAGGACTTGGCCTTCATGTCGCCGAGCGTTTTCCCGATCCTCTCTCTCTGCGAGGGATCTCCACGCTTCAAGGCATGAATGATCATAAGAGTCATCTTTCCCTCCCGAACATCGCTTCCGATGGGCTTTCCCAATGCGCTCTCATCCCCCGTCATCCCCAGCACGTCATCCACGAGCTGGAAGGCGATCCCGGCATTGAGACCGTATTGACCCAAGGCCTCAACCTGCTCGGCTGATCCACCACCCACCAGCCCTCCCACCTCGGCGGATACCTCGAACAGGGCAGCCGTTTTCCTCTCGATGACCTTGAGATAGTCCTCTTCGGTGGCATCGAGTCTTCTCTCGTAGGAGAAGTCCAGCATCTGCCCCTCACATATCCTTACCACCGCATCGGTAACCCTCTTCAGCATCTCTGACACGGTTGAGGGGGGCAGAGATCTGGATTCGAGGTACTGGATCAGGGCTTCATAGACCTTCGCGAACAACAAGTCCCCCGCGACGATGGCCATCGGGATCCCCCAAACCTTATGGACGGTGGGAACTCCCCTCCTCGTCTCATCTCGATCCATTATGTCGTCATGGATCAGGGTGAACGTATGAAGTAGCTCGAGCCCAGCGGCCACGCGGAGAGCATCCCTTGGGTCCCCTCCCACGGCCTCACAGGACCTTACGACGATGAACGGCCTGACCCTCTTTCCTCCAACCCGGATCACGTGTTTGGCCGCCTTGTAGAGCTCCTCCACCTCCTTACTTCCTCCGACTATCCCCTCAAGAAGATCGTCGACCTCCTTCCCCACGCCCCTGACTTGAGAGAGAAGATCAGCCATAGATCATCGCCTCACGTACCTTTCTGGGTTAAAACCCCTTAATCGAAGCCATTCACCCGTCCTAGCAGTTATGACGATCGGCGTCCTCTTCAATTCCTCTATGGATCTCGCTCCTACGAGGAACATGACCGTCCTTAACTCCTCGATGATTGACTGAAGGAAGCCCATTACGGCTCGTGTGCCCCTGACCGAGCACCGTAGCAGCGGGAGAGCCATCCCGACGCAGTCCGCTCCTAGAGCGATGGCCTTCGCTACGTCTATCCCGCTTCTGATCCCCCCCGAAGCAATAACGGTTCCATCAAACGACTCCGCGACCTCCACTATGCTGACCGTTGTGGGGATCCCCCAGTTCCAGAAAGATCGACCCAGCCTCCTCTTGACTTCATCGCTCCTACTTTTCGCCCTATAGTATTCAACCGCCGCCCAGCTCGTTCCTCCGCAGCCTGCCACATCGATCCCATGGATGCCGATCTTCTTCAGCAACTCGGCGTCCTCTTTCGACACTCCCGACCCTGTTTCCTTCACTATGGTTGGAACCCTAACCTCAGGGATTAGATCGGCCAATCTCTCCGCCACTCCCCGATAGCAGGTCTCGCCGCCCGGCTGAACCACCTCCTGGAGGGGATTGGCGTGAAAGGCGATGGCGTCAGCGTCTATCATATCCACGATCTCATTCACTTCCTTGGCTCCGAATCCTCTGGATATCTGGGGGAAACCGACGTTGGCTACGATAAAGGCGTCCGGAGCTTTTTCCCTCACCGATCGGAATGAGGAGGCGAGTCTCCGCTCAGCCACGGCCATGCGTTGACTTCCGACGCCCATGGCGATCTCGAGCCTCTCGGCTGACTCCGCGAGGGCAGCGTTGATCCTCTCTGCCTCCTTTACGCCCCCGGTCATCCCCTCGATGATGATCGGGGCTCTGAGTTTCCGCCCAAAAAAAGGGGAGGAGATACCAACATCGTCTAGGTCCATCTCGGGAAGAGCTCGATGCACGAAGTGAATGTCGCTGAACCAATTCTTGTTAAGCGACTCTACGTATTCGTGAAGGCAGATTTCGATATGTTCCCGCTTTCTCTCTCTCGCGCTCGCCACCCTAATCACACTAGCTTCTGGAACTTGTTAATGAGCATAATGCTGGGGCCTCCTTAAGGTTAACGGAACGCTGGAAGGATGCCTTCGCGACTAGCTTTGGTTGCTCACCTCTTCAGGATTCGAGTGGGACTCCCGCCGACAGAATAAGCGAGGCACCAACAAACGACGAGATAGGCGACCCCCACCACGAATTGGCTCGCCCAAGCGGTCATTCCACGGTAGTGCGAAAGCACAAACAGCACGATGCCGAGACCGTACAGTGCTAGGGCGATCACCCTTCTACCTGCACTAACCCCTCTGACTCCTCCCCTCTCGGCCTCTGGAACGGATGGCAGCAGGGCAGGTGGGTATTTGGGGGTCGGAAGCAATAAGCGCTTCCCTTCCACCTCCTCCAGGTAGGAGTCCATTCCGCCCGCGAGGTAACCCATGACTCGAGAGGATAGTATAAACATCGTTCTACCCTTGTTCTGGTATTTCATGACAAAGCCCTTCTTCAGGAGCTCACCGATCCTGTAGTAGATGGATGAACGCGCTACACCGAGTTCGTTCGCTAGATCCCGAGCGCTCTTTGGGCCTTCCCACAGTTTCAGAGCGATGTCCAGACCCAGCCTATCGGGAAAGATGGTCGTGAGGAACTCCTGATACCGCTCCCTCGCCCCTTCCACCATCTCTTGATTAGGATATGCTCGCTAAATGCTCTTTCGACGGTCGATGTGCCAAAGTGAGGAATGGTATCTCCCGATCCTCCAGATCAGGATGCATAGAAGCCAAGGACCTCGAATGAGAAAAATCCTCCCGACGTTATCGGGTCTACTTCTCGACCCTCATGATGAGCCTTCTTCCCATGAGTTGCCAGTACTCCACGTTGATTCCCGACGTGAGCTCCCCCTTCAGCTCGTCTTGGATAGGCATTTCGAAGGTCTCGTAGGTCTCCAGATCCATCAGCTGAACGATGCCTCGACCAGTGTCCATATACGTGACGGTAGCCTTGCCCTTGGCGATGATGGGTACGTCGACCTTGGTATCCACGGGATAAACCACGCTACGCTTCTTGCTATCCAATAGACCGATGGCTACGATCCTTACCTTAGCGCCCCCGTGCTTTCCTGGGGCCGATCTGGCGACCTCAACCACCCGGCAGGGCTCACCTTCTAGCACGATGAAACCACCCCTCTTCATGCTCCCGGCGGTTACTAACTTGGTCGACACCCGAATCGTGAATATATATCCCGTTTATGTTAAAGTTACTTCGAGTGTCGAGGCAAGCTAAAAGCGTGGGTATCGTTTCCCGGGTGGATCTGGATCGAGCGATCGATCTATCAACCAAGATTTTCCACCACCTCAAGTCCAGAGGGGTCTCCATCGCCTGCGAGCCCAAAGTGGCCTCGATCCTCGGTGCCCAGCCCGTCAAGGTGGAGGACATGGACGTGGACTTTGTGCTAGCCATAGGCGGTGACGGGACGATTCTCAGAACAAACATGTCGATACCAAAACCGACGCCGATCTTGGGCGTTAACTTGGGCTTTCGTGCCTTTCTCGCGACCGTCAGTCCCGAAAAGGCCATTGAAGCCGTGGATCAAGCACTTGCAGGAGGCTACACCCTAGAGGAGCACATCCTTCTAGCCTGTGAGGTGGATGGTGCCCCCCAACCCAACGCTCTTAACGAGGTGCTCATAGGCTCGAGATCCCGATCCAAGATCATCCAGATCGAAGTCCTAAAGAACGGGATCGAGGTCTTTAGGCGATTCGCCGACGGCATCATCGTAGCCACCCCCACTGGATCCACGGCATACTCATTATCAGCTGGTGGCTCGGTACTCGATCCCGAAATCGAGGGTTTTGTTCTTACACCACTGTGCCCCATCCCCTTCATGCCCCCCATCGTTGTTCCCACAGATAGCAAAATCGAGGTTGAGCTCCTTGGACCGGGAGGGGGCGTGTTGGTGGTGGATGGACGGCAAACCAAGGTACTAAGGCCCGCCGAAACCGTAACCCTGACGAAGGCTGAGCGAAAAGCCTCATTCATCCGATTAGAGAGAAGGGACTTCTACGGCGATTTTCAGGATCGTGTTCTTCACTCCAAGAGGGAGTAAATGAAGATCTGAACAATCGCGGACGATGCGAGGAGAAGTCGAGGTATTTACACAGAGGGTTCGCGTACATCCCCGCTTCTGCGTGCAACGACAAGTTTCTGTGGAGTCTCACCACTCCAATTCAACAAGGTTGGCGGTGGCTGTTAGGAAGGGGAAGAGTCATGAAGCCTCCTTGCCCCGTCCTCTCCTCCTCGCCATCTCCTCGGCTAGTTCACTCACCGATTTGCCCTCTGTCTCTATCCCCAACCTCTTCGCGGCTTCCTTGATCGCTGCCTCGTATTCTTCCTCTGTTTTCCCTTCAATCCCAGTTACTTCCTTTTTGATCGTGTATATCGCCTTCCCGATAGACCTAGCGATCTCCGGGATTCTAGAGGGCCTGGCGACCTCATGGGTTCTAGTGGGTCTAGCGATCTCCGGGATTCTGGTGTAAGCCAGGGAGCCTAGGAACGTCAACATCAAGCCGATGACTGTCATGATAAGAGGGTCGACCAACTCTACAAGGGTTGCTCTTCCCTGCATCAAATGGGGAATGATCAGTACGGCCAATGACAGTATCACCATCACAGCTCCTGTGAGAGCGGCAGCGGGTGACGCCCATTTCCTACCTCTCCAACAGTGAGGAATGAGGAAACCCCAGAGTGCGATGATGGACATGACTATGAGCGGAACCATGCTCACCTCCAGAACAGCCCTCGACTCTATCGAGAAGAGATAGATCATCCAGACTATCCCTATCAGTAGGGTGGTAGAGACCAGCTTACTCCAGATTCCAGAATTTTCGGGTGGTATACAAAAAATCGAAACGAGAGCTAAAATCTTTTGACAGAATCTCCCATAGATCTGCGCTAATTCCCTTAGCATCTATCAGAGAGCGTGCCCATGCCTCGCTCGAGCGATGGTCCCTAGGTCATCAACTGCCATTAAAGGTTGAGCCTAGGGGCAAATTGGTCCCAAAGTGCTCTGGATCCCTGACGTTATTGGGGGTGAGTGTCACATACGCAACCATCCCGAAGGCTCATCGATCGATGGACCAATTTACGAAGGGTGACAGAGAAGAGAGTGGGCAAGGCACGAGCTCGAAAGTTAGTATCATATCATAAACATCCTGGGCATGGTCGCGGTGTAGCGGAGGGCTCGTTGCTGCACTGTTCCTGTGGAAAGGTGCCATTAGGGAATGACGTTTGGATTAGAGGTGTCTTTCGGCATTATACCTTAGTTTCTAGACTCGTTGGAGCGATGTCTAGCCAGTTCATGCCCCTTGATTATGTCTCTCTTGG
Source organism: Bathyarchaeia archaeon (assembly GCA_046760555.1). Lineage (GTDB taxonomy): Archaea > Thermoproteota > Bathyarchaeia > JBHIEI01 > JBHIEI01 > JBHIEI01. Next base: position 5,656 of record JBHIEI010000001.1, read on the forward strand.
TTAATATCCCGACCAGCTTCTTGGGATCCTGAAGATCCACCACAGGTAGATGCCCATATCCACTCTCATCTATCATATGCAGAGCGGTGTCGAGCCGTTCCTCAGGGGTTAGGGTGAGAAGCTTCGTCGACATGGTGTCCTCCACTTTTTTCTTATCTATCTCATCATCGGGTACTCGGAGGTAATCCCTCAGGGAAACGATGCCGACCAGCTGCCCGTTTTTCAGTACAGGATAGGCTAGATGACCTTCTGATCTAAGAAGCTTACCGAATTCCCTTACGGATGTGCTGGGCGAGACCGTCACCACTTTGTCGGTCATAACGTCCTTGACCTTCATCTGCTCCAGTAGGTCGATGCTGTATTCTCCCCGATGGGCGGGGGATTCCGCGCGATTCAAGGTTTGATTTTCATAGATCGTCCATCTTCCCGAAATTATGTAGGAAAGAGCACATGCCACCATTAATGGCGCAAGCAAGGTGTAGTCCCCTGTCATTTCGGACACCATGATCAAGGCTGCTATTGGGACCTTTGCTGCGCCAGAGAAAAGAGCGGCCATCCCGACAAGTACAAATGCACCAGGCTCGACGGCTGGGAGGATTGCCCTAAAAACTGTGCCCAAAACTCCACCCAGCATGGCTCCGATAACCAAAGATGGCGCAAAGACACCTCCACTCCCTCCCGAGCTGATGGTAAAACTGGTGGCAAAGATCTTCGCAAAACATAGGATGATCATGGCTGATAATGCCAGCTGACCATAAATTGCCATCTGGATCCAACCGTAGCCCATTCCAAGGGCTTCGGGCACAAACAATGCCAAAATACCAAGCATGCCTCCACCTATAGCCGGCTTCAGGTGATTTGGCAGGTTTATTCTTCTAAATAATTTGTCTCGCAGTCCATAGAAGACGTAGACATAAAACCTCGAAACTGGGCCGCATATCAACCCCAAAATTGCGTAGAAAACGATCTCAAGGGGATGACCGAACACAAACTTGGGCGTAGTGAAAATTGGTGTGAAGCCCACTCCTGGAAAGGACGCAAAGACGCAATATGCTACTACGGAAGATATAAAAACGGGAATCAATGCCTCAGCTTCGAAGTCGCGTCTATAAAGCACCTCAGTGCCAAAAATAGCCCCACCCAGTGGAGCCTTAAAAATGCTGCCGATACCTGCTGCTGCTCCGCAAACCATCACCAGCTCTCGGTCGCGGACGCCAAGCTTTAACGCTGAAGCAAGCCACGAACCGAATCCGCCTCCAATCTGAGCTATTGGCCCTTCCCTCCCAGCACTACCACCGGAACCTATAGTTATCAGAGAAGCCACCGTCTTGACCAGAGGAACCCTTTTTCTGATTACTCCGTGTAACCTGTGGAAAGAGGCTATGACCGCATCGGTTCCATGTCCCTCGGCCTCAGGGGCACAAGAATATATGATTATACCAGAAATTAACCCTCCGATTGCTGGCAGAAAAGCAAGCACCCACCAGGGCGACATACTACTTTGCCCCAGAAACGTCGAACTACTCTCCCCTCCTGGTAAAGGGGGATGATAGCCACCTAAAAATCCAAGAAAGAATTCACTGCTCAGCCTGAGAAGGAAATAGAAGGCTGTGGATCCGATACCGCTGACTATGCCCACTATTGTTCCGAAAAGAACCCAACGTTGGAGAAATGTTAGGTATGCGGGCAATCTACTCTTCATCGTTTCGGTCGCACCCTATCCCTTCTCCCCTTCAGTCTGCTCAATAACCATTATGCCACCGCGTAATCCCAACACGTAACATAAGGTGTGTGGATGAGTGACATGATCCAGCAAAGCATCTTCTGCTCTGAGATTTCACCGTTCATTATTTTTACTTCTGAGTCTCTTCATTTTGTCTTGGCTTCCTAAGCTCTATAAGGTGGAACCTCCAGCTGCCATATCAATTTGCACTATAAGAAAATTCATCGTGAAACATAGTAAAAAATCTAGTCCCTCCTAAACCCTCATACAGTAAGGGGCTGCGGAGGTAACCTCTCCTCATTCTACGCGGGCACTCCCGGATAGCTCTATTCACCGAACAAAGCCTGAAGCTTCAAAGGACCTCTGTCCATTGGCATTTTGATGGCGGGCGGAGGCTCGATCGGATGGAAACCGGTCTGGAGCGCCGAACAAGACACTACAACGCTGAAATCACGTCAGGAATCGAAGCATTTGGAACGGAAAAGGATCGTGGCTAGGCTTTCGTCCAAATACTGAATAGCTACCGCGTACGTTCTAGAATAAGTGGATGCCCATGACAAAAGTTGGGATCATCGCGGATACCCATGACAACATCGTCGCCGCTGATAGCGCCATAGATCTCTTTAACTCCAGGGGCGTCGAACTCGTCATCCATGCTGGGGACTGGAATGCTCCGTTTACCCTAGCGAGGTTCGCGAAGTCAAAGACAAGGGTGATAGGGGTCTTTGGCAACATCGATGGTGATCGGGACGCGCTCCTCTCTAGGGCCGAAAGGATAGGGGTGCAGATCCTAGGGAACTTGGCAGAGGTCGAGGTCGGAGGAGTAAAGATCGCGGTTATCCATGGGAAGGACGAAAGGGTTGTGGAAGCCCTAGCCAAGAGCGGTACGTACGGCATCGTGATCCGAGGACACACCCATAGGCCCGATGTCAGATCAATGGGACCGACGCTGGTGATAAATCCTGGAGAGGCATGCGGTTACTTAACGGGTAAGAGAACGATCGCTGTGCTGGACACGGACACACTCGGGACAGAGATCGTCGAGATATGAGTGACGACTCAGGATACGATCTCCATCTTCTCCGGTATGTACTTGTCAACCACGTAGGTGAGCCCGTAGCGGGCGAACGCCTCTTGCTCCGCCTTCTTCTTTATCTTGAAGAACGTATCTATCTCTCGCTTCCATAGCTCGCCACCATATCGGGGATCCCTCCTTAACTCCTGGAGTCGCTTGATATCCAGGTTGGTCAGCGGGTCGGTCGGCAGGTCGTACTTGACTATATCGCTTGCCCAGACACCAGCCCATTTGGCCGAAGGAGTCGCGAGCTCCGGTATGTGTGCTGCTAACGCCGAACCCGATATGATGACCATCGCGATGTGAACCCCCCACGGATCGCTGTCGGTATAGATGTAGACGGGCAGCCCAAGCTCATCGTTAAGCCTATGAATCAGTGCTCTCGATGCCCTGGGAGCCTGTCCCGCTGTGTGAACCACGAGGGCGTTGAACCTCTCATGTGCCCTCTCCTCCACGAGGCGGGTAAACAGGGCGCCCTTCTCAACCACGATAACCTTGTCCGCGCTCGTCTCCACGAACTCAGAGGTCGACAGGGCGGGTCCGATCATCACCCCGTCCGGGTGAATGGTGAGGTTTATCTGCTTCCCCTCGTACCCCTTCGTCGTGTACTCGATGGTCAAGTCTCCAAAGATGGCGCTCCTTTGCTCGGGGTAGACATTGAAGTCCTCCCTAGGGTGGGAGATAACGGTCTCGAGATCGGTGATAATGTTATTCGACTCGCTCTGGTCCTTGAACTTCATGCCGTACGCCTGTGCGGAATAGAATACATCCCTAAGGGTACTGGTCTTCGATTTCTTCATGAGATCGTGGACGAAGTGGGCGGCCCACGCTAACTGGCTGAAGGGCCTCAGGTGGCGTAAGTTTCGGGTGCTCCTTCTGACCCGTCTGTCACCCAAGACGAAATGTTTCAGCTCACCGTCGTAGCGAATATTGTCGATGGACCTGCTAGGAAATGTTACCCATGGGAAGTTTCCGTTCGTCATGTCATCATACCAGGTCTCTCCGAGTCCCCTGAGTCTCCTAAGGGTATCCGTCCTTCTCAGCTCAGCCTTCTTCATGTCAACCCTCCATTACCTTCCTTAGCAATGGGGAGATATCAGGTTCCTTCTCTCTCTCGGCGAGGTCCGTCGAGAACCTCGCTATCTTCTGGAGATACTTCATGAAGATCCCCATCCTCTCCCTCTCCCTCTTGATGCGTTCCTTCCTGTGAAGGTGCCTGCGCAAGCTTCGGGCAACCTCTCTAATCCCCTTCTCCACCTCCCTCATTATCTCAGGTCGATCGGCGATGAACTCCTTGCCCACTGTTTTGTAGGGGATCTTGGTCGAGCAGATGTGGGTGATCACGGCCAGCGGGGTGTCCTGCTTGACGCGATAGCTATTCCAGTTAATGACCTCGTTGACCACCTTCCACGTAGCATCACTGGCCTCATCGTAAACGAGGGGTATCTTATTCGCGTACCTATACAGGCTGATCCCGGGAGGGAGGCCTCCCCCATAGGCCAGTCCCCCCTCCGCGATGAATGGATGCCCTGAGTAGGTGGAGGGTCTCCTGCTGAACGTCCAGGTGGCTTCAGGGTGCAGCTCCTTACGGACGCCAAGGCTCAGCAATTGTTTTCCCAGGGAGGACAAGCAGTCAGCCTTTGGAGACAGAAACCCATCGAAAGTGCTGAACCCATCAACCATCCTCGCGACATCCCTGGCCGAAAGCTTACTCGGGTCCAGATCAAGTGGGATGTCAACGGATTTTAAGAAACGTGTGGCCGTTTTCTTCCCGATCCTTTGGAAGTATCCGGTCATGAAGTTCACCATTGATTTGCACCCGTCCCTCACGGCAAGGTCGACCAATCTCTTCAACATCTCAACATCTACCCCTTTGGGATGCGGCTTAGTCGGAAAGGGAGGTTTTGGGACCCTTGTGGTAACCCTCCTAAACCTATACAGCCTCCCCTTGGGGTCAACAAGAGTTATGGTGGCATAGGGGTTCACCATGGCGGTTCTCTTAAGGTACTCTAAAATCTTCGACTCTGCTCGGTAGAAATCTCCAGAGAGGCGTATCTCGACGATCGTGCCGTGCCATCCAGATCTATTCCTGTGCCGCTTCGGGTATCCCTCCAGGACCATGGGCTCGTTCCTCTCGATATCGATGTAGAGCGCATACTCCGAGATCCAGGCTCCACCCACGCTCGATACGACGCGTGCCGGGGTGTTCGTGGTTATCTGAGCGTACAGGATCGCCATCGTCCCACCAAGTCCGAAGGTTCCCCTGGTTTGCTGGAGGAGGTATTTCGACCCGAAAAGCACTCGTCCGAAGCACCTTGGAACCTCTTCGTGTGGAACCCCAGATCCGTTGTCATACACGGATATGATGCACTTGGTGGGACCGGTGTCTGTCGCTGCCCCGTCCTCGAAAGTTACCCGGATATAGATCTCGGGTGTGGATCGGATAGCCTCGCAGGCATCCAGCGAATTCTCCACCAGCTCCCTGACCGATGCGTAAATTGCCCGGGTTGGATTGCTGAATCCCGCTATGTCGCGGTTTCTGTAGAAGAAATCCGCGGGGCTTATCTGCTTATATTCTACTTCGGTCACTCTTCCCAGATTTCCATGACTCGTCTTCTTTTTAACTCCCTCCGTTTTTTGAACAAAAAGCGGAGCAGGGTTCTATGCGAACAACCCTTTATCAACATGAAAATGGCTTCCTTGCTCATCCTGATCTGCTCCGGGTCGCCGATCAGGCCTATCGTGTGCCCATAAACCGAGACGTAGGTGCCCGTAAGCTCCTCTATCAGAGCTCTAATTTTTCCACCCTTCCCAATTATCCTTCCCTTCACACGCTCTTGTTGTGATCTAGACTTCCCCAGAAGCTGTCTGAGGTCGATGACCTCGTACATCGCCTCCCCCTCATCAAAAAGTCGGAATGCCCGACGGGCAGAAAAGCCCCGTCCAATGGCCTTGACCACGTTGATCCCTCGGAGAGATCTTATGAGATCGGCATCCGGTCTCGGTGATACCTCCGCCTCACCCGTGTCGCTATCGATCCGGAGGATCACGTCTCCCTTTTCCTCTATCATCCTCTTGACCTCACCATCGTGACCAACCAGAACCCCTATCCTCTCGTTTGGGATCTTGATGTACGTGCTCATCCTCTACGGATCCACTTCTCTAGAACTTCCACGGGATCAACCTCGACACCCAGATCCCCGAAGTAGCTGGTGAGGTTATCCAGATCCCTGCGCAGCAGTTCGTTAGCCCTCGGGTGTCGAAGAGAGATCGATTGGGAGAGGTCGAAGAGGACGGGCTTCCCATCCTGTATCATCACGTTGTACTCGCTAAAGTCCCCATGGACCAGTTGCGCCCGGGTGTAGAGGCGCCTCAAGTAAACCTTCAGGGATCTGTAAACCAAGCCTGGATCCTCCAGATCCACCTCCCTTAAGAGCGGAGCGGGGACCCCTTCCTCCCCAACGAACTCCATAACGAGAACGTTTCTCAAAACGGCTAAGGGCTTGGGAACCCTCACACCGGCCGTAAGAGCCCTCTTCAGGTTCTTGAACTCCTTGGTGGCCCACGCGTATACGAGTGCCCTGCGACTGTGCCTCAACCTATCGAATCGGGGGTCCCCCTCTATGTATGGTAGCATCCCCCTCCTGAACTCGGCCGAGGACACGAGGTAGATCTTCACGGCAAGGTCCTCATCCTCCCTGCCCTTACCCCAATAGATTCTGGACTCCTTTCCGGCCTTAACTACCCCGATCATCGAGGATATCACGCCCCTCTTGAGTAGTCTGTATACGGACATGAGGGTTGGATAATCAAATACCTCTTCGAGGACCTTATAGTCCTCGGAAAACTTGGTCTTGATTAGTTGCTCAACTTCGTATCGCTTCTCCTTTAGCTTAAGCCTCCTCTCGACCCTGCTGGTCACCATCAGGCGATGAACTCGCTCTTTATGTGCCCCTGCTTCCTCAGCCAATCGATCTGGCTCTTTCTGTACCTCCAAAAAATGTCTCCTCGGGTTTCCGGCTGAAAGTCCCAGGGTGAGACGAGAACCACATCACCAGTCCTTATCCAGACCTTCCTCTTCAGCTTCCCGCGTATCCTGCATAGCCTTGTGTATCCATCGTCACACTTCACTAGCACCCGATCGTAACCCAGAAGCTGGAGGACTACCCCTACGACGTCACCGGAGGCGGGGACGACCAACCTCTTGAGTTCTTGTTCTGTGAGGACCTTCTTCTTTCCCATCCTACGTTACAGTGGGGTATCTATCATATTTTGCGGTCCCATCCTCCAGCCCTCCGATGAGTCAACTAAAGAATGTGAACGATCTGGGCATGGGCAATTTTACCAATCCTGATCACCGCATCTGGATGCACGAGTTTATGGCTCACCGCGAGGTCCACGATTTCGTTGCCGATCAGGTTGATTATCGTCCCTCTTCGGATGATCTCGATGGCCTCTTGAGATCCCAGCTTCTCCCCCATGTAGAACCCCTCCTGGACCTTCACGCAGAAGTCGCCATCCTCGATCCTCATCCCGATCATGTCTTCATCGCAAGCGGCCACCATCAGATGCTTCCCGTGACGGGTCACCTTTACCCAGAAGCCCCTCATCGGAGGTAACCTAACGATGACTTGGCCCCACAAGCCTCGCACAGGAGAAACTGTAACCGCTTCTCCCTCGTGATTCGCGTATCCGGTCGCTTGCATATGGGGCAGATGACGAAATCACCGACGTATCGTTCAAACACCTTCGAAATCGACTCTCTAGTGAACTGGCCATGCAGAACCGCCCGAGTACCATCGAACGATCCAGCGGTTCCTAGCTCCTTGAGCATGAAGGTCAGTATATGCTTGGGATCACGGTCGAGTTCCTTGGAGATCTTATCAAGATTCTCGATCACAGTTCTAGACCCAGATGACCTGAGTACTGGTCGAGGGGGCTCAAACCTCGTCCGTTCGAGGGTCGTGGCCGGTATCGCAGAATAAGCCCGATCGAGAAGCTTCTCGTATCTTTTCAAGTTCACTTATGATCGAACCCCCCGATATAACTTGGCAGTTCCCTATTCCTCCTTTGCCCTCTCAAGTAGTGCATTTGAAACGCGCTCAGCCTCCTCCAACACATCGCCCTCATCCACCGTCAAGACCCTACGATCCTCCATAACGAGTTTTCCATCGATCACAACCGTCTCAACGTCGCTTCCCCTCGCCGCATAGACTATCTGTGAAACGGGATGATGAAGTGGGGTTAGTCTAGGTCGCTTGAGATCCAGAATCACAAGATCCGCCTTCTTCCCCTTCCTTATCGAGCCAAGATCGTCCAGATGGAGGGCTTCGGCACCGTCTACCGTCGCCATCCCAAGGGCTTGAGGGGCCGTAACCATCGTAGGATCACCCAATACGACCTTGTGGATGAGGGCAACCGTCTTCATCGCCTCGAACATATCAAGGGAGTTGTTGCTAGCCGCCCCATCAGTTCCCAGTCCGACTCTGACCCCCTTAGCGAGCATCTTAGGGACGGGTGCTATTCCATCGGCCAGCTTCATGTTGCTCACTGGGTTGTGAGCGACACTCACCCCTCGCTTGGCGAGAATGGCCACATCGTCCTCGGTCAACCAGACGCAATGAGCAGCGAGGACGTTATCCCCGAGAAAGCCTATCTCATCCAAAAACTCCGTTATGGTCCTTCCCCCCAGCCTGAGGTGGAAGGCCTTCTCGACATCGCTCCTCTCTCCCTTGGTCTCGGCTAGGTGTGTATGTATGGTCACACCGTAGCGATCGGCCAGTTCCCTAACCTTGCACAGGAACCGAGGACTGCAAGAATAAGGTGCATGAGGGCCGAATGAACAGAGAACCCGTCCATACCGTCGATGGAACCTTCGAACGACCCTCTCCCCTTCTCTAAGGTCCTTCTCTCCCCTGCTCTCGTCCCCCAACTCGATCAAAGGGTAGGCGACCACGCCCCGCATCCCCGATTCTCCGATGGCCTTAACCACGGCATCCATGAAAAAGTACATGTCGTTGAAGCACGTCGTTCCACTCCTGATCATCTCTAGGCACGCCAGCAGGGTACCTATGTAAACATCGTGCTTTCGGAGTCCCCTTTCGATGGGCCATATCTTACCTAGCCACTCTTCCAATGTCATGTCATCGGCCGTTCCCCTCATCAACGTCATGGCCGCATGAGTGTGAGCATTCAGTAAACCGGGGATCACCATACCGTCTCCAGCTTCGATCTTCTCATATCTCGGATACTTCTTTTTCAGCCTCTCCTTTCCCACATCGATGATCCGATTGCCCTCAACGACGACGCACGCGTCCTTGATGACCCTCGTGGGCTCGGTTACGGCGAACTTCGCAAGGATCCTCCACTCCATCTCTAGATGTCATTCACGAGCGTGAAAATAGTTACCCCGTCCGGTTTACCTCGCCGCGTGAGCTAAACCCCATCCAAAAGCCATTTAACCGATCCCATCGAACAGTGTAGAGGCGACAGTTTGCGGGATATCCTTATTGAGGAACTCAAACAGGTGGCTGTGGAAGACCAGCGAATGGAGATCTGTGAGAGAAAGGGCGTGGGTCATCCGGACTCCATCTGCGATGCCATAATGGACAGAGTCTCTATAGCCCTTTCCAAGGAGTACCTCAAGCGGTTCGGCTACGTAATGCACCACAACATCGATAAGGGTCTCCTCGCCGCTGGTGAGGTAGACACCAAGTTCGGAGGGGGAGAGGTCAGGAGACCCATGCTATTGGTTTTCGGCGATCGGGCGACCTTCAGGGTTGGCGATGAAACCATACCCGTGGAGGAGATAGCCATCTCGACGGCCAAAGAGTGGATCAAGGAGAACCTTAGGTTCGTGGACCCAGAAAGGCACGTGAATTATCAGGTTGAGCTCAAACATGGAGCCGAATCGCTGGTGGACATCTTCGAACGGAAGGGCAAATACCTAGGGGCAAATGACACCTCAGCGGCCGTCGGTTTTGCTCCCTTGACCCAAACCGAGAAGATCGTTCTGGAAACCGAGAGATTCCTCAACTCCAAGGACTTCAAGAGGAGCTTCCCCGACTCGGGGGAGGACGTGAAGGTCATGGGGTTACGAAAGGATCGCGAGCTCTTTCTCACTATCGCCATGCCCCTAGTAGATAGATTCGTGGATGATGAAGAAACCTACTTCCAGAGGAAGGAGGAAATGATGGAGGAGGTGAAACGCTTCGTCACCTCCAACTTTGGCATGGAAAAGATACACCTTTTCCTGAACACCCTCGATAAGATCGGTCGAGGCACCGCAGGTCTTTATCTGACTGTCTTAGGCACGTCGGCGGAGGGTGGAGATTGCGGCCAGGTGGGTAGAGGAAACACCGTAAAGGGCATAATCCCGCTCAATAGACCAACTTCATCGGAGGCCGCCGCGGGGAAGAATCCCGTGAGCCATGTCGGAAAAATATACAACGTATTGAGCTACCACATAGCACAAAGGATTCACGAGAATGTTCCGGGGATAAGGGAGGTCTACGTGTGGCTCCTAAGCCAGATCGGGCAACCCATAAACAAACCGATGACGACCTCCGCTGAGCTCATTCTGGAGCCTGGGACTAGCATCGCAGAGATATCCCCCCAAGCCAACGAGATCATCGAATCCGAGCTGGATAGCATAGACAAATTTTGCATGGATTTGGCACATGGGCGAATCCCAATATGCTGAAATGCTCTCAGCCTAACCATTCAATCTAGGTCCGGGGCATAGAAGATCACTTTTTACGTCGTACGATCGATTAGTGAGAGTCAGGGGTGATCGAGTCGGTGGAGGATCATAGAGTAAAGGACATGAGTCTAGCCGGACTTGGAGAGAAGAGAATACTATGGTCAGAGAAGGGCATGCCTGTTCTCCTGAAAATCAGGGATAGATTCTCAAGGGAGAAGCCCCTATCTGGGCTGTCTATATCCGCCTGCCTTCACGTGACAACGGAGACGGCTGCGCTGGTGAAGACCCTTCGGGCGGGAGGTGCAGAGGTTGCTCTTTGCGGCTCTAACCCACTGTCGACCCAGGATGACGTCGCGGCTTGGTTGGCCAGGGCCGGTTTCCATGTCTACGCGTGGAAAGGCGAGAGCGAAAAGGAGTATTATGAGTGCATAGACGATGTTCTGTCTTTCAACCCGAGCATCGTCCATGACGACGGTGCGGATCTGATTGTCCGAATCCACAACAAGAGACCGGAGCTTACGGATAAGATCCTCGGAGGTCTTGAGGAAACTACGACGGGCGTCATAAGACTGAAGGCTATGGAAAGAGATGAAACTCTAAGGGTCCCGGTCATCGCCGTGAACGATACAAGGACCAAACGAATGTTCGATAACGTGTTCGGCACCGGGCAGTCGACCCTAGACGGCGTGATCAGAGCCACAGGGATGTTGCTGGCAGGGAAGCAGATCGTGATCTGTGGCTACGGATATTGTGGACGCGGGATCGCTAAAAGAGCGGACGGGATGGGGGCGAAAGTCATCGTATGCGAGGTCGATCCAGTCAAGGCCTTGGAGGCGGCCATGGAGGGCTACCGGGTGATGTCCCTCTCGAAGGCCTCTGAGATCGGGGACATATTCATCACCGCTACGGGTTGTAAGGATGTGGTGAGGAAGGAGCATATGGCGCAGATGAAGGACGGAGCCATCCTCGCGAACGCGGGTCACTTCAACGTCGAGATCAGCATACCGGACCTCGACGAGATCAGCGTTGAGAAGAGGAGGATCGATCACTGCGTTGAAGAATATCGAAGGAGTGACGGAACGAGACTCTATCTTTTGGGAGAAGGTCGATTGGTGAATCTGGTGTGTGGAGTGGGGCATCCACCGGAAGTCATGGATATGTCGTTTGCCGACCAGGCTCTCTGTGCCGAGTATCTCGCCAAAAACAAGGAAAAGCTAAATCCAAGGGTCTACGATGTTCCAGAAGCCATCGACCTCTCGGTGGCGAGATTGAAGCTCGAAGCCATGGGCATAACGATCGATCGGCTCACCGATGAGCAACTGGAGTATCTGAAGAGCTGGCAACTCGGGGTCTAGTCCGCTTTACGGGTGAGGCGGGGTAGCAACCGCCCGGTGCGCCTCATGTAATCACGGTACTCGTCGCCGAATCGCTCCACCATCATCGCCTCCTCCTTGCCGATCCGAGCGTAGACCGAAATGATCGTTATCACGGTCAGCAGCGATAACAGCCAGTTGGCTGACACGATAGAGAGAGCGATAAATAGTGTGAAGGACACCGAATACATCGGGTGCCTGACCCAGCGATACGGCCCACTTGTAACCAGCTCGTGCCCTTCCTTTACTACCAGTTCTGTGGACCAGTACCTACCGAGGCTACGATGGACCCAGAGCAGTAAGAGAAGGCTTGATATCCCCACCCCTACCCCGACCCAACGCAACAATGTGGGAAGCGGAAGTGCGGACCATGCCACCCACTGGGGATAGATCGGATAGAGGATCACAACAGCGACAAAGAAGGGAGCAGTGATGAGCCGTAGGGCCATGCTTAGCTTCCCTTCCCGCTTTACTCCCTCCCTCAGACGTTTCGATAGTGAGGTCTTTTCACCAGCTTTTCGGACACGAATGGCATAATAGGCCCTCACGGAGGAGGCCAGAATGACCAGAGCGGCAAAGATGGCTCTGAAGGTTAGTTCGCTATTCATGCTTCTTCTCCCCATGGGCGGGTATCCCTCATATACGTTGTCCCTAATTTTGGTAGTTCTCTGCCAAAGGGCTCTCTACTGTGCGGATGTCGAACACTCCGTAGTCTTTCGGATCATGAGAGCTGGAATACACTTGTGAGAGCAAAACCACAACAAATCTCAAGAGGAAAGAGGACAGTTATACGTAGGATCAAGAGGTGTACGATTGATCGTTTCGGCGGATAGGGTCCAGACATACCTCAGGGATATCCTTGGGAAGAAGATCAAGCTCAGGCGCATGTCAAGGTTAGGCGTCGAGGCCAGGGAGGAAGGTCTTAGGGAGATAAAGGGGTATGGATACGGTGAACCTCTGCTTCTTGAGGTGGAAGTCAACGACGAAATGAGGAAGCTGGTGCTCCACACCGTCAAGCCAGGGGGCTTCGGCCACGAGTACCCATCGGACCGGGCAAAGATGCTTCTTTGGGCTCACTCGGCTTACAACAAGATCCCTAGGCATGCTCGCTCGTTAGACGTGGGCGTCTTCCGAGGAGACGGATCCCTAATAACGTTGGGAGGAGCTGAGGAGTTCTTTCTGCTCACAGAGTACGTGGAGGGGGAGGAGTATTTCAAGGATCTCGAGAGGATCAGGATGGATGGGGAGCTGACCGAACTCGACGAGGATCGAGCAACCATATTGGCGGATTACATATCACTTATACATTCGAGCAAAGGGGAGGACCCAGAGCTATACGTCAGGAGGATCAGGGAACTACTTGGGCACGGCGAAGCGATCATGGGGCTCCTCGATTCCTACGACCCAAACGCCGAGTTTCTTGAGCCCCGGGAGCTGATCGAGATAGAAAAGAGATGCGTTGAGTGGAGATGGAAGATGAAGAAGTTAACACATCGACTCTGCCAGGTTCACGGTGACTACCATCCCTGGAATGTGAAGTTCAGGAGTAACCTAGACTTCACGGTTTTGGACAGGAGTAGGGGAGAGTGGGGAGAGGCGGCGGATGATGTGAGCTGCATGGCGATCAACTACCTCTTCTTCTCGATCCAGGAGTTCGGCAGATTGGAGAGGCCCTTTGAAAGACTCTGGAACCTATTCCTTGAGAGGTACCTGGCCAACACCCGAGATCAGGAGATCATGGAGGTTGTGGCCCCATTCTTTGCGTGGAGGGGCTTGGTTATAGCTAGCCCGATTTGGTATCCCAAGCTGAAGCATGAGACCAGGAGGAAGATATTCAACTTCATCGGCAACGTCTTGGAAGTGGACATCTTCGAACCTCAAGACGTGAACTCCTACCTGAAGGGGAAATAGTGAAAGAAGGCTTCGCTTTGTGGATAACAGGGTTACCTGCATCGGGTAAGTCCACGATCGCGAAGGCACTCGCCGAGAGGCTTAACGAGTTAGGCCTCACCGTCCAGATCCTTGAGAGTGATGAGCTTAGAAGGATCTTGACACCCAAACCCACATACTCAGCGAGGGAGCGGGATCACTTCTATAGCACACTAGTCTTCATAGGGGAGCTTCTCGCGAGGAATGGCGTTAACGTGGTCTTCGATGCTACAGCTCACAAGAGAAGCTACAGGGAGAGAGCCCGTAAGAGGTTTCGTAGATACCTAGAGGTCCACGTCAAGTGTCCACTAGAGATGTGTAGGTCAAGGGATCGAAAGGGACTTTACAAAATGGCCGAGGAAGGTAAAATCTCGGCCCTCCCAGGTCTCCAAGTGCCCTATGAGGAACCGCTAAACCCTGAGGTCACGGTGAACACCGAGATCCAGAGTGTTCGGGAATGTGTGGACAAGATCATGGAGAAGATCGGCAAGGAATTGGTGGCATAATGTATTCGAGAACCCCCCTAGATTACCTCTCCGCAGTGGGAGAGGAGTACGCGAAGCGTTTAAGGGCGGCGATTCGAGAGAGGAAAGACGCCAGGAAGATAAGGAGAATAACCCCTGATGGAAACGTCGTCGCCGAGATAGACCTCATCGCTGAGAGGATCCTTCGGGACGTTTTACTGGATCTCGGGACACCTGTGATCATCGTCAGCGAGGATGCGAGGATGAGCAAGTTAGGCGAGAGGCCCGAGTTCACCATCATCGCAGATCCGCTTGATGGTACCACGAACTTCATAAGGGGCGTCCCCTTCTACAGCTTTTCCCTGGCCTTGGCCAAGCCTGAAGCTCGACCTCGGCTGAGTGACGTCTTTGCCGGCTTGGTCATGGATCTCTGCCACAATGAAGTATTTCTCGCCCAGTACGAAGAAGGAAGTCGAGGTCTCAAAGCTCGGACGAACGATCTCCAAACAAAGCCCTTGGTTAGCCTGTACGCCTATGGAGTGAAAATCGACCCCAAGCACTTCAACGCATACCAGCATCTCATCGGAAGGGGCCTGGGGAGTCTGGCTCTCGAAACCTGTTACGTCGCCAGGGGGCGAATCGATGCCGTGGTAGACATTCGCGGCGTCGCCCGGGCCGTTGACATAGCTGGTGCCATACCGATATTGAAGGAGGCGGGGGGGAAGATAACCGACCCTAGAGGTAGAGATCTGGATGTCCTGCTTGATGCCTTACCCAAGCTATCCTTCATAGCTGCTCGAAGCGATTCCGTGCTGAAGAGGATAGTTAGCCTCCTTTAGAGCCCTTCGGGATTCGGCAGGATTTCATGCTTTTGGGGGTTTGATCATCGTCAATACCTTGTTGAGCTGGGATGTGGCATAGCAAGCAAGGTCATAGTCTGTAACTATCCCAACAACCCTGTCACCATCGGTGATGGGAACGTGTCTTATCCTATTTTTCTGCATCAAATGGATAATTTCCAGCACCGTCTTATCCGGTCCGCAAGTTATCACCGGGGCGCTCATGACTTCTTTGACCTTATTAGGCACCTCAGTCTTCGGCGCAATCCTGACGAAGTCACTTTTAGTTAGAATTCCGATTAGCCTATTCCCCCTCATGACCAGAACGCTTCCCACATCTCGCCTTACCATGAGCCTTGCAGCCGCTGTGAGGGTAGTCTCTGGGGATACTCTCACGAGCTTCTTGATCATCACGTCCTTTGCCGCTAAGCTCGCCATCGCAAAGTCCCGAATCATAAGAGAAAATAAGTCTTTTGTAATCTCCGGCTCTATCCCTTCCTAAAGCCCAAGGCAAACCCCGTCACGAAACCTCCTGCAAACGGAAGATTGGAAAACAGGAAGGTTGAGATGGTGCTCTGGAGTCCAAGCAGCCCATTGAGGTATTGTATAAGCTTGTCGTAATGGATGTCGATTATCCCCGTATAGGCGAGGTACTGAAGACCAACGAACACCAATCCCAACAAAACGGCGACGATCTTCGCGATCTGCTTTGCGGCAAATCCGACTAGATACCCTCCAATGCCGCCGATACCCAGCTGTACAACCACCGGACTCAAAACCGTGATGGGTAGGGCGGGAAGCTCCATGATCACTTTCTAAGTTTACACACGGAATAATTATCCTTCTTATCGCTTCACAAGGCCCTACTACCTTTTACGTTGTTCTCGTTTTTGTTCGCTGGTGCATCGAGATCCTCAAACGTTATTCCATTGATCATTTTTGCTTGTCGAGGGCCCCAGCACTACGCCATTCGGTGATCGTTTTTCGATAGGATCTGTAACTAACCAGTTGGGAGCTCGAAGATCTGCACTTCAGGAGGAAGAACAAAATAGTCGTCGGGAACGTCGCCGATCTCGACGTTCTTCAGCTCCCAAGAGAATGTGCCCTCAGGGGTCATCGACACCACTTTCAGAGTGATGCCGTATTGGGTCCAGATCCATAGTTTAGTCGTAGTCGGGGGCTCGGTCAAAGTATACTGATAAACCCAACAGGGTTTTCCATCCACTACTTCCGTGCCGAGGAATGCGTGTTCAAATTGCACAATTTCTTCCACTTCCTCGACTGGGGTGGCTATATCGGGAATAGTGATTTTAAATGCCGTGTTTGTCGCCGGGGTATACGTATAGGCCACATTCTCATTTCAATTAACCAAGGTTATGACTGTCTCTCCCTCTACCGTTGCTTCCGTCCTCAATTTGTAATCCTCCCACCAATACTTCACTGTGAACGTTTCCCCCTCCCACGTCGTTGTGACCATATCTGCCTTCACTCCTGCTACACCGAGAGCCTTCTGAAGAAGATCCTCAAGCGTTTCAGTTGGGGCGGGTGCTGGAGTAGGTGTTGGGGTGGGTGTGGGTGTCGGTGTTGGGGTGGGTGTTGGGGTTGGCGTCGGGGTTGGCGTGGGTGTGGGTGTTGGGGTTGGAGTGGGCCGTTGAGCTCCTGGGGAGACGATCATGAAATATCCTACTAATCCACCGATGACTACAACTACAGCTACCAAGACAGAATAAGAGCCGAGACTCCGAATTTGTCCTTCAAATCAGTCCTCACTAGGTGTGAGGTTGTTATAAAAGCTTGGTGCAAATCGCAGGGCATGCATAGAGGAGTTGTTAACTCGTTTTGAGGAGAGAACTGGGTAGTTTGCGTGCTATCTCCAATAAAATAGGTAGAAGTAGGCTAACAGAAAAGCCAAGACCAAGAGAAGTAACATCGAGAACGTTCGCCAGTGTTTGCTGCTCTCGATGGCCTTTAATGTCGATTGTGCCCTGAGCTGACCCAGGGTGTGCTCCAATTCCCCCTCACTCTCAACCCTCCTGACCCTGGTCTCCATGTCCTGCTTCCAAACCATCACGTTGTTTCTGGGCTCACTCGCATCCACGAAAACGGGAGAATGGGTGGTGAGTATTATCTGGGTAGCCCTGCTCTCCTCCCTTAGAAGCTCCAGCAAATTGCTGGATAGCTTGGGGAATAGGTGGATCTCGGGCTCCTCAATTCCGATCGCGACCTTTCCCTCCTCGGAGTAGAGATGCCAGACCAGACCGATCACCTCCTGTTCCCCGCCACTCATGCAAGCTACGGGAAGGCGCAAGCCGCCATCCCACACGCTGATCTCTGGGGTCACGTCAACCCTTTTATTGATCAGCTTCTCGATGGCCCGCCTAATTTTGTCCCACTTCCTCTCATCCGGTACCTGAAAGCCAAGAGGCAGACTGGAGAGTGGCTCGAGGATGGTTGTTTTATCGAGTAGTGATTTCCGAACGGCGGGAGTTATCCTTACATCTCTCGCCGCCATCACCAACTTGAACTGTCCCTTAACCATATCCACCATGCGTCTACACGCATCCCCCAGGACCCTGGGGACTATGAGACGTGGGGGGAGAAATTCTAGCAGCTCCTCATTTGTTGGAGGTCTTTCCATAAGTTCTATCCCCTTCTCTACAACCCAATCCCGATGATCCACGCCAGCTAGATTCTTAACCGGAATCTGCCTCTCTTGAACCAGACCATCGATGAACGGGTCTAGCTGGTAAGCCCTCCCCCCAAATACGATCAACCTATCAGAGACGAGCGTTGAGACCCCCTCCTTTCTCTCTCGATAGGGTAATGCCGCCCCAAATTGGTACACTGCTGGGGTCTTGTCAGTTTCGAGCTGAGCGAGCTCTTCAGGCGCCAGTGCTTGATCGTTTTTAACCACGGGAATGTCTCCCCACTTGATATAGCGTGTGCTCCATTTTTCACCAGGTTTAGAGATTCTTCGGCAGATGGTCAGCTCCCTATACCTTCGTCCGGTCTCCTTGGCAATCCTGAGAAGTCTCTTCCCAAACAACTCGCCACACTCCTCCTCCATCATTTCTAATGTCACGGTGATCTCTATGGGTATCTCGGTGTTCTTCTCGAACCAGCAGTATGCCTCGTTGAGAAATGGTGAAGGAGATCCATCCACGTACTCGAGATCCTTGAAGAACAGATACAGCGCCTCCAAGATGTTTGTTTTACCGACGCCGTTTTCTCCAACGAGGATCGTGAAATCACTCAGTTCGAACTCCACATCCGACAAACTCTTATATCCCCTGATCCTCGCCTTATGGACCCTCACATGGTTAGTGAGGGGCAGTAGTAGTTAAAAATGACTGCAGAGGATCTCCCGAATTAGAGGGATATTAAGGAGCCGTCATTCACTCTTTACCACTTCGTACCATCGCCTGGCGTAGAGAAACATGGTGAGGTTATAAATGGCCCCTCCGGTCAACCAAGCGGCCGTGTACGCGTCGATGAAAAGTAGTGGCAGTAGAAGGTATATCCTCCCTGAAACGACGTTAACGCCGTATCCCAGTATCCCGGTTAGTCCCTCGCCCGCGGCGATTCCTGCTAGGAACTTCTTCGGCTCGCAGTCGCCAAAAACGCCCTTGATCACAAAATAGTACATACCGAGGAAGTAGGCTAGTAGGGCGATCGATGTGTGGATGGCGAATCCGATCTCGAGCCAGAATCCAGATAGGAACAGGGACTCACCTACGGCATAGCCGACGATCTGGGAAGCACCCTGACTTACGAGTCGGGCGATATCCTGACGCGAGAGTATGGGGATTCTCAGTTGGATCTCGTTCCCTTCGAACCATCACCTAAAAACTGTTTTCATTCGTGCCTCGGCAAGAAACACTGAAATCGTTCCCGATCTTTGCTAACGGATGTGCTCGGAGATCATCGATGAGCGGGAGCAGATAGTGGTGACTTGTGGCTTGCCCTACGTCAATGGCCCGATGCATGTAGCCCACCTGCGCACATACGTTCCCGCAGACATGTACGTTCGATTCTTGAGAAAGCTCGGGAAAAGGATCGTGTTCGTCTGTGGGTCGGACACCCATGGGAGCCCCATCACCGTCGAGGCGGAAAGGCGAGGCATCAAACCTAAACAGCTAGTCGAGATCTACCATGAGCACTATCAGAGGCTCTTTGAGGAGCTATCAGTCGAATTCGATAACTATGGCTCAACGGATGATCCCATCAACCACAGGTTAGCCCAAGACTTCGTCAGAGCCAACATGAAAAAGGGCCTCATCTATCCCAAGGAGGCCGAGTTCCCCTACTGCCCCAAGGAGGAAAGATTCCTCCCTGATCGGTATGTTGTTGGTGTCTGCCCCCACTGTGGGACGGCAAACGTCAGGGGCGACGAGTGTGACATTGGCTGTGGTCGTTACCTGGCGCCTGGTGAGATACTGGACCCCCACTGCGCGATCTGTAGAACGCCAGCGGTGATGAAAAGGCGAACACACTACTTCTTCAGGCTATCGGCCTTTAGCGACTTTTTGAAGTCATATCTGAAGCACCTCAGAGGCACCCAAATCGCTACGAAATATGCTTTAACGTGGCTCAGGGCTGGTTTAAGAGACTGGTGCATAACGAGGGATCTCTACTGGGGAGTGAAATTTCCCGATGAGACCGATCTGGTCGTCTACGTGTGGTGGGATGCACCAATTGGGTACATCAGCTCAACGATCGAGTGGTCTAAGAAAAAGGGAGGTGATTGGGAACACAACTGGAAGGGCAAGGGTAAAATAGTCCACTTTATCGGTCCAGGGATCATATATCACCACTGCCTCTTTTGGCCCTCGATGCTCAAGGGCGCTGATTTCAACCTTCCCTGGGCGATAGTTTCATCGGCGGCGGTCAAGATCGAGGATAAGCCCTTCTCCAAGACTAGGGGCAATGTGGTGTGGGTTGAGGAAGACTTTCTGAAGATGGGGTTCGAAACAGATTCCCTCCGATACTACATCCTCTCCTACACCGATCATACAAGAGACCTGAACTTCTCATGGCAGGGCTACCAGGCTAAGGTGAACGGGGAACTGGTGGCGACGCTTGGAAACTTCGTCTACAGGACGCTCGTCTTCACTCATAGGCACTGGGGCAGAGTCCCTGAGGGTAAACTCGATGATCAGGTAAAGGAGAAGATAGACGAAACTATCTCAAGGGTCACGAGACAGGTGGTTCGATATCACTTCAAGAGAGCCATCGACGATGTGCTCAACCTAGCGAGCTTCGGGAACAAGTACTTACAGGACCATAAGCCGTGGGATCTCGTCAAAACCGACAGGGCGAAGTGTGCAGATGTGATCTATAACTGCTTACAAATCACTAAGGCCCTCGCCATCCTCTTCGAACCGATTATGCCAAAGAAGGCGGAATTGCTCTGGAGGCAACTCGGGGAGAAGGGTAGCATTCACGACGCCAGGATCGACGAATCCCTCGAGGCCTTAAAGCCAAACAAACTCACTAGACCCCACACGCTCTTTCCGAAGGTTTCTGATGAAAAAATCGAGAGCATAACGAGGGTTATGCAGAGGCGTTTGAAGTCTAATCGATGAAGGGTGCATCAGAAAGGCAAAGGCAGATCTCGTCAGATCAATTGGGCTCCTTTGCCGCTAATCCTCTCATCAACCATCACGCCTTATTCTTACAATGGTTTTGGGCGTGACCTGGACTTCCCCATCAGGGTCCGTACCCTCGACCCTTATGAGAATGCGATCAGGGGCAGCAGAGGATTCAACCCCCAGAAAAATACAAGCCGGGGCGTACAGCTCCATCCCCTTCGTCACCACTCGAATCTTGTCGAGCAGAAAGTCGTATTTGAGCATAGTTTCGGCCGTTTTGATCCTATTCTCCGAAAAACACGATGCGTCGAGGATAGTGTCGCGGGCGCTACGATCAGGTGGCAGCGAGACTACAATCCTCTTCGCTGCCCTGACCCCCCTGATCCGCTGGTAGGTCATGTTACTCAATCACGTCGAAAGTTTATGATACCATCTAGGGTGTAGCGTTGAAATAAGAGAGGTCCTAATCCACCTTAACTCGTGTGGGCTTTTTGGCTCGGGCAGACTTCGGCTTAGGAACAACTGCTCCATGAAACTTGTCTATAGCCATCTTCACAATAGCTGACTTGCTCAGGTCGATCCGTACGTCGGGGATCTCGGACAATATCTGCTTCCTTAAGGCATCTCTTATCTCGCCGAGCTTTCTCTCCTGCTCATCACCCAGGTACACGGTTAGCTTTCCCATCCTCAAAGTAGGCATATAACCTATAAAGACTTATCTTAACTTACAATAGCTTATTCTATTTGGCTCATGAAAGCACCGTCTTTCGGTAAAAGATTTTAAAAGAGTCACAGAAGATTCGTTTTCGAATGTCCTATAAGTGTCCTTTCTGTGACAAGGCATTCGAATCCGATCAGTACGAAAAATTCAGGAGACACATGGAGATAGAGGCGATCACGCGAGGAGGACTGAGAAGGGTGAAATTCGACATCGGCTTCGGGACCACGGTTAAGCTAGGCTTTGGAATTGGACTCGGCATGCTCATCCTTTACTCCATAGTTGGCCTGGTATTTGGGTACATGCTCATGCCGAGAATCATACCGCTTCTCATGCGGTTTGTTATACCTGGACTGGCACAATAGATCGGAGCGGTTCACAACGAATGGATCTTAGCGATGTCCCTAATGGGGACAAGTATATATGACCACGTCATTGAATCCTGACATGGACGTGCAAAAAGGAGAAGAGTTGAAGAGATTCAGAATAGTCCACAAACCAGTATACTCAGCACTAGAAGTCACCCTAGAGGAGGGAGAGAAGGTCGTTGGCGAGGCGGGGGGCATGGCGTTCATGGACTCCACGGTTGGAATTGAAACGTCGGCTCGAGGAGGTATTTTCAATGCGTTCAAGAGGGCGCTTGTCGGAAGAGAAGCCTTCTTCATGAACACCTTTCATGGTCCAGGGAAGATCGTATTCGCGCCACCTTACGATGGTGACATCTTCCACATTCCCTTAAAAGAGGATGAGACCTGGCTAGTCCAAGGAGGCTCCTACATGGCCTCCTCATCCTCCGTGAAGATAGACACTAAGTGGGGGGGCTTCAAAGGCCTTCTGGCCGAAGGCAACCTCTTCTTCCTGAAGATCGACGGTCCAGGGGATCTGTTTCTCTCCGTTTATGGGGCCATCGACGAGCGCACCCTGGTTCCGGGTGAGAGGTTCATCATCGATACGGGTCACTTGGTTGGCTTCAAAGGTAAAGAAGTAAAATTCGACATCAGGAGAGTTGGTGGGTGGAAGTCCACCTTCCTGAGCGGTGAGGGAATCGTCACACAGCTCTACGGCCCCTGCAGGCTTCTCACTCAGACTCGCAGCATCGACTCCTTCGTGACATGGCTCATCAAGATGTTGCCCACGGAACGCGGACGAGTTACCTTTAGAGTCGGAAGATAGCTCGATCCCTCGGCGCGTTCCCAGTAACTCAAATCATCGCTCCATGAAACTTCGACCGGGAACCCTCTGAAAATTAATAGTAAGGTGTCGTAGTTTGAAGCATGGGCGGAGAGGCACCCAGATTATTCGTTCCTAACAGAGTGAACATTAGGTGGGACATCCTAGAAGATGGGCGTATGGATCTCACCTATAGAGAGCATTTCGCGTACCTTCCCGAGGACATTTTCGAGATCGTGGTACCCCAGTCCTTGGAGGCCGTAGGGAAAGCCTTTAGCAAGTTTCTGGTAAGCAAGAAGCTGCTGCCCGATGGGCTGAGCGTTCACTTGAGAGGGGATCCCATGCCATTGGTGATCTGCGTACTCGGTGAGCTCATGATGACGGCCATAAAGAACACCAACGACACCAGAAAGTTCATCTTGTCCGTCCATCGGATCATTCAAACCGTCAATTGGGAAAAGCTCGTTCGGCAAGAGGACCGAAAGCTATTCGACGAGATCAGAAAGAAAGCCAAACGATAGAAAGTGCGAGTCTACATCTTAACCGCAGGGGACGCTTACGGGCGTAGGGTTGTGAGAAACATCACAGACCGAGGTTTCACTCGGTGGATCTGTGGCATCCATGAGTACTGCTCCGCTCCATCTATGCTAGACCTTTTGGATGAACCTGAAAGGTGTCTACCGAAAGGGATTCCAAAATCCGACTTGGTGCTGTCAATCGGGCTGCCAGCCGGCGTGTCGTCCATTCTGCCTCTCATCGTAGAGAAGGCGAATGCCAAAGCCTTGCTCGTTCCGATTTCTAACCCCGCTTGGATCCCACCGGGATTACAGAAGCAGATAGAGAGGGAGATCGTGGAGTTGGGGGCTGAGTCGGCGTTCCCTCGACCCTTCTGCTCCCTGGAGGAAACAGGTTCTCGTTACTTGGATGCCTTCACGAAAAGGTTCGGGAAACCGAGGCTTGAGGTGGATCTAGAAGAGGGTAAGATTATGAAAGTGGAGGTCAAGCGAGGTGCGCCCTGCGGGTCGACGCGGTTCGTCGCGGAGAGGATCAGGGGGCTCAATATCAGAAAGGCGGTTCATGAGGCTGGCTTTGCGCTTCACAACTATCCCTGTCTAGCTTCAATGCAAAACGATCCCATGCTAGGAGACACTTCAATGCATATTGCTGGCTATATCATCAAAGACGCAACCAGAAGAGCCCTATCACAAGCTTCGGATAACGCCCAGAGGCGAGCTAAACTTCTATCCTGATTAATCTGAAGGCGAACTTAGCAAGTGCCGACTCTAGGCTTCTGAGTTCCATATCTGATAACCTCTCCGGGAATGAAAGCTCAAAGATTCCTCCGGAGAAGTCGTAGAGTATCGCACTCTCTGGTTTCTTGCTAAATCCCCTCAGCGCCACGTCTTTGATCTCCTTTGCGTCAGGACCCTGGAATACGTATACAGGCATCTCTATTAATTCAGTAAGTCGATTGATAACCTTGGTGGTAATCTTGGGCCTTCGCGCTACTTTGTCCATCAAATGATTTGCGATATCTATCCCGATTTGTGAAACAAATAGGAAAACCACCTAGATTGTTTGGTGGGTGCATCGCCCTTCGACTCCGTAGTTCGTCTGGCATTAAGGGTCAACTATCGAATCATCGGTTTGGCCCTTCTGATTGCGGGGGCTGTTCTCTTGACAGCCTCCTTCATCATCAGGGCCAGAAGGGGAGAGCGCCAAATCGAAGATGAGGGATTCTGATCTCTCTCGTTCGTAATTTTTATCGATGGAATGGGTCATTGATTTCTTGTGGGAGGAACATGGTACCAAGGGCATCCAAGGGAGCCCGAGGGGGACGATCGAAACCGATACTGAAGGTCTTCGGCATCGAGTTTCGCAACATCTGGGACTTCTGGTGGGTAATCTTTGGAGTGACCATCATCCTGATGATAGCACTCTTCTTGACCCTTATTTGGGAGTAGGTCTCTCAAATCCTTTATGCTGGTACGAGGAGGATGTACCGTCATTCACATGGATCTTTTACTCACGCGCGTACCAAACCAGTTTCACGCTTTCCCATCGAGCTGATCAAAACCCTTCTAGGACCGAGATTATAAACGCGGTTTAACGATCTCCGGGGCTAGGGTCACGAAATTGTCTCCTCCCATGTGAAAAACGGGTTTGTATGCCTCCACCTTGAATCTTTTATCGAATATGCCCTCATTCGCGTGGGCTGCGAGAACGTCCCCTATGAAGATCGTGTGATCCCCGGTTGTGAGCTGTTGTCTCAGTCTGCATTCCAGATGGGCTACACACTCCTTGATGAGAGGAGGTCGAACAGTTTTCGCTGATATGGGTGTAAAACGAGCCTCCTCAAACTTATCGTATCTCGCCCCAGTTATCCGTCCGCATAGGAGGCTCTCCCTGACGATCTTCATCGTGGGAATATTGATCACGAACTCCCTGGTCTCCTTGATGATCAAGTGGGAATGTCTTTTCGGAGCGACGCCTATCGCTGCCATGGGGGGCTTCATGGAAACGGGCATGGACCAAGCCAGAGTTATGATATTGGTCTTGCCTACCTCATCCGCACAGCTCACCAGAACCACGTTTCTTGGATACATCAACCGGTAAGCCCAGGATAGATTCACTTCGAGCTTCCGACTTCTCAAGTCACAAGATATCCGTGCAAACTTTTAGAACCCTTTTGCTAATGGAGAGTGGCACACATGTTTTGGCCATTCAGGAGGAGGAGACTGAGGCGTGCGGACGACCACCTCAAGTTGGCGCATGAGTACACACGAAAGGGTATGCTAGATGAAGCCATTGAGGAGTACAAGAGGGCAATTGAAATAGACCCAAAATTCGCCTATTCTTACTTGAACCTTGGGGTGGCATACGGATCGAAGGGGATGATCAAGGAGGCGATATCCGAACTCGAAACGGCTGTGAGGCTTAACCCCAGATACGGAAAGGCACACGCCAATCTCGCGAATGCCTACTTCCTCGACGAGCAGTACGATCTTGCTTGGAAACACGTCAGGGAGGCGGAGAGATTAGGTGAGGAAGTCGACGCGTTGATCGAGTCGTTAAAGTTGGTTTCCAAAGAACCCCGAAAAAACAGCGGGGGATAAACTATCGACATACCCCATCGAGATGGCGCTGGGCCCACGAGCGCCTCTCGTGTCTCCTTGTACCGTGCTTCGGAAGAAACCAGTCCAATCTCTTCGCTATCCAATCCATGTGAGTGTCGACCGCGATAACATTCCTTCTAGCGATGAAAGACAAGAAGACATCGGCGGTTTTATTGCCTATGCCGGGAAGCTCCATCAGCCTTTCCCTGACCTCCTCTTTCGGCAGTCTTGCGAGCGGACTCAGGTCGCCCTTGTACTTTTCCAGAACGATCTTCGCGATCTCCTTCAGGCGTCTTGCCTTGATATTCTACAATCCACCCGACCTTATGGCATCTCTTATGTCCTCAACATTAGCGTGTGCGAGGGCCTGCGGGGTGATATCGAACCTCTTTGATAGCTGACTGAACGCTCTAGTGGTGTTCTCGTGGCTCGTGTTCTGCGACAGAACCGTGATGATCAGACTGTTGAATGGCTCGCGATAGAACTCGTTGTCCTCCGGCAGGGTCAGAGCGGACCGTATCGCCTCTCCAAGGAGTCAAAGAGCGATTTCGAAAGGATCCTCTTGATTTTCGCCACCACGAATCTTTGAGGACCTAGGTTAGTTTATAGTTGCCTACTACCCTCTTCGTGATCCTACCCTCGAGAAGCTTAACGATCTCAACCTTGATCCATCTGCCAGCTATCGAGATCAGGTTGAAGGAGTGACCGTGGTATCCCCTTGTCTTCACCGAGGAGAGGGTTCCAGCATTGACCAATATGGTGTTCTCGACTCGGGCCACATTCGGTACGTGCCTGTGCCCCATGAGGACAAGCTCGGCACCCTTTTTCGTGATCACCTTTAGGACATCCCCAGCATCATCGATGAGGTTCCTTTCCCTGCCCGCCTCAGGGACGGGGATCAGATGGTGGTGTATCATGACTATTCTTATCGAACCATCGAATCTGTTTAGATACCTAACGAGGTGCCTCTGACCGGATCTCCCGAGTCTCCCGGTGTCCAGATCGGGAACTGTGGTGTCGAGCGCTATGATGCCGAATCCCTCAAACCCCTTGCACTTGTATCGTTTTCCAAAAAACCTCGGAAATAACAGATTCCCCAGATTCCTGCTGTCATGGTTGCCGGGTATGACTATGGTTTCTGCTTCTATCAGCTTCATCGCATCTCTGGCTAACTTATAATCCTCCAAGAAACCCCAGTCGGTTACGTCCCCAGAATGCACAACAATATCCGGTTCTACGGCGTTAACCTCGCTGATCAATCTATCATAGATATTTTCCATGAACCTACCATAGGGAGTGATGTGGGTATCTGAGATCTGTGCGATCTTTAACAACTTCCCTTGTAACCAAGTCTCCCTTTTTAATCTTCTAGAAGGGGTTCATGCAGTTTGGAATCTATTGATCTTTGATCTGGGGCTTGGATTTTAATTCTCCTTTGTGGATAAGCGAGAGGGCGCGAGCGCATGAGGGCTAAACCTGAGGACCAAGAATTCCCAAAGCTAGATCTACACGTCCACACCCTTTACTCCAAAGATGGATCGATGTCCCCCAGGGAGGCAGTAAAGGCGGCTAGGAGGGCGGGGCTCCAAGGTCTAGCCATTACTGACCACAACTCGGTCGGGGCTCTTCGGCACCTCCCTAGGTGCCCCGACATCTTGGTTGTCCCGGGTATAGAGGTTAGCAGCAGTGATGGTCACATACTGGGGTTGGATGTCACCGAAGAGATCCCTGGAAAGCTGTCCGCCGAGGAGACGATGGAGAAGATCCGCGACGCAGGAGGAATAGGCGTTGTCGCTCACCCCTACTCCTTGGGGAAGAGCTCCGTCAGGGGCGGTCTCATCCCCCTAATACGACCAGATGCTCTAGAGGTCGTAAATTCCTCCAGCTTCCCCTTCTTTATCTCGACGAGACTGAGCCGCGAGCGAGCAAGAAGCTTGGGGCTGCCGGTCACAGGGGGAAGCGATGCCCACCTGCCGAACACGGTCGGGTTGGCCTACACGGTGGTCTACGGGAACCCGGAGAGCGCTGATGACCTCATCGAGGCAGTGAGAGAGGGTCGATGTGAAGCTTATGGGAGGTCGCGCGGTCTACTTTATTGGGTTAGGAAGTGGACGATGTAGGAACGCCTATAACAATTGAACGAGTCCCAAATCGAGACCTAGAGGTCTCTCGGGACCAGCGTAGGGCTCTAGCTCTGTGATGTGTATCGTGGATCGGTTATAGCCCGGAAGTATGTTGCTGGACTTTGCGCCTGTGAGTACTAAGGTGACCTTGAGAGCGCCATTCAACTTGGGGTCAATCCTTGGCCCCCAGAAGACCTTAGCATCCTCGTTGAGGTATTCATGGATGATCTCTGGCACCCTAACCGCCTCCTGTAGGGTCATGCCTTCGTCTCCCGCCACATGAATCAGAGCGCCTGTCGCTCCGGTGTAATCGATCGGTGAGAGCAGGGGGCAGCTCATGGCCTCGCGGACCGCCTCCTCGGCCCTCTCAGGGGCCTCTGACTCCCCCACCCCGATCACAGCGACGCCACCGTTCTCCATCACGGCCTTGAAGTCGTTGAAGTCTAGGTTTATGAGGGAGGGAGCGGAGATCGCTTCCACCACACCCTTTATCATGTCCGCCATCACTCGGTCGGCGATCTCGAAGGCGTCGTCGACAGGCAGCTGTGGAACCAATTCCATGAGCCTGTCGTTCTGGATCACGACGATGGTGTCACAGTACCTCCGCATATCGCCAAGTCCCTGAGCGGCCACCGACATCCGCACCCCTCCCTCGTGGCGAAAGGGCAGAGTCACGATCCCTATCACGAGCGCTCCCACGTCCTGACATATCTTGGAGATGATTGGGGCGGCACCAGTTCCGGTACCACCACCTAGACCAGTGATCACATACGCGATATCCACTCCCTTCATGGCGTTTATAACGGAGTCCATGGACTCCTCTATAGCCTCTCTCCCTAATCTGGGGTTCCCACCAGCACCTAGACCCCTCGTCGTCTTCGGCCCTATCTGAATCTTCAGGTCGCTGGCCACAAGATCCAGCTGCTGGGCATCGGTGTTAATCGAGATAGTTCGCGCCCCCTCAACGCCCACTCTCGTCAGTCTGTTGCAGGTGTTACATCCAGCCCCTCCAACGCCGGTCACGAACACCCGGGCTCCCCTCCATCTGGTCTCCCCTCGAATTCCCTCAGGTTTAAAAGCATCCGTTATAGCAGACATCTGGTTAGTCAAAAACTCTAGACCAGAACATGAAGTAGACGTAAGCGATTAAGAATACAATTAGAATACAAACATTCGTTTAACTGGTGTTTTCATGGTAGATTTTACCTGATTTATAAGTCGTTTTGGATTTTCACTCTATTTTTCTTGACAAAATTATGACCGTTCCCGATCAACGTGGCGAATGTCTTGATCGTTTTACGGTTTTGGGGCCATCATCTTTTTTAGCTTTATATGGCAAAATAACCCCTTTTCGGAGGAATGGGGCAGACGTTCTACATCGAGACATTTGGGTGTTCTGCAAATAAAGCCGATAGCGAGATAATCGTCGGCCTCCTCAGAAATCACGGTCTCAATCTGGTCGACGATCCGCTCGGCGCCGACTTCATTATTGTTAACACCTGCGCTGTTAAGGCACCAACCGAGCAGAAAGTTCTTAGAAGACTCAGCGATCTCAGCAAGCTGAAAGGTAAGCTGGTGGTGGGCGGCTGTCTGCCCGCTATATCGATGGAGAGCATCAGGGACGTCGTACCCGAATTCTGCGCTGCCTTTTGTCCCAGATCACTGGACAGAATCGCTGAGATCATCGATGCGGTGAGGGCCGATCAGACAAGCCTCGTATATCTCTCGACAGGGGCAATTGAAAAGCCCGTCTTGCCCCGACTCAGACAAAACAGAAACCGTGGAATAATCGAGATCGCGGAGGGGTGCTTGGGATCCTGCTCCTATTGCTGCGTTCGGTTCGCCCGAGGTCCCCTACACAGCTACCACTCCGACGCTCTGGTTTCACAGGCGAGGTCCATGCTGGATGATGGCTGCAGGGAGTTGTGGATAACCGCTCAGGATACCGCCGCATATGGACTGGACATCGGGTCCAGTCTTCCAGAATTGCTCGAAAGGATCTGCGATCTCCCCTACAGGTTCAAGATCAGAGTTGGGATGATGAACCCCAAGAACGTTCTACCGATTCTGGATGAACTGGCTAGGGTCTACGATAACCCCAAGATCTACAAGTTCCTGCATCTGCCGGTTCAGTCGGGTGATAACGACATTCTGTCAGCGATGAGAAGGGGGTACACGGTTGAAGATTTCACCGACATCCTAGACCGGATCTGTAGACCATCGATAAGAATGACCCTGGCCACAGACATCATCGTAGGCTTCCCTGGGGAGACCGAAAACCAGTTCCAACTTTCGGTAGAACTCATGAAAAGGGTCAAGCCCGACATCGTTAACGTTTCGAGGTTCGGCAAAAGACCCAAGGCAGCCGCCTCATCCTACTCTGATCAGCTGCATGGAATGGAGAAGAAGCGGCGCAGCCGTAAGCTTTCCGCTATCGCACGTGAGATCAGCCTCAGGAGAAACAGGGATTGGATCGGCTGGAGCGGTGAAGCCCTAGTTACGGAGGCGGGACCAAAAGGTGGATGGATCGCCCGGAACTACGCGTACAAACCAATCCTATTGAGGAGCGGCGGGGATCTCTTAGGAAGACACGTTAACGTCGCCGTTACGTCAGCGACATACGGATATCTACTCGGGGATCGGTCCCTCTTTGATTAGCTTGTTGATGGCGTCCCCCATCATGTGATCGTGTACCTGAACCGTAGCCTCCTTTACCCCTTCGACATTCGATGCGGCTTTCTTGACGTCGTAGGCCATTTTCAGTGCAATGGGACAGAAGGGTGAGGATGGAGTGAAGTCGATATGCACGACTCCCTTTTTCACCTCCTTCACACCCTTGATCAGTCCCATTTGGGCGTACGAGAGTCCTGTCTCCGGATCGATGAGTGCCTCGACTTCCATCCTTACTTGCTTAGATAGTTCGGTTGTCTTCTTACCCATGCCGTTCCACCGTTAGTAGACAGAAAAACAAAATAAGCTTATCAATATGCTCCCCGATCGATTCCCTTAGCTGGCTACTCATTCTCGGCGGAATAAAATCTGCGAAGCTTCTGCAACAATCGTCTAAACGTCTTCGTAAGGGGGTACTGGTCAACCTTATCGATGTCGATCCATTGAGCATCTTGTGCATCAGAGGCAACCTTCAACCTTCCGCCTGTGGGGTGAGCGAGAAAATCAACCAAAACGTAATGATAGCGGATTTTGCCCCTCTCATCGTAGATCACGTTGTCCAGCACATCTAGCAGCCCATCGATCTCGATCTCTAGACCTGTCTCCTCTCTAACCTCTCGTTTGCCAGCCTCCTCTACCTGCTCTCCCAGTTTTACCACACCCCCAGGAATAGACCACAATCCCAGACCTGGCTCTACCCCCCTTTTAATCAGAAGAACCCGCGAGCCCCTCTTGATGGCAACTCCTACTCCAACGATGGGTCGGTCCGGGTAAGTTCGCCCCATTACAGTGATAAATCGTGATGGAATATCTTTTTTTAAAAACCTTCGATAAACAATGAGATGTCTGAAAAAACCGCTAAGGTTAAGATCTTCAGCCGAGGAGAGATCACCAGCGAGGAGGAATGTGGAGTTAACCCCCAGACATTGGTCGATATAGGAGCCGGACCTGGAGACCTGATAGATCTACGGACGAGGAGCAGAGGGTGGAGGCTGAGGGCCAAGAAATTCGACATCGGCCCGGGAGTGATTCTGGTCAACGAAAATGTCCTCGTGCGACTTGATGTACCAGACGGTGCAAGGGTGACCCTCAGTAAGGCGGTACTGAGGCCAAAGGAGGAGGCCTTGGAGGCCGGAACAGAGATCTTCGGCACCGAGGAATAACCAAAAGTCGCGACTTTCGAGGATAGCGGACCAGAACACCTATTTAGGGTCCTATCCCCTAAAACTAGTCACTTTTCTAAAAATGATAGACAAATTCAAAATATTTTCATTCAAAAAATTGGATTATAACCTATAATGACTTAACACTGTGAATTTCGATGAATTACAACCCGCTCGCGTGATAAACCATGATAGAATACCTTTTTTTAGAATCCCCCTAACATTACCATTGAATTGGCGGAAAAGGAAATTGAAGTAACCGTCAAATCGAGTAAAAAACTCAAAGAGGATTCTGCCATAGTGAGCAAAGCAACGCTGGACGAACTTGGCGCTAAAAGCAGGGAGGACATCGAGCTCATCACGCCAGAGAGGAGCTGGACCGTCACTGTTGACGTCGGCGACATCCCCGCGGGTGAGGTTCACGTCTCACCCGAGGTCCTTACGATGAGGCTGGCTGTCGACGAAGGCACCAAGGTACACGCTGTCAGAATCGTTCCGACGGCTGAGGAGGAGTACGTGCCGCCGCCATAGGTGATGCGATGGGAGTAAGATACGTAGAGGTTAATGGAAGAGGAGTTGACCACACCCCTTATCTTCGAGCGATCACGCTATTGCTCTGCGATGCAGCCGAACGGGACGGAAAATCGACCATCTCCTTCGAGAGGTACGGCGATGCTCCTGACAGGGTGGGCATCCCCATGAAGTCCTTCGCCCTCGTAGGAGACACCTGGGAGGATCTGGAGGGCGACGCTTTGCTCTACGACCCGCCGTATGCGGACGCTGCGGTTCTCATAGATGCGACATCGATTAAGGGGAACGAGCCCTGGGGATTCGAGGGATTGGTCTTAGCCACCGATCCTCTGAAGGAAGGCTCCACCCTAATCGTAAATTCCCCAGAGAATCCGGATTTCTTCCTTAGGTACCTACCTAAGGTGGACTTCAAATACAAAATCGCCACTATCGACGCATATGGGATCGATCCGCTCATCCCGGTCCCTCTAGCAGGTGCCGTTGGCAAGGTACTACCCGATCTCGTAACCTACCAGTCGCTGGAGGCGGCTGTCAGGGACCGATACAAGGTGGTCGCCGATAGGGAGGCCGCGAACCTGAAGAAGGCAACTCAAAGCGTAAAGATATCGGAGGTGCTGCCATGAGCAAGAAAGAATGGAAAGCTCCCTTGGAGAAGAAGAAACACGAGGTTCCATACAGAGTCGGTGCGTACGGACTTCCGGGATGGAAGAAAATGGGGCTAGGACCCGGAACAGGCATCGCAAACGTGATTCCGGCCGTGCCATTCGGCCAAGGGAATCCCTCCTTCAAGACGGGCAGCACACGAACGCAAAGACCGATCACCGACACCGAAAAGTGCAACCTGGACAAGCTCTGCTGGCTCTACTGCCCCGACGGGGCACGAAGTCCGGACCCCGACACTTACTTCGCGGTGGACCTGGACTACTGCAAGGGCTGCGGGGTCTGCGCCGCGGTTTGTCCCGAGAAGGCGATCACGATGCAGGATGAGTTGAAGTGGACGACGTGGGGTGAGAAATAAAATGCCAAGAAGAGAAATCCTAACAGGTTCAGGGGCGGTCGCTTTCGCCGTTAAGATGGCCGATGTCGATGTGGTAGCGTCCTACCCGATCCGACCGTACACGGGGGTCATGAACTGGCTATCAAAGTTCATCGCTGATGGAGAGCTTGACGCTGAGATCATGTACGCCGACTCGGAGCATTCCCAGTTTGAGATTGTCAAGCACGCCTCAGCTGCAGGTGCACGAACCTTCGTCGGAAGCTCAGGGGTTGGGATCGAGTTCGCCATGGAGCCAATAGTCATCATCCCGAGCAACAGACTTCCTGTTGTGGCCATGATCGCGAACCGGATGCTCGACGATCCCGGTTCCTTCGGTACGGAGCACAACGAGTCACTCGCCATCAGAGATCTTGGCTGGATGCTGCGCTGGCCCGAGAGCGCGCAAGAGGCACTTGACTTCACACTTATCGCCTACAGGGTTTCCGAGGACCACAGGGTGCTTTTACCCTCGGGTCTATGCTGTGAGGGCAACTTCGTTACGCACCACCGTTTCAGTGTCGAGATACCTGATCAGGAACAGGTGGACGAGTTCCTCCCGCCGCTAGACCTGCCGCATGCACTGCACCCGGATCATCCATGGACGATCGCCCCTCAGGTCGACGACCGATTCGGGTTTGAGATCAGGAGACAGCACACGGAGGGTATGAGGAATGCCAAAAAGGTCTATGCAGAAGCCCACAAGGACTTCGCCCGAATCTTCGGAAGAAACGAAGAGCCGTTCCTCGATGAATACATGACCGAAGACGCGGACCTCGCCTTCGTGTCTTGGGGTGGCACATGCACAGTGGCAAGGGCGGCCGTTCGTTCGTTGAGAAAGGAAGGTCTGAAGATTGGCTTGGTGAGGATGAAAGTCACCATCCCCTTCCCAGACGCCGAACTACAAAAGAGCCTCGCCCGGTTCAAGGCGGTAGCAACCCTAGACTGCAACTTCCCATCCGGTTCACCTCACGACGGAGGTGTGCTATTCAGGGAGGCCAGAGCGAGCATGTACGAGGTTCCCGAAAGACCTCACCTCATCGGTGCCCTAGTGGGCCTCGGTGGTCGGACGGTCTTCGTGGACGACCTAAAGGTGATCGGCAGAGAGCTAGCCAAGGTCGCGAAGGAGGATAAGGTGACGCGAGATACCATGTTCGTTGGAGTGAGGGAGTGAAAATGTCGACGTTATGGCCTAAGGTTGAGATAAGGTACATAGGTGAGGTTCCAACTGACGAGTACTACGCGAAGGGTCACAGGACGTGCCGGGGCTGCGGTCCGGCGCTCTGTATGAGGTACATAGCTCTGGCGGCTGGTCCGAGGACGATCCAGTTCAACGCCACGGGCTGCATGTACGTCGCCAACACGAGCTACTGGACCACACCGTGGGTGTATCCCTGGATGCACACGCAACTCGGAGCCTTCGGCTCCACCGGAACCGGAACGGCAGCAGCCCTCAAAGCACTGATGCGAAAGGGTAAGATCAAGAAGGAAGAGATCAACGTGGTCAGCTGCGCGGGCGATGGCGGAGGCGCGGACATCGGGTTCGGTCCGCTATCTGGCGCCTTTGACATGGGCTACGATGCGCTCTGGGTGATCTACGACAACGAGTCCTACGCGAACACGGGCATCCAGGCCTCGAGCCTAACGCCTTGGGGTGCATGGACCACGTTCACCCCACCGGGCAAGATGCTCAGGCTTGGGAACGTCAGGTACAAGAAGGACGTGGCCAGAATCGCAGCCGCGCATCAGATACCTTACGTGGCAACGGCCTGCCCCTCCTACCCATACGACTTCATGACGAAGATCCGGAAGGGGCTGGCGGCCAAGGGTCCAGGCTTCGTCCACATCCTCGCCCCCTGCCCCAAGGGCTGGCTGTTCCCAGCATCCCAGCTGATCGAGGTGGGGAAGAGGGCTGTGGAATCCGGCATCTGGGTCCTATACGAGGTCGAGGCAGGCAAGTTCAAGATAACCTACAAGCCCAAGAAGAAGATTCCGGTTAAGGACTACATACGGATGCAGGGACGCTTTAAGCACCTAAGGGACATGGACATTCGCTACATCCAAGAGAGGACCGACACAGCGGCCGAGGAAATAGGCCTCTGGAAATAGACACCAAACCCAAGATCTGACGGTTAGGGGCTACCCCTAACCCCAAAGACCGTGCAGAGTCGTAGATTTCAGTCCGAATACATAAAAAAGCTAGGGTTGGTTACGCTTCTAAGACTCTAACTTCATAAGATCGGTACGGAAAATCCTTCGTTACTCTCCAGAAGGGGCAACAACCTGTGTGTGCTCTTTCTTCACCTTCCTCTTCTTACCCTTTATTACAGGCTTCTTAAAGATGGGAAAGCGAGGCTTGCTCTCTTTCTGCCCACGCCTGCTCATCTTACTTCTTCCTCCCCAATTCCGTCAATAGCTCACCCGCGGAACTCGCCTTCTCAACTAGTTCTCGGCTCTCTTGCTTATTTAGATCGAAGGGCTCTGGGAGTTCTATCACTTCCCCCTCGAAATACACCTTCCACCAGGATATCTTGCGTATATCGTTTGGAAATTTTTTCAATACGGAGCTTCTGAAGTATTCTCTTGTATCGCTTGGTCCTTCCGTCAGTCCAGTCTGGATTCTATCTATAAGTCTGTCCCAGTCGGGGATTGGTGCAGCGTCTTTAGCGAAGGCTAGCGACTCTCTGGGATCAAATCTGGAATCGCACTCATCGAAATTTACGCCCTTTCCAACGTAGAATTCGACGCAATCGTCGACAAGGCTGAACTCGTTACACAAACCTATCGCCTCCATTGTTGTCGACGGTTCGTACTCGACCACTAACAACTTCTTCGTTATCCAATCTATTCCATTGAACAGGTATTCCAGACTTCTCTCGCTCAGTTTCTGGACCGTGGCCTTCAGGATGTCAAGAGCCATCTTATCTTGGGCACTGGCTTCTTCTTGGCTCACCATCTCCTCGATCTTCGCCAGATAGAAACCATCTAGGATCTCTGATACGCAGTCCACCCTTCTCCCATCCGCTAGTTCCACCCTCCAATTGTAATCCTCAGTGTCCAGGGAGACTTCCATAGCCGAGTTTAGGGGATCCCGTAGCCGTGGTGCATCGTCGAGTAATCCCCTCTCAAACGCACACATCACGAAAACCTGTAGCACATCCCTCACGAAGATGTGGAACTCGTTCCTCGCGGCCTCCCAATTTATGTCGTGGAGCCTCCAGTACTTCTCCGGATTGGCGTGAGGCTCATCTCTCAGGTTAAGAATCCCCCGCATGAGGCTCGTGTCAAGAGCGGAGA
Organism: Bathyarchaeia archaeon; assembly: GCA_046760555.1. Classification (GTDB taxonomy): domain Archaea; phylum Thermoproteota; class Bathyarchaeia; order JBHIEI01; family JBHIEI01; genus JBHIEI01. The sequence goes on from JBHIEI010000001.1 coordinate 42,173, forward strand.
TTCTTTTGAGGAAAGCCGATCTCGGCGAGATCGTAAATACCGCCGAATTCCCCGCGACTGTAGGCGCTCCCAGATGGGGGAAGACGAATTCCAGTTTTTTACCCTCCTTCGTGCATGTCACGTATTCCCCTCCACCGATCAGGGGTATGCGAGAGACCATGTACGGAACCAAGGCCCTTTCCACCTCATCCCACCTGTCGATGTTGCACACCCTTCTATCGAGACTTATACAGCTGTGGGTGCCGTATGTTACGGATTCGAACCTACCGTCACTAACGGTGGTGGACACGTTGTTCTTGTAGGCGAAGACCCTGCGAAACTCCTTCTCGGTAGCCTTTGCTCCCCAGTAGGCGAATATTTCGCCAACCTTGTCGTAGACCACGGCGTCAAATGGGGTCCGATAGGCGGGAGTGGACACCTCAAAGTGTTCCGCATCGTTGTAGACCCTCGATCCGTTCAGAGCAGCCTCGAAGGGACCCACCGGTGCCATCCAGAGCGCCGGTAACCCCTGCTCGTACTCTAGGTTCCCAATTTCATCGTCGATGCTCCAATCGACCTCGCTGATGTATCCCTGTTCCTTCAGCCCCATTATGGCGGAGCTGATTACGCGGTTCCTCAGTATGCTACTCGTGAGGGAAGGGTGCGTGTCGATAGCGTACTCGTACTCTATGCCACGGATTCTGCCGTCGATGAATCCCATGCTAACGTACTAGATCGAGTCCCTCACTATTTTAACTTCCTTCTCTATCTTCTTCCAGTCCCACCCATCCAATACCGAGTAAAGAAATTGTTTTCCGGCAATGGTGACCCCCTCCCAGCTGATGTCGTCCAGTCTATCTCTGAACCGACTCGCAAGAGTGACCCTCAGCTCTGCCCTAGAACCCCTTGGGGGTTGAAAAACCGCCTCTGAGATAGATTCATCGCTTACCACTCTCCTTATCCCAAGTTCTTCCTCCAGTTCGTCAAACAGGGACTCGGTCACGGCCATGTATTGGAAGTTCGCGGCCTCCCTCTTCTCTTCATCGCTTATCCCACTCTCGAACTCAAAGAAATCGTCGACCCTCTCCTCTATCAGGCCGAGCTTAATAGCCCATTCGACTCTCTTGTCAAGTTCCTCGAAACGGCCTTCCTCAAGTTTTGTTGAGATGTCCTTGAGCTCATTGAAGGCGAGTCTATCGTGGTCCTTGGTCTCGCCCTCCTCGAGAAGAGCCTCGATCGGAGCGATGTAGTAAGACTCCAGGTACTCTATAGCATCCATGCGCTCCCCATTTTCCAAGGTGACCTTCCAGTCCCCTGCAACGTTTTTTGATATCCTCCTCGTCTCCGCAACGGGATCCCTCAGCTTGGGTACATTCTGGATGAAACCCCTCTCTATACCGAGGATCACGTAGGAAGTAATGCTGTGCCTAAGAAACGTCGTTAACTGTGAGCGGGTACCCTCCCCGTTCACCACCTGACACCTGTAGTACTTCGTCCCCGCCAGGGGCTCGTCCCTTGTGGAGATCATCGGCCACACCTCAAAGATCTCCTTGGAGTAGAGGCCCCTTACGAACATCTGTCGGGGGGATAGAACAAACTGCCCCCTGTAATACCCGCCAGCGCCACAGAAGAGCTGACGACAGGTGAGGAATGGGATCAAGAGATCTGTTTTTTCGGCGAAGAGCGATCTCTCAGTCAGATAGTTCTCATGTGTCCCTCGCGTGGCATACTTTCTCGACTCCGGCTCGGCCATCGTAATGCTGGTCTTGTAGATGTGCACCCTCTTACCGATCTTCTCCTCCAACCGCCGAGAAGCGAGGTACGCGTATATCTCGGAAGCCTTGTCGTAGGCTACGAGTTCTAGGGCATTTCTGCATTCGGGAGTCGTGATCTCGAAGATGTCGTATATCCCTGGGCGGGTCCCTATGTCCCCATAGGCCCTTCCCCCGTTCCTCAGGAACTGGCAGGGGTTCCCCTTCCGGTTGAACAGAAAAGCCGGTCCAGAGAAATCGCCCGAAAATCGGTACTCGCCCAGGGCATCCAACAGGTCATTCACATAGGTCAAGCCAGGAGCTTTGAAGGGGACCCCGTATTCGATCTCTCCTCCTTGCCACATGTCCAACGTCGGCTTCATGGCAGGCATGGGGTCAAGAACCTTTTTAGCACCCTAGTATAAAGCTTACCAGATGAAAGCCCTAGTCACCGGGGGAGCGGGATTCATTGGATACCCCGTGGTGAAATCGCTGCTCGAGAAGGGTTACGAAGTCAAGGTTCTGGATAAGGTTGCGGGCGATTTGGAGAAGGTAGAGGATCCCAGATTGAAGGTAATAATCGGAGGCCTCGAGGATACCGATAGGGTTCAACAGGCGGTTAAGGGCGTGGACGTGGTGTATCACTCGGCTTGGGGCTTTGCCCCAAAGGCCAAGGAGGCGTTCAGGACCGATGTGGAGGGGTATATCAACGTGCTCGACGCCTGCGTGGAGAATGGTGTGAAGCACTTCCTCTTCTTCAGCAGTAGCGTGATCTATGGAGTACCCACATACACACCAATAGACGAGGATCATCCCCTCCTTGTCGAAAAATCCAGAGCCCCTCTGCACGCGCTTACAAAGCTCGCTGCTGAGAATCTGTCACATCTCTACTACAAGGAGCACAACCTACCATTCACGATCTTCAGGTTTTGGTGGGCGTTCAGCGACGAACGAGTACCAGGTGGAACGCTGAGAGGGATCATCGATAGGATACTGAAAGGCGAGACGATCGAAGTCCCCAAGGGTAACGGGGGCAGCCTGGTGTATACGGGTGACGTGACCAACGCGACCCATCTGGCAACTCTAAACGAAAAGGCCTTTGGTCAGGTGTTCAACCTGGCGAGCTTCTTCATTACCTGGGAGGAGTTCATCGACCGCCTGATCACCCTGGCGGAGTCGGGATCAAAAATTAAGGTAGTTCCCCCCGAGAAATGGACCGGTCCCGGTCTGCTGGAGGGGGTCTGGGAGCACAGCATAGCAAAGGCTGAGCGCCTGCTGGGATACAAGCCGCCTGAGGAGGAGAGGAAAAAACTATTCGGAAGGGTACTGATCCGCAACATAGAGGCCAGAAGGAAGTTACAAGAGTCCTAGAATCACGTTAGAGAGCCCAGCTTCGAATAGTCGATCGTTTCTCGGGGTTTAGCCCCAACTCCTCAGCCTGGTAGCTTTTTACGATGATCGATCGGACTATTTAACAGACGATGAAACCACTGCTCATCCAAAAGGGAGGGACCGCGATCGTGAATGGGCCCGCGAGGGGGGAGGTTCTTTCTGGGACCGTTGAGGCCTTCGGAAATCCTCTGACAAGGGGACGCAAGTTTGTGATCAGGCTAGGAGACTCATTACCGCTCGTGGCGAGGACTGCAGCCAAACTCGCGGTAACTGCGGACGAAAATCGGGTTAGTCTGTTTGCGGATTCTGCAATTCCGGGCGCCTGGGAGGAATTAGCCAGAGATGTCATGGGCTTAGAAAAACCCTCAATCGTCCTGTTCCTGGGTGATGTTAATACTGGAAAAACAGGACTGATCACCTACGTCGCAAACACGGTCTTTCTTCAAGGATGTAAGCTCGCGGTGGTGGACTTGGACGTTGGACAGCATAACATAGGACCGCCAACAACCTTGGGAGTTGGATTCTTGCAGAGATCAGTTACTGATATGGCCGAGATCAGTCCCACCTGCCTATGGTTCGTTGGCTCGACATCGCCCTATGGTCACACACTTCCCATAATCGTGGGTGCCAAGAGGCTGGTCGACAGAGCCAAACGAATGGGAGCCGAGGTGATTCTGATGGATACCACGGGTTGGGTCCATGGAAGGGAGGCTCGTGCCTTCAAGATCGAGAAGACATTGGCCATCGAACCAAGCATGATCGTTGGTTTGCAGAGGGAAAATGAGCTCGAGCCGATCCTAAGGGCCTTTAGGCACACGATAACCTCCGTGAGGAGAATGAAGGTCCCTTCATACGTTGATTCGAGAACGCCAAGCGTGAGGAAAACAAGAAGGGAGGGCTCCTTCTTCCGCTATTTCTCTGCCGCCCGCCCTTTGGACTTTCCCTTCCGGGACATAGACTTCATCTCCTCGACGTTAGGCAACGGTCACCCTATCTCCAAAGAGGTCGTAGCCGCGATTGAGGGGATGCTGAACGCGAAGGTGGTTCACTGCGAGGTTACGGGAACGGAATGCTTGATCACAACCTCCGCAGCTGTATCGTTGACCAACGATCTGATGGAAGCCATCAGTGATTTGATCGGTGTAAGAGATGTGGTGATCATTTCAGAGGGAGATGAGGATGGATTGATTACAGGCTTGTTCGACAGAAGATCCGAAACTCTTGGCATCGGCGTGGTTCAGCGCATTGACTATAGGAGTGAAAGAATTCGCATACTCACCCCGGCCGATAGGACCAAAGTGGTCGGGATCCGTTTTGGATCGATGAAAATCAGCAAAGAGGGAATGGAGATCGGGCGCGTTGCCTTCAAGTTGTAGGATGTCACTTTCATAACGGGGTGTTCAACTGATCGAAGAGCTGCTCGCCTTTTTAACCAGATATGGTTACATCGGCATCCTCTCATTGAGCTTCTTAGGCGCCTTATCCGTCATCTTTCCCATCCCGTACGCGATCTTCATTTATCTTATGGGAGCCTCTACCTCCTTCGATCCATTAATCACTGCATTGGCAGCAGGCTTGGGTTCTGCGCTGGGCGAATTATCTGGCTACGGGTTAGGATACATCGGGAAAAGGGTCGTCAGCGTAAAATACGAGGGCCGTCTAAGGGCATTCGTGAAATTGTTCGACCGTTATGGTCCCTTGGCGATCTTCCTTTTCGCATTAACCCCGTTGCCTGACGACCTTCTTTTCATCCCTCTAGGTCTTCTTCGTTACGACTTATTGAAAACCTTCGTCTCCAGTCTCATCGGAAAATTCCTCATGAGCCTGGTCCTCGCCTACGGTGGACGATTCTCATTGGGCTTTTTGCGTGAGATCTATGGGACGGGTGTGGGTTGGATCGGAGCCCTGATCACCGCGTCCGTTCTCCTCATTGTCATCATCGCGATCATGAAGATCGATTGGGAGGGGGTTGTCGAGAGACACCTCGCCAAGGCGATGTAGTTCAAGTGAAAATCTCCCGACCGATCCGGTCGCATTGTACTAATGTTTAAGAAAATTGAAGAGGAGTAGAAGAGAAGTGGCGGGTATGTCTAAGGAGCCGGAACTGGCAAAGGTTATGCATCTGAGCCCCACGTCCAGGAGGGTGAACATCGTCGTGAAAGTCGTCGAAATCGGCGAAGAAAGAGAGGTCACCTTTAGGTCAGATGGGTCGAAACACAGAGTCGCGGAGGCTTTGGTGGGAGATGAAACCGGGTCGATTCTCCTGACCCTATGGGATGATATGATCGAAAGGCTCGAGGTCGGCAATGTCTACAGGATTGAAAATGGATACGTTTCCGTCTTCCGGGATCAGATGAGGCTTAACATCGGACGATATGGAAGCGCCTCGCCGGTAGGACGCGAGGGTTTTCCCGAGGTGAACACGAAGAACAATCTATCCGAAAGAACGGTTGGGGGACCATTGTACGGGGGCTACACTAGAAGATACTAGGTCACGGTCCTCAGTCTATGCAGGCTGGCTGGAAAGTCAGCTTAAATTTCGAATGTATTCTCATCGCGATCCACGCTCCCTAACATTGATCCCCGTGCGACGCGGAAAATCGCCTCTAGATTCATCGAGGATACTTCTCGTAGAGCTCCCTCCTTCTCGCCTCAAGGAGATCGATGGGTCTTCTCACATACTCGGCCGCTGAGATCACCTCGATACCCCTCTCCTCGGCTGCTTCATACACGGGGATAATTCTCGAACGATAATTCAGATCGCGCATGAAATGATGCTCGATTACGAGTTTGCTGACACAGGTATTTTCGATGAACCCAACGAGATTCCGATTAGCGAGTTCCAGGCTTCTTTGGGAGTAACGAAACCCGAGCATGTAGGTCATCGGCCCATCTACTAGTAGGGTCTGCGGATCTCCCTCCGTGATGAAACTGGCCTGTTCAGGGACCGTGGGCCCTTCCACGTCCGATGTGTAGATGAAGCGCTCGCTGCCCTCGGAGATGAGCACCTCTATCACATAGCCCAGCCTCGGATTCGTGCCGTGATAGACCGGATTCGAGAATCTAATGGTCGTGTCCCCGACCTTGAAATCCCTTCCATCTGCGAACTCGATGCTCTTAGGAATTTTTTCCAACTTAGATAGAAAGTATGCAGCCCTATTCTCCTGACTCCTGTTGATCATTTTAGTTGGGTGCTTGATGTACACGTCCTTCCCACGATAGATCTCCGGCTCCTCGGGATTGTGATGGTCGTAGTGATAGTGGGTGACTACGAGGATGTCTGCGCTCTGAGAGTGCCCTTTGATGGCGTTCCAGCACACTTTCTCCCTTTCCAGCTCCACTGGGTGGGGTGGGAGCCCATACCTTTTTGGTGCCAGGGAAACGCCAGGGTCAACGCATACCCCTACAGAGTCCGTTTCCACATAGGTGGCCATTGACCGGACACCGAAACTTTCGTGAGCCAGTGGGACGATCTTCATCTACTACCGCACTTTATAAGAGAACTAAAAAGGTGATGGTACCCCTACGGGGATATACGTCGCCGCGTTCACTCCTCAACAGTGATGGCTTCCTCTGGACATTGATTAACACACGCCATACAGAGTATACAATCCTCCTCAGCCACGGGAACCGACTTTTGGCTGCCAGGATAGTCGTCGAGATCTCGCATCTCAAAGACCTCAACGGGACAGACACTTACGCATACGGCGTTTCCGATGCACTTTTTCCAGTCCACCCTGACTTTCGGCATCTGATTTCCCCTGTTTTTGAATAATAAGATGCGTGCTGCTTTAATTTAAGGATTAATCAGGCTACCAAAAATCCTCCAGTGTAAGGCGACTTTCTCGAGCAGTTTCGGTCCCTTCCTCGAATATCTCGAGTTTGCCGTATTCTCCATCGTACCCCGGCTCGATTTTGACAAGACCCTCTCGAACCCTGAGTATGGCTTCGGCCACCCTCGGCCCCACAACATCGCCCATCTTCTTAGCGGAAGCTTCCATGAGCACACTATATTCGTTACCGAATCTCCCGATTAGGGTGTTGTAGATCCTCCACACCGTCTTATTCGTGAAGGATGAAACCTTTACGGCGTTCGCGATTATCTCGTGTAGTGGTAGAAGGTGAGTGAAACTTATGGCCCCTTCTGGCTTGAAACCAGGGGGGCGGTCGGCGAGTTCCTCGATCCGTTCCTCCACCCCTTTTGTGAGCTTCAGATGGCAGACTGGACAAAAGTCTTGGAGGGACATCGCCTTCTGAGGAGGCATCGAGATTCCACAACCCCGATGCCCTGTCCAGTGATACTTTCCATAGGCAGGATTGACCTCGATGGTGCCCTTGAATCTAGCGGCATCCTTACTTCTAATGGCGTCTACGATCTCCTCGTAGGAGAGTCGCTCTAGCTCCAATAGGTTCGCCTCACGTCCCAGCCGCCAAGGCCAAGCGCTGTGACAGTCAGAGTTCGACACCAAAGCGAATCTATCAAGCTCGGAAAGCCTCCAATTCATAGGAGGATCCGACGAAAGCCCAGTCTCGAGAGCGAAGATGTGCTCGGTCTGGTCCTGGTAGCAGTCCTCTATTCGATCAAATCCGCTGAAGGCACCAAAGAGGGAGAACCAAGGCGTCCAAACGTGGGCTGGGATTATGACGTTCCTCGCCGATGTTTCCATGATCACCTCGGCTATCTCCGGAGCGGACGCGTTGAAAACCGGGCGCCCGTCCGACGATAGATCCCCGAACCCAGCTAGGCGGTCATTTATCTGCTCCCCCGTCTCGATGTTCGGGGTCCAGATCACATGGTGAACTTTCCTTACTCGGTTCTCATACGTGAATATGGTTGAAACCTCCCCGGTTATCATAAACCTAACCGGAGATTTGAGATCAACTCTGGGCCTATAAATATCTGCGTCGGGCACCTCCTCTAAGTTCTCTTTGATTTCGGCTAACCATCTGGGATTGGTGAAATCGCCCGTACCAACTAGATTCAAGCCCTTAGCTTCAGCGAACTTGGTTATCTCGGGAATGGCCATACGAAAGCTTGTAGCCCTGCTATATCTGCCATGGATGTGCAAATCGGCGATTATCCGCAATCTAACAGATTACTTCCGCCTCCAAATAATTGAGTCTATTCGGGCTCAATTTATGTCGAGGTCGCCCTGAGAATCTCAGTGCAGAATGGTTCTGGCGTAAAATAGGTTCCTCGACGAATACCTCAGTTTGGTCAAGTGGTACTGTCGCTAGACAGCACGCCTTAGGCATACCTGCACAGAAATGAGCTACTCTACAGGGAGATGCTCGACGATGGAGAGGTTCTGAATTGTCTCGTTTTTCACAACAAAACGCAATAATATACGGTCGATTGCATTCTTTTTCGTACTAAAGGTTAGGTGGCATTTTCCGCATTCTATGTCCGATCCTATCTCGATGACGTACCAGGCAGAATCGATGTAAACCGTCCCACATTTTGGACATCGCGTCGCTGCAGCATCCAACCAAGCTTGCATATCTTTCAGTTAAGAAAAGGGGACTTCTATCTTTTGCAGATCGTCGACCAAGGATGTATTGGGGAATACCTCCTTAGCTTCCAACAGTAATCTCTGGGGATCCTTGTATCGTGGGCTGATGTGAAACAACACCAATCGTTTAACCCTGGCGAGCTTAGCAACTTTCGCTGCTTGACTTGCCGTGGAGTGACCGCTCTCCCACGCCTTTTCGCTTAGCTCGGCGTCCAGGGTGGCGTCGTGGATTAAGACATCGGCGCCTCTCGCCAAACTTTGCACCGATTTGCATGGCCTGGTATCCCCACTGTATACGATCTTCCTCCCCGGCTGGGGGGGCCCGAGAACCTGTCTCGGTCTAATAGCCTTATCGCCAAGCATGATCATCTTACCATTTTGGAGATCTCGCCACAAGGACCCCCTAGGTATCCCGAGTTTTCTCGCCCTCTCAACGATGAACTTTCCCGGTCGATCTTTCTCGATCAAGGCGTAGGCTAGGGTGGGAATATCTCCGTGATCCGCCCAGACCCCCTCGACGGTATACTCCTTACCATCTACGATCACCCCCGCCTCCCTAACCTCATGAGTGTATATGGGGAACGTGAGTTTGAACGCTACGGTATCCAGAATAGCCCGAACAAATTTCTCAGTACCCGAGGGTCCATGGATGTCGACCCTCCTTTCCCTCCCCAACAGGGACATGGTCTGAATGATCCCAGGGAGCCCTAGGATATGGTCCCCGTGCGAGTGGGTGATAAATATCGTGGTTTTCCGGTTGAAACCAACCTTGGCCTCGAACATCCGGGCCTGAGTCCCCTCGCCGCAATCAAAGAGGATGAGCTCCGCCTTCCTCCTGATGGCTATCGAGGGTAGACTGCGCTTTGGAGTCGGCATGCTACCAGAGGTTCCGAGGAAGGTGATGGTGAGCAAGGCCTATCTCCTAAATACACAGATCTCACGTGTGAGCCTTCGGTGTACGTATACCAGGTAGGTCTCGACCAAGTAAAGGCCCAAACCGACTCCAATTTCGCTCAGCCGCACCTGCTGTGGAGCAGATAAACAGACGAACCTCCTTCTCGGAAGGACTCGGTCGATATTCGATAGGAAATCCGCGACGAGATCGCCCATAGAGGCTCCGAATGTCTTGGTGGATTTTCTGAATGGGGTATCGGTTGCTACCGCATCGGCGTGAAGAAAGGGCAGCCTCCTGGCATCGGAGATGGTGACCGATTCGGGGGACATACCATAATGGGCCAAGTTCATCTTACACCCCCTGACCATCCTGGGATCGATATCCGAGCTCACTGTCTTGCACCCGATCAACTCGCCCTCTATGGAAAGCCCTCCCGTCCCACAAAATGGATCGAGAAGGATTTCATCGGCTCTCGGTCTCGCCAGATTCACCATACACCTCGCAAACTTCGGTATCAGGGCGGACGGATGGAAAAACGGACGTTTGCTCGGTCTCCTATCCTCGAAGGTCTTTGCTGGTATGGTGGCCCCCACGAGTCCAAAAACGAATTTATCCGAAGTTAACAGCCCCAGAAATTGGTGATCGGCTCCCTCCAGTTGGACCCTAAGGTTTGGATGGATCCTCTCGATGAGTCTTCCCACCAACCTCTCCAGATCCATGGATGAAATTTCGGGAGAACTCCCCAGGATTCTCCTCACGCGCACCTCAAACGTTCCCTTTCTAGGGAGCCTTATTCCCGTTTCAAGTATCTCTCTAATCTCCTCTATCTTGGCGTTACAGGAGAACAGCTCCTCTCCACACACGTGTGTCATCCCAGCCCTTTTCCCGACGATGGGCACCGCTTTCAGATCTGTCGATAGCCTTAACACCTGAGGGAAGCTCATCCTGATGGCGTAATCTATACCCTCAGCTTGGAGGATCGCCTTTACCTCGGCCTCAGGGAGAGCCGGATGTTCTCCTGACAGGTAGAAAAAGACGTTTTTCGTCAACCCTTGATCTCCTCGGCGATGAGTGGTGCCAACGATACGATGCTCACGGGGCTAGGAACAGAATCCGTTCCAACGATCCCCCTTACCTTCTCTCGCATTATCCTATATAGTGCGTCGCCCACCAGCAGGGGATGAACGCATCCGACGTATACGCTCTTCGCCCCCTGCCCATTGAGGATGGCCGTAGCGGATGCGACCGTCCCACCTGTGCTGATGATGTCGTCAAATACGATAGCCCTTCTCCCTTGCACATCAAGCTCCCTTTGCTCGAATTGGATTTCGCCAGTCTCTCTATCTCTCTCCTTCACGATCCAGCCGAAACCTCCACCGAGGACCTCACTGGCTTCCCTTGCCCCTTCAACCGCGCCTTGGTCGGGAGCGAATGCCAGCGCCCCATCGAGCCCCCTACCCTTGAAGTACTTTGCGAGCAAAGGAAAGGCCGATAAATCCTCAACTTCCATGCTGAACTTCTTGAGACTTCTTTCGTCGTGGGTATTAAACGTGATAAATCTGTCGATGCTGAGGTTGTTCAAAATCCGTATGATCGTATCTATGCTAACTGCCTCGCCTCTAAGAAAACGCTTGTCCTGACGGGCGTAGGCCAGATAAGGGACTACGGCCGTCACGCTCTTGGCTCCAATATCCCTCGCGGCATCGATCAGAAGGAAAAGCTCGAGGAGTCTCGTATTCTGGGAGGGTGCAGTCGTGTGTACTATCACGATGTCTTCCCCCTCCACTTTCCCCAGGATCCTGACGTAGACCTCCCCATCGGGAAAGGTCTTCGACTTAACATCTACGAGCGAGGCTCCGGATAGTCTGGCTACTTCGACTGCAAGCTCCTTGGATGTGGGTCCAGGTATGATTATCATCCAAACACAATGACGGCTCCGTTAAACAACGTTTCCCACCTCACTGGTCGCTTTTTCAAGTTGGAGTCGCTTTATTAGATGTGCTTAGGGAAGCCCTCCTAGGTGAAAGTCTTGCCGGGAAGAATGTGCGATGTAGCCTTTGCCCTCTACGGTGCGTGATAAAACCCGGCAAGAAGGGTGTATGCAAGACACGGGAGAATAGGGACGGGAAGCTCTACACAGTTATCTATGGAGAGGTCGTGTCCATGGCGATTGATCCGATCGAGAAGAAACCACTCTTTAACTTTTGGCCCGGAAGTCTGGCTTTCTCGATCGCCAATCCTGGTTGCAACATGAAGTGTAGAAACTGCCAGAATTGGTCGATCAGCCAAGTGGCTCCGGAAGACGCAGCGACGACGTACTACGATCCCGAAGTCATCGTGGAAAAAGCCAAGGAGAGCGGATGCAGGAGCATCGCCTACACGTACACCGAACCCATCATCTGGTTCGAGTATGTCCTAGATACGGCAAGGATAGCAAGAAGGGAGGGAATATTCAACATCCTCGTGACGAACGGTTTCATCACCCTCGAGGCCCTGAATATATTGGCCCCACTTATCGACGCGGCGAACGTTGATCTCAAATCCTTTAGCGACAGTTTCTACCGCAAAAACTGTGGCGCCATGCTGGAGCCCGTGCTCGAGGCGACCAAGTTCATGAAGAAGAAAGGGATCTTTTTGGAGATAACCAACCTGATCATACCTGGGTACAATGACAACGAAACCGAGACAAAACAGTTAGCTCGGTGGATAAAGGGGAACTTGGGTCCCGACACCCCCCTCCACTTCAGTCGATTCTATCCGCACTATAGGATGACACATGTAGCCCCGACCCCAATCAGAACTCTCACTAGGGCGAGGAGGATTGCCATGGAGGAGGGGATGTACTACGTTTACGTTGGGAATGTTCCTGGACACGAGGCTGAAAATACGTATTGTCAGAAATGTGGGGAGCCTCTTGTTAGAAGATTTGGATATGAAATCGGGGATTATAAGGTCAAAGAAGATGGCACCTGCCCAATTTGTAAGGCGAAGATCGGCATCGTTGGTCGCTACGAGGCGACCGGACGAAAAGCATGGTTTTTGTGATCCATTCTAAATCAGTCCGACAGGACGTTCCCTTTGGCTTAGCTGAGTTGTAAAGAGAGCTACTCCAAGTACTTCTCTGGATCCTCTTTGAACTGCTCCATACATGTCGAGCAGCAAAAGTAGTACATCTCGCCCTTGTGCTCCATTTTGTATTCGCTGCCCTCACCTACTTCCATACCACATACCGGATCTTTCGCCATGACTATTCACTCGTTCTTGAGTACTAGATAAAAACCTTTTAGCTCCGGAAACGAGCTCCTTCAGCTTCTAAATAATGGTGATTCATTGTGACTTGGATGTTTCCGAAGAAGCGGTCCATCAATCCGGTTAGCAGGAGCAGATCCTTCTACACGCCCCTGGCATTTCAACCGGAGTGGGAACGGTTTGTCGAACTTTGCAGACATGATGGGGTGAGCGCGTCGAGCCGCATCCGTGAATTGGTCGGGAAATACGTACGATCTCACGAACCGGTGAGATATGGGAGAATTGCTAGGCGTCAGCTTCGACTTGAGG
>JBHIEI010000002.1:0-51443 GCA_046760555.1 Bathyarchaeia archaeon
GTGCGGCAAGATTCTCGAGGATCTCTTCGCTCCCTTCGCGATCCTGACGACCAATAAGATATGGCTACCCGATGGTACCACAATAACAGGAGCTGTGTTGAAGACGAGAGCCGGGCGGATTCCGAGCAAAAAGGTCGAGGAGTTGAAGGCCATCGCCGAGATGCTCCGAGATATCTCCCTGAGGGTAGAGTTCTTGGGATGAATCTGGACGAACTTGGAGCCTGGCGTCGTACCCACTTCGCGAGTGAGATCGGGCCAAGGCTTCGAGGGTCAAGAGTGGTCATCTTCGGTTGGGTTCATAAGATACGGGATCTGGGCGGATTGAGATTCGTGATCCTCCGGGACCGAACGGGACGATGCCAAATAACGATCCCGAAGGAGCAAGTCAATAAGGAACTGGCGATGAAGGCCCAGGCACTTCAAACGCAATATGTGGTGGGGGTCGAAGGTGAAGTTAGAGAAAGCGTTAGCAGATTCGGCGCAGATATAGTTCCCAGTACGATCAGGATCCTTAACACTGCAAGGCATCCTTTACCGCTTGACGTCACGGGGACGATTCCCGCGGAACTCGACAAACGTCTTGACGCACGGGTCATGGATCTGCGGAGAGAGGGGACTCGAGCTATTTTCCGAATCAGAAACGTGGTGCTTGAGACCTTTCGAGACTTCCTCACCCATCGAGGATACATCGAGGTACACACCCCGAGGATAATTGCTTCCGCGACGGAGGGAGGAGCGGCCTTGTTCAGGGTGGATTACTTCGGGCGCGAGGCGTTCCTAGCTCAGAGCCCTCAGCTGTACAAGGAGGAGCTCGTGAGCAGTTTTGAGAAGGTCTATGAGATCGGCCCAGTATTCCGGGCGGAGGAGTCGCACACAAGGCTACACACCAGTGAGTACACGTCGATAGATGTGGAAGAAGCATTTGTGACAGCTGATGACGTGATGGGAGTGCTAGAAGATGCCGTGATTCGCGTGGTTAGTGCCGTTAGCCACAAGTGTCAACAGGAACTCAAGTTGCTTGGACATAAACTGCCAGATGCTCGGGGTCCACTCGAGGTCATGACCTACGATGATGTAATTGCCGAGTTGAGAGATGCCGGGACGGATGTTGAATGGGGTGAAGACCTTCCAACGCCAGCCCTTCGGGTGCTCGGCACCCTGCACGACGGATTCTACTTCATCAGAAGGTGGCCGACAAGGTCAAAGCCTTTCTATATCCAGCCGGTGAAGGAGAATCCAAAGTTCTGCGATGCATTCGATCTTATGTGCGGTTGGGTCGAAGTTGCCTCGGGGGGAACCCGAGTACATCAAAAACAGCAGCTCCTACAGCGGCTGAGACAACAGGGATTGGATCCCAGGTCCTTCGAATATCATCTCAGAACCTTTGATTACGGCATGCCCCCTCACAGCGGCTTCGCCGTGGGACTTGAGAGACTGCTCATGTGCTTAACGGGTTGTGAGAACATCAGGGAGGTTAGCCTATTCCCAAGGGACGTCGAGAGGCTGACGCCCTAATCCGAAATCATGCGGGGGAAAAGCCCATCACCGGGTCATTTTCAAACCAAACAGTGTATCATCGTCAGAACAGATTTGGGCATGAGTGTGGGAAAACTCGTGGCCCAGGCGTGTCATGCCTGCTTGGAGGCCTCCGAGGAGGCAAGAAACGCGAGACCTGAGGAGTGGAGAATTTGGAACGAGGAGGGGGCTAAAAAGGTCATTCTCCGAGTGGGCTCCTTACGCGAGTTGCTCGTGCTCAAGGATAGAGTTGAGAGAAAAGGGCTTCCTAACAAACTCATCAAGGACCGGGGACTAACGGAGATCAGACCGGGGGAAACTACGGCCCTAGGAATAGGTCCGGCTGACAGCGAGGAAATTGATGAGATCACCGGCTCCCTGGAGCTCCTTAGAGACTACGGACATGCCAATGAGTGAGTTGTCGGACAGATTGATTACAAGGTTACATGTAAATCCTTCACGGATTCTTTCACTCGCCCATTGAAAGACCAAACTGAGGAGGCCGGTGCGAATAATTGGGGGCTCTCATAATCGGTGGTGGTCCGAGTGGTCTATTGGCTGCAAGGGAGATAGCCAGGAGGGGAATAGACGTGACCGTTTACGAGGAGCATCAGGAGGTCGGGGTCCCCGTTCATTGTGCTGGCCTCCTGAGCAAGAAGGGACTCAAGCGCCTTGGGATCCCGCTTTCATCAGGTTACGTTCTGAATGATAGGGTGGCGGGGGCCCGTTTCCACTCACCGAAGGGATTGGTATTCGAGGTAGAAGCGGAAGAGCCCAATACTTGTGTCGTCGATCGAGAACTGCTGGACAAGGCCTTGGCAGCGCAGGCAGCAAGGTACGGTGCCCAAATTGTTCTCGGTCATAGAGTCGCCAACCTGGTCTTTGAGGAGGGTAGGGTCGCTGGAGCGGACGTTGACGGTATCGGGGAGGTGCATGCGGATGTGGTTATCGTCGCTGAGGGAGTGAGATCGGTCATCACTCGAGGTTTAAGGGTTGGTGTGGTAAGGGGCATCATACCCGCCGCCCAGATGGAGATCACGGGGGTTGACGTCGATCCGTCGTTCGTGGAGCTGTACTTTGGAAGGAGGATCGCTCCCGGCTTTTTCGCCTGGAAGATACCACTTCACGGCGACACGATACGGATCGGGTTGGGATGCACATCGGGTAGTCCCCACCATAGACTCAGATCCTTTATCGAGGAGGAGCTGGGGATCCCAGGGGATCCGATCACCTCTACCTCTGGGCTGATTGCCACAGGAGGTCCGATCGAGAGGACGTTTGGAGATGGTTTTCAAATAGTCGGCGATGCAGCCGGTCAGACAAAGCCGACCACCGGAGGAGGAGTGATTATCGGAGGTATTTGCGCACTACATGCCGCTTATGCCGTAAACCTAGCTCATTCCTCAAACGATTGGTCAGCAAATTCTTTAAGGCGGTATGAGGATGGCTGGAAGGCGGAATTGGGTAGGGATCTAAGGCTCATGTCGATGGCGAGGAAAGTTGCTAATAAGCTAACAGACGGTGTCATCGATAGGCTGTTTAAGGTTGCAATCGAGGAGGGATTGGCCGAGGACATCTCCAAAAGGGGGGATATCGACTTTCAGGGCTCCGTGATCGGCTTCCTGATCCGAAGGATGCTCTTTAAGCTCCCAGTTAACATGGTGAGGGATCTCGCTGGGTTGATTGTCCGAGGTTGAGTCGATGCCTAATTGCACCTCCTGCAATAAGCCCATAAAACCCTGGGAGAAATCCGTTAGGTTTTCCTGTCCGAATTGCGGGGAGGTTACGATACGGAGATGTGAGAGGTGTAGACTTTTTTCCAGGGGGTACCGCTGCCCTAAGTGCGGTTTTCGCGGACCCTGACTTGCCTATCTGGCCCGTCGGGGATCGCTCTCGACCCTCCGGTCATCCTGAGTTATGAGCTGGACTTGCGGATCGGGCCAGGCGTTTGCCTTGAGAAGATCGGGCGGTCCACGCCCTACCCCGTAGTCAACGGGAAAGCCTCGAGTATGTGTTTGGGATGTAGTTCTCATCCCCTGCTTTGCAGGTGGACTTCCCGCCGACAAAAGTTAAATTAATGATGTCCTTCTATTCAGAACCTTGTCATGGAAGTTCAACTGAGAGTAGCCAAGGCCAAGCCTAGGGACGTGGGAAAGGGTAAGGCCCGGATCGATGAGGAGTCCATGTCCAAACTCGGTGTTTCCGCAGGCGACATCATCGAAATCTCGGGAAACAAGAAGACCGCGGCGATAGCTTGGCCCGCGTATCCCGACGATCAGGGTCTGGGGGTCATCAGGATGGATGGGACCATTCGTCAGAACGCTGGTGTGGCGATAAATGAATACGTGAGGGTCAGTAAGACAGAGGTCCGAGATGCGGATTCGGTAACTCTCGCTCCGGTCGCCATCGAGCTTAACGTGGACGTGGACTTCACGATGTTCATTAAGGACAGGCTCATCGATCGTCCCCTCGTGAAGGGTGACACCACCCTGATTATGATGCTCGGAAGGAGCGTGCCTTTCGTGGTCGCTAAGGCGACACCGCACGGTGTGGTCAGGGTCACTCCTGAAACCAGACTCGAGATTCTGTCTCGACCGATCCCCAAGCTCGCGAGGATTTATAGGACGACCTATGAGGACATCGGTGGCCTCCACGAGGAGATTCAGCGTATAAGGGAGATGGTTGAGTTGCCCATGCGCCATCCTGAGCTGTTCAGCAGGCTTGGGATCGACCCACCCAAGGGATTGCTACTCCACGGACCTCCTGGATGCGGGAAGACGCTTCTGGCGAGGGCTGTGGCCAATGAGTCGGAGGCGAACTTCATAGCCATAAACGGTCCCGAGATCATGGGGAAGTTCTATGGTGAGTCGGAGAAGCGGCTACGAGAGATCTTCGATGAGGGGGAGAGAAAGGCCCCAAGCATCATCTTCATCGATGAATTGGATGCCATAGCACCGAAGAGGGG
Organism: Bathyarchaeia archaeon; assembly: GCA_046760555.1. Lineage (GTDB taxonomy): Archaea > Thermoproteota > Bathyarchaeia > JBHIEI01 > JBHIEI01 > JBHIEI01. The sequence continues at coordinate 4,481 of JBHIEI010000002.1, forward strand.
CGAGGTTACCGGTGAGGTCGAGCGAAGGGTTGTTGCTCAATTGCTCGCATTAATGGATGGATTAGAGGCTCGAGGGAATGTCATCGTTATAGGGGCAACAAATAGACCCAATGCCCTAGATCCTGCCCTGCGCAGACCCGGACGGTTCGACAGGGAGATCGAAATTGGCATTCCCGATAAACAGGCTAGATTTGAAATTCTTCAGATCCATACACGCGGCATGCCATTGGCGGCAGACGTGGATCTAAAGAAGCAGGCGGCAATAACGCACGGATACACTGGCGCTGATCTGGCGGCTCTCAGCCGCGAGGCGGCGATGAAGGCTCTCCGCAGGTATCTCCCGGAAATCGATCTGGAGAAGCCTATTCCGCCTACAATGTTAGAAAAGATGGAGGTGAACGCCAAGGACTTCACGGGTGCGTACAAAGCGGTAACCCCAACAGCCATGAGAGAGGTTTACATCGAAACGCCGAACGTTCGTTGGGACGAGGTTGGTGGACTGGAGGAGGTGAAACAGAAGCTCAGGGAGGTGGTTGAATGGCCGCTCACACGGCCCAAGGTCTTTAGGAGGATGGGTATCAAGCCTCCTCGGGGCATCCTACTCTACGGACCTCCGGGATGCGGGAAGACGCTTCTGGCGAGGGCTGTGGCCACAGAGTCGGAGGCGAACTTCATCAGCATCAGAGGGCCAGAGGTTTTCAGCAAGTGGGTAGGTGAGTCGGAGAAAGCCATTAGGGAGGTGTTTCGTAAGGGAAGAATGGCCGCCCCATCCATCATTTTCTTTGATGAGTTCGATGCGATCGTCCCACCTAGGGGTATGGGATACGGAGATTCGAGGGTAACTGAGCGCGTAATAAGTCAACTGTTAACAGAGATGGATGGTCTCGTGACCCTGGAAGACCTTGTGGTTATCGCCGCAACGAATCGACCGGATATCGTGGATCCAGCCGTCTTACGCCCAGGAAGGTTCGATAGATTGATACACGTGCCGCCCCCGGATGAGCACGGAAGGCTTGAGATATTCAAAGTTCACACTAAGGAGATGCCGCTGGCAAAGGGCGTAGATCTCAAGGAGCTGGCCAAGAGGACAGAGGGATACTCGGGAGCCGATATTGCCACAATCTGCAGGGAAGCGGCCATGTTCGCGCTCCGGAGGCGTTCAGATGCTAAGAGCATCGAACCTCGGGATTTTGAGGGCGCGATAAGGGGTATAGCACCGAGCGTTACGGATAGGGTCAAGGAGTGGTACGAAACATTTACCAAACGATCTGAGCGAGCGGTTAGACCGATCCCGGGAGCTATAGCCTAGGAAGATGCCATCCCTTTCTTGGGGCATCATCCCGCCGCACACCCTCATCGTCGATCTCCTAAGTAAAAAGGGGTCCATGACAGCAGAAACCCTCTACAAGTCGGTTAGAAAAACGATCGAAGATCTCAGCCGTAGGGAATTCGATGCGACGCTGATGCGACTCGAAGTTCAGGGGCTCATCCGTGTTTATGTAACGAGTCGGGAACGACGAGTCGTGGAGCTTGTGGAAAAGGGAGCGTAGTGGGGGTTAACCTACGAGCGTTAGTGTCGCCCGATAAGGTAGCGCTCTCCGATCTCGCGGGAAAGACGATCGCCATTGATGGTTATAACACCCTACACCAGTTTCTATCAATAATACGCGGCAGGAGGGGAGAACCGCTCATGGACAGACACGAGAGGGTGACGAGCCACCTCAGTGGTCTTCTGTACCGGACTTCTAACCTGATGGAGAAGGGGATCAGACTGGTCTATGTGTTCGACGGAGAGCCGCCAGCCCTTAAAGAGGCGGAGATAAAGCGCAGGATGAGGGTTAGATCGGAAGCCCTACGGAGTTACGAGAGGGCTAGAGAAAGAGGGGACATGGAGGAGGCGAGGAAGCTCGCGCAAAGAGCGGCTGTCCTGAAGGACTATATGGTCGATGATGCTAAGCAACTGCTTTCCCTAATGGGCGTCCCATGGATCCAAGCACCATCCGAGGGGGAAGCTCAGGCCGCATATCTGACGATGAGGGGTGATGCTTGGGGGGCTGGTAGTCAGGATTTCGATGCTCTTCTGTTCGGGACAACAAAGCTCGTGCGAAATCTCTCGATCACAGGAAGGAGGAAGTTGCCGGGGAGGGATCTGTATGTCAAGATCACCCCTGAAGTCGTTAACACCTCTCAGTTGCTCGAGAGGCTGGGCATCACGAGGGATCAGCTCATCGACATCGGCATGCTCGTTGGAACGGATTACAATCCCATGGGAGTTAAAGGTGTAGGACCCAAGACGGCTCTAAAACTTATAAAGGAGTATGGGTCGCTGGAGAGGGTCCTGCCTGTCCTGAAAAAAGCCGATTTCCCTGTTCCTCCGGATGAGATCAGAAACATCTTCCTGAATCCCCGGGTAGACACGAAATATAACATCGAGCCAAGGAAGCCGCTCATCGAGGAGACCATCGAGTTCCTGTGCGAGGAGAGAGATTTTTCTGAAGATAGGGTCAGAAAGGCCTTAGAGAAGATCGAACAAGCGGTGAAGACGCCCCCTCAGACCTTAGAGGGGTTCATGTCCTATGAGTAGGCTCAACGAGGCGAAGAGAAGGCTCCTTGATTATTACATCTCCATGGGGATCGCGAAGAGCCCTAGAGTGATCGAATCGTTTCGATCGGTTGCTAGAGAGGATTTTCTTCCTCCAGAGCTAATAGACCATGCGTACGATGACTGCCCCTTGCCGAGCAGTCATGGTCAGACCGTAAGTGCCTCCTGAGGGGAAGTCAGTAACGGATGGTCACTGTAATGGTTTGCTTAAATATTTCCTGAGGCTTTCTTGCTTTTCCCTGTCGGTAAAGCCAATCCGGTCCTGAAACCTCTTCAAATTTTCCACGCCAGTGATACTCGTAATGAAGGCAGCTGTAATCCCAGTGTCTTCTCTTTTATACATTTCCGTAGCGTACATGTCGATGTGCACCTGAATTTTAGAATAAAAGCATAGAAGCTTTCCTTCATCAGGAACAGTTATTTTACGCAGATGCCTAACATTTGATCTCCAAGGTTTTTAGAGATGGCTTGGCATCACAATAGGGGAGAAACTTCGCGGATTACCACAAGAAAAGAGGAGCTTCTTAAGTATCTTGTAGCTAGAGGGATTGCGAAGAGTCCGAAAGTCATTAGCTCATTCCGAGCTGTTCCGAGAGAGGAATTTGTGCCCCCCAGACTTAGAGATCATGCGTATGATGATTGCCCACTGCCAATCGGCTATGGGCAGACAATCAGTGCTGTGCACATGACACTAATCATGAATGAGGCCCTCGAACTCGAGCCGGGACACAAGGTTCTGGAAATAGGAGCTGGGAGCGGTTACCATGCCGCTCTAATATCAGAGATCGTGGGCCCTGATGGCCACGTGTTTACGATTGAGATAGTGCCCGAACTCGTTGAGTTCGCCAGAAAGAACCTCAGTAGGGCGAATTACAGCGGTAGAGTGACGGTTATACACGGAAACGGCTCCCTAGGGTACCCAAGGGAAGCCCCATACGATCGCATACTGGTCACAGCAGCCGCTCCCAAAGTGCCAAATTCCCTACTAGACCAGCTGCTACCCACCGGCACGATCGTGATACCCGTCGGGACGATCTACCTAGGGCAGAGGCTGGTGAGGGTCAGGAAAAGAGAGGATGGAACGCTAACCGAGGAAGATCTCGGGTCGGTCGTCTTCGTTCCCCTTCGCGGAAAAGAGGGCTGGCAGTTTTAGTCACCTGACACCAACAACGCCATCTGAAAGCCACTATTTGGCGCAACAGAGGCAAGTGGATCATGCAAAAGGAGCCTGCAAGGGCGAAACGTTTACGTCGAAGACGACCTCGTGCCTCCTCGGGGAGACCTCGGAGACCTTGCGTTCAAGGGTTATTCGACCTTCGTAACCTAATGCCTTTAGGCATTCGAGCACATCGCGGCGCGCAGCGCCGAGTTCACCTTCCCTGACGAAGCAATAGTAGTGGATGATCCCGCCCTTTGGTTTAAGGGCGAGGGTCGCGGCATCGAGGAATTCGTAGGCACTCCCAGGGAGTTGCATCAGGACCCTGTCGGCGGCACCGAGAAGTCGTTCTTTGATGACTTGGCGAGCGTCTCCCAAAACTACGTCCACCACGCCCTCAACTTTGTTTAGTGCGACATTCTCCCTTGCGTAGCGAGTGGCAACAGGGCTGATGTCTATGGAATAAACCTTCGCTGGTTTGGCGTGTTTTGCTATCATGATAGAAAAGCTACCTATTCCCGAGAACATATTCACGATCGTTTCCTGTACGGTTGTTTTCCTAACCTGATCGGCGATGCGCTTTCTCTCTGTGGCGAGTCTTGGCGAGAAGTAGACCTCACTCAGGTCCAATCGGTAGAGGCATCCGTATTCCTTATGCACAGTCACAGTCCTCTTATCGCCTGCGAGCCATTCGATGCCGATCGTCCTATGGGTTCCACCGACCGGGGCCACCTTTCTAAGTACGACCTTTACGCTCGGTATCTCCCTTAGCAAGGCCTCCGCTATAGCGAGGCGATTCGGTTTGAGCTCCTCAGGGATCTTTATCACGGCGATGTCCCCAACGATGTCGATGCCCTTAACGACCAGCCCTGCTTTTTCCTCGGGCAAGACTCTCATGGCCGCACGGAGCATGGCACGACCTTTACGGCCCATAGTATTCTCTCGCTAAAACCTAGTCGAACTTATAATAGACTCCCAAAGGGAAATCTGTTGGGGTACTTAATTCGATGCTTGATTCCAAGGTCACTAGTTTGGTCTTCTTTTCGTTTCAGCAAAGATTCTGTTGAGGGCTCTACTCGACCAGCTTCAGCGCGACGCCCGGGAAGATCGCGTGTCCGTGCGCCTTGATGAGGTCAAGATAGAGTCTGTCATTCCGGATTTTGGTCACCTTACGCGATGGGTAGACACAAAAGAACACGATGGGCGTCTCCAGCCTTCTCCCGTGTCCCTCTTCCAACTCGGATAGCTTTTTAGGATCCCAGACCAGCAGAGGATCGTCTGCGATTATGTTCATCGGCCTTCTCCCCTTAGCCTCATAGATTCCTTTTAGGACATCCTTTGCATCTTTAGGAGAAATGTCAGGCCGAACGCCGAGAGACCTAAAGTCGATGATCTCCAATAGCCCATCCTTCTCGAATCGATCAACGTCGATTCCATGCTTTTTCATCTTTCCCTTGACTTCTCCTGGCTTCCCTCCGTGGATATAGTACTGAACAATCTCTCCGCTCTTCAACTTCGACTCTACAAAAGAGAAGAGAACCCGGTGCTTATCCTCTTCTGTTTCGTAAAAATGAACTACGTGATCGTGGGCAGAAAGCCCTTTGACGTGATCTAGGATCTGTTTTGGAACCGATCTAATCACTGTATCCGTCACTTTAGCCCTAGTAAGTAACGTCTTTTTGATTTTTTCTCGCAACCCATCCTCGGCCGAAGAGCTTGTCGCCGTCCGAAAATCCCTGTAAAGATCGGTCCACACCAAGCCACATCCTCTCCGTCCAGTAGGGCGGTATACGTTTCGGTACGGTGCTATTATGATCGATTCTTGTAATCGATTCGACTTGAGTGAAAGGAGTTCCGACGGGTATAATGGTCTCGATCCATGATCGGTGGCTAGAAGGAACCGGTCCCTCTGACTGCCACAACGCGGGCCCGTGCGGGCCCCGGGGGAATCGGACCCCCGACCCCTGGGTTAAAAGCCCAGTGCTCTACCTAGCTGAGCTAGGGGCCCTCAACCGAACAAAGAAGAGAGACCGGCCAAGGCTTCCTCTTCCTCCTTTTTCTCCTTTTTCTTCTCCTCCTTCTTCTCCTCTCCCTTTTCCCGGGCTGGGGATGGCTGTGGAGAAGGAGGAGAGACCGTGGGGGCGGTTAGCGTCGATTTTATTGCTTCCTCTATGTCTACCCCCGAGAGGGCAGCAACAAGAGCCCTTGCTTTTGCCTCGTCAAAGGTAGACCCCGATGCTTCCAGAACCTTCTTAAGATTCTTCGCGGAGATCGGTTTTCCCACCTTGTGGAGCAGGAGGGCAGCGTATATGTATTCCATTCCATACGCCTATTGGCTTAAGCTATTTATTTTTGCTACGAAGCCTTCTCCAGAATCCCGTTTAGCACCAGAGCCTCCCAATGGGCTTTGGCCAACAGTTCGGGTAGAAGTTCAGGCGCAGGATGAGCGACGCTTAGTCCCAGGGTCCTGGCTCCAACTATCGCCCTTTGTATGAGGGAACCTATGGTCTCCGGGCACGGATATGAGGCCTTGATTGCGATCGCCAAGGACTGTTTGGCAGCTAATTGCAGATCGCTCATGTACCGGGTCTCATCGATGTTGAGGACATCCGAGGTGAGTATGGTGCCGTTGTCGTATGCCGCGATGAGCGATAGGGTCACCTTCATGGGCTCTATCCTTAGTCTGTTCAGGGCCCTCGCGACCTGTTCTGAGATAACATCGCCCTTCTCGGCCACAACGGTGTCCTCCGCGATCCATACGCTACCCGATTCTATTCTCGTCCGAATACCCGCGGATTCCAGCTCACTGATCACAGGTCCTGGTGGGAGACCGGTATTGCCGCTGGGTACCACTATTTCCTCTTCGGCAACATCCCCCGCACGTGCCTTCACTCTTATCGCGCCCCTCCTGAATTTTTGGGTTAACTCGAATGGATCCAAGTTCGTGTACAGAAGGATCCCCGATTCCGTCAGAAACTCGCCTAATCTTTCCAGACCGGGTTTGCCAGAAGCCGTAAGTGCCATCCTTATGAAGGAGTTCCTCACGACACGAAAGGTAACCTTTCCTCTGAACTTCCTCCTTATACCGTTCAGTTGATCGGCTCCCATTCGATAGAGACTGGCGAAGCCTATCGTGCTGTGTTCCTTAAAGGCCTCAGCAAGCTCCTGTACGAGTTTCTCTTTCTCGGCTCTTTTCATATCAAAGCGCCACTCTGATGGCCTTCCCCATCGTCTTCTTTAGGTACACGCCTCTCACGTTGTTCTCCCTCCTCCGTAGCTTTTCGATGACCTTTTCTAAGACGAAGAGGACGTTATCGGAGATATCTTCCCCAGACATCTTCTCTGTGCCAATCACACAGCGGATCACTGGCTGATCCTTCGTCCTGACCCTAACCGTCCTTCTCTGGCTAGCGATAACTCTTTCTAGTGGCTCGCTAGGTGAGACGGGCCTGGGCATCTTATCCCTAGGTCCCAGAAAACGCCCCATCGATTTTGCTATTTCGGGCATCAGCGATCCCTCAGCTAGAAAGAAATCGTATTGCCCAGCTAGCGTTTTGACGGCCTTCTTATCGGCCGCCATGGCAGTGATCTCCTCCCTACCTATGACCCTATCAGCTCCCGCTTGTTTGGCTCTCGACGCGAACTCCCCATCGGCGAATACGCAGACTCGACGTTCCCTTCCCACAATCCCGTGGGGTAGCTCGACATCCAGCCTCACCCGATCCTCGGTCTTTTTGGGATCGATTCCACGGAGCACGATAGCCAGTTCGATGCTCTGAACGAAATTTACCCTCTTGCCAGATTCCCTCACCGCCTCGATGGCGCTAAGAAGGTTCTCTCTAGCTAAGGGCACTAAGCTTCACCAATGAGTTCATCATACCTTCCTCCCTCGACCTCACGCTGTACCTCCCTTGGGTCCCTACCCTCTACCGTGACACCTATAGAAAGACAGCTCCCGAGGACGGTCCTGACGGCCGCCCTGAGATCCTTGGCGTATAGCTGTTCTCTCTTCCTCTTAGCGATCCTGATCACTTGGTCGATGGAAATATCTCCAACGGGCTCGCCACCCTCACCACCTGGAGCCGACGATCCTTTCTCTATCTTCGCCTCTTGGGCAATCAATGCAGCGGTCGTTGGGGTGCCCACCCGTACATCGAATGATTTATCCTCGACGTTTACGGCGATTTCCACTGGAACCCTTAGCCCGGCATAAATCTTGGTCAACTCGTTGATCCTATCAACGATCAAACCAATGTTCACCCCAAGCGGGCCAAGGGCGGGGCCAAGAGGGGGCCCGCCGGTAGCCCTGCCCCCCTCCACGATGGCCTTAACAATCCTTACCTTATCCTCCACCCTGCTTCACCTCGCCCTTTTCGATGGGTCTGACGTAATCGGCATTAACCGTGAGTGGGAGCGAGTAGCTTACCCCCAGCAATTCGATCGTTACGTCCTCCTTGACCTTATCGATCCTTGTGACCTTCGCCTGTTCCCCCTTGAATGGCCCAGCGACCACCTCCACGATGTCTCCCACATCCAGCTTCTTTATCATGGGCTCCGTGACGATGTATGATTCGATCTCGGCTATCTGGACCGGACCTGGAATCATCGACCGAACGTGCCGTATCCCGCTGATGGCTTGTAGCACATGATGGGGGGCCTCGGCTTCGACGAATATGTAGCCCCTGAGAATCTCTGGGGCTAGGATGGCCTTCACAGGGATGTTTTCAGATAGGACCTTGGATGTGATCAAATTGAGTATGTTTTTTTCCTGCCCAACAGTAGTTCGAACTGCATAGATGAATGACTTTTCCTTTTTTGGGGGCATCTACCTCGCTAAGACAGTAACGTCAGATATGAATCTAATGGAGGGAAGGCCGCTACGAAGGTACCTCTCTCCAGCCGGGGACTTTGTAACATGAGGATCGAGGTGCCCCATCAGGGGGTCGCTTGCAGGATCGATGACACGTACTTCACGATGAAAGCTATCGACCCGACCAGGGCGATGATCAAAAGGCTCATTTTGATCGAGATCCAGAGTTCCTTTCTACCGGGTTTATTTGCCGTCCTGATGATTCTTCTCGCTGATCTGAAGAAGGATGCTATCCCCAATTCCGGATCAAGTTATCCAATGGTTGAGCGTTTTAACCTTGTCGGCGGAAGCCCACATTGTCTAGGCCTTCGTCCACTCAACCCCGAGCTTCTTGAGGCATGAGACTATCCTCCCCTTGCTCCGCCCTAAACCCTTCCAATCAAGGGTCACAAAGTGTACAGGCTCCAACACCCGATCCATAGCCTTTCTTATCATATCATCGCTCAGCTGAGGCAATACATACTTAGGGACGATGTGCCCCATCGCAACACCATCTTCGAGGACCATGCGCGAGAACTTGCGGGAGTAGTGCGGTCCCCCTACCCCTATTGTCGCATCTCCTGGTGAATATCGTGACCCGATCGTCCCCATTATGGCATCCCCGATGACTCTAGCCGCGAGGGGGTCCTCCCACTGCTCTCTTCTACTTCCTATCTCTATGAAGAAACAGGGGATGGAGCGGAGGAAGGGACCGTGATGTGTCGCCTCGAGGACAACTTCGTAGCGATCTATCAGATCCCGCCTGCTGGCTTGATCCCACAGCTCCCTTAGCGCCACGGTCTGTTTCACAGCCGGAGAGATACAGAGCTCCCCGGTCCTACCGCCCAAGCCTGCTGTTGCCCAATTTCCCGGGGTGTGAACAGTGAAACAAGGTTTCCCAGCCACGCTTTCGTGGCGACTGGCGAATATGATAAGATCGGCTTCGAGCGAGTTAAGGTGCTCGGCGTTCACCAGTTCCGTCTTGGTCGTGACGATTGAGACCTCCGACCTCTCAAAAATAGCCATACCATCGAAATCAGCCCCCGTTTTCCTGAATCCAAAATCGGTGATGAGGACCTCCTTGATGTTCAATCCGGCCGGATCCCGATTGGAAACGGCGATTACGTGCCTCAACCTAAGAGGGCCGCCAGAAGGGCTTGTTGTGTGTAGACGCGGTTCCTCGCCTGAGTCCAAACCATTGAATTTGGACCGTCGATGACCTCAGCAGCCACCTCCTCTCCCCTATGGGCCGGTAGGCAGTGGAGAAAGATCGCATCCCTCTCAGCCACCTTGAAGAATTCTGGGGTGACCCTATACCTGGGTAGAAATGCCTTTAATCTGGTCTCTCGCTCATCCTCATCGCCCATGGAAATGAAGGTGTCGGTGTATACGGCCTCGACATCCTTGCATGCTTCTAAGGGATCTCTTGTTATCTTCACGGAACTTCCTGACATCCTTGCATTTTCATAAGCCTTCTCGACGACGCCCTTTGGAGGCTCGTATTCCTTTGGGCAAGCCACCCTCAGGTCGATCCCTACCTTACTGCAGCCCAATAGTAGCGAGTTGCAGACGTTGTTGCCATCTCCGATGTACGCTAGTTTGACCCCTCTCAGCCTCCCCCTCGCCTCCTGAATTGTGAATAGATCCGACAGAACCTGGACTGGATGGTAGAGGTCGGACAGGGCGTTGACGACTGGAACATCGGCATGCTTAGCCATCTCTATCAGGAATGCGTGTTGGTAGACCCTCGCGACGATCGCGTCAGCGTACTGGCTAAGCACCTTTGCGGTGTCGGCGACGGTCTCCCCCCTACTCAGTTGTGCCTCCCTTGACGCGAGGAAAGTAGAGCTCCCACCCAGTTTTTCAATTGCGACCTCAAAGGACACTCTGGTTCTCGTGGATGGCTTTTGGAAAAGCAGTACAACGTGTTTTCCGAAGAGAGCACCTCGGATCTGCTTGGTCGCCGTCTCGCCCTTGATGGATCGAGTCAGCTTGATCAGGCCTAGGATCTCTGCGGGTGATAGATCCTGAAGAGTCAGAAGATCCTTGATCTTCACCATCCTAAGGAGCTTCATCGATGATTCCCCTTGCATCCTTCTTTTGATCCCGCGTCATCGTGGCCGCGATGACAACAAACCCGTACCTCTCGGGGATGAATAAACCGTGCAAAGAGGTGTCTGGACCTTCTGAATAGATCGGCATCAAGGGCTCCATGGACACCGATGGGAAAAATTTAAGTCTTGCGTCACGCGTGTCGTGTTCATATACGAAGATGTCGTAAACAGAACTTATCACGAAAGAATTTTGTTGACTAGCTTCTGGGGATCGAATGGCACAAGATCATCATACCCCTGCCCCGACCCCAGAAATAATATGGGTTTCTGAGTGACGAAGGCTATAGAGATCGCCGCCCCACCCCTGGCGTCGGCGTCCATCTTCGTCAAGATCGTTCCGCTGATGGGCACATATCTGTTAAACTCACTCGCCTGAGATACAGCGTCGTTTCCGGCTAGGGCATCCCCTACAAAAATTACCAGATCAGGCGAAGAAACCCTCGCTATTTTAGCCATGCTCTCCATCAGACCACGGTTCGTCTCCATTCTCCCTGCAGTGTCGATTAACACGACGTTTATATTCCGGGCACGGGCATGTTCGATCGCGTCAAATGCCACCGCGGCCGCATCTCCGCCATACTTATGCTTGATCACACGCACACCGATTTTCCTTGCGTGCCCCTCAAGTTGTTCGACGGACCCAGCTCTATACGTATCGCTACAGGCCAGGACTACGGAGTAGTTATTCTTCTGGAAGAGTCGTGTCATTTTCGCAATGGAGGTGGTCTTACCTGTCCCATGGATGCCGACAAATATGACGACGAGAGGTTCTCCACGAGCCTTCTTCTCTTCAGCTAAGGCCAAGACATCCGGAGCCTCGTTAACTGTGAGCACATCAACCAGAACCCTCCGAAGGGCATCCCTAACTATCGTTTTCCGATCTTCAAACCTCCCCACCTTTCTGGTTCTCAGTTCTTTTCTAAGTTTCTCACAGATGCTTGTCGCCACGGATAGGGCGACGTCGTTCTGTAGCAATGTTAGCTCGAGTTCCTCCAGAGCACTATCAACCTTACCTCCGCTCAGATCGGTTTTGGAGATTCGATCGACGAGCTTACTAACGCCCTTCCTCAGCCCTTCGAACAGCTTCTTCCCTCTCTCGCACGAGGTCTGACAATTTCCTGCTCGCCTCCTCGTATCTCTCCGTAGCGGTGGCTAATTGTTGACGGATGGAAAGGCTCCCCTGCTCTAACTCCGAAAGTCTGTCACCGATGCTTTTTGTTGCCTCTTCGAGGTTCTTTTCCATAAAAACCCCCATGCCTACGTTGATGAGGGGTCTATCCACCTCGCTGACCTTCGTCTTGATGTAGGCGCTCGTACCAATGGGGATGAGGGCTGGATGGCCGGGTTTGATTTCCTTCATTGCCTCGAGAGTTGATCCCGAGGTTCTCAGGTCAAGGATACTCGTTTCTAGAAGGTTCAGTCTCGTTCTGAGTAGTCTGACCGTGTCCTCCAGTATCCTCAACTCGATGTACAGTTGCCTTATGGTCTCGTCAGCCGTCGTCACGTCACTTTGTTAGTAACACCTTTTTTATTTACTTCCATCGACTTAGGTTCCGAATTTTCTCTTGCAGGATGGACAGAAGCTCGGCGATTTTCGGTCTGTATCGAGGACACTGTTGGAGAAGCACATGACGCAATGGGGTTCCGAGCAGTGAGCGAGCCCAAAGGAATGCCCCAGTTCGTGTATACACTCCTTGAGACACCTCTCGAGGAACAAGGACCTGTGAGGAGGCTCTCCGTAGAGTTCGGACATCAATCGGTACGTCGAAACGAGAGATACCCTGCCTGGGCACTCGCTTTCACCAAATATGAAGTTTAAATCCCCCGAATACAGGTCAACATTCGTGATCGCGAGAAGTCTGTACACGCCCAAGTGGTCCAATCTGGCTTGAAGAAGGGGCATGATCAGGTTGGCATCGTACTGGAATCGACTTGGGATATAGGCTCCTCTTGGCACCTGCATTGTCTCCCCTAGAACTGTGCAGTCCTTGCCGAACGTCTCACTGATCTTCACCCCGATTTCCCAGATCTCGTGATCGCTGAGAGCTTGTTCGCCCATTCGAAGGATACCTATCGACTTCCCTTCAGACCTCGTAGGTTTCACCGGTTTTGGGAGCCGTAGCGTTCAGGTCGAGTTCCTCTCTGGCCCAAGCCGATAGGCTCTCACAATTTCCCTCGTCCCCGTGGATGACAAAGACGCTCGGATTTCCCTTCAATCCCCTCAGAACGTTCTGGAGATCCGTTCTTCCACAATGGGACGAAAAGTCGAATTTCCTCACCCTCGCCTTAACCCGTGTCTCCACGTCCTCAATGAGAACTTTGCCCGTCTCCAGCAGTATCCGACCCGGAGAACCGGGGATCTGATAGCTCACCAGTAGTATCGCATTGCGCTGATCCATGGCGATGTGTTTTAGATAGTACGATGCCGCTCCTCCCTTCAACATCCCCGAGGGGGAGATGATGATCCTGGCCTTTTTCAGTGTTTTCCTTCGGCTATTTCTGCCCCTGACCACCCTAGCGTGTCTCAGCGCACTGGAGAGAAGTTTTTTGTTCAAGAAGGATGGATGATCCAGGAGCGCCTCGTTCACGGAACGAGCCATACCGTCTACCGCAATCGGCCAATCCACACGATGGGCCTCCAGAACGCAGAGTATCTCTTGAGCTCTCCCCACGGCGAAGGCGGGAATTAGCACCTGCCCCCCACCCTCCACGACATTTCGGATCTCCTCGACAAATTCCTCTTCTATTTTCATCCTATCGGGATGGTCTTCATCGGCGTAGGTGCTCTCTACAATGATCGCGTCTAATTCTCCGTACTCTTGATCGGCGGGATCCAGTAGTTTCGTTGGGACCGTGTTAAAATCGCCGGTATAGAGCACCCTCTTTCCGTCCATGTCGAGAAGTATCTGAGCGCTACCTGGGATATGTCCAGCATCGAGTAGCTTAAGTGAAGCTTCTCGGAAATGGTATTCCGACCCGTATGGTAACTCAACCGCGTGGTCCAGCATGGCTTTTAGGTCGATGTACTCGTAGGGGAGGTAGTAGCTCGACAGTTTAAGAAAATCCTCGACCAGGATTCTCACCAGTTCGAAGGTTACGGAGGTCGCAAATGTGGGGATGTATCGACTCACATAGAGCGAGGGAACTGCCCCCGAGTGATCCAGGTGGGCATGAGCCAGGATGACGGCGTCGATATCCCTGGGCCTGATATGCATGGGAAACCCCGGCTCGTGATTCAGAGCCACCCCGTGATCGAGTAACAGAGAGGCCCTGCTTCCCTTGACGTGAATGGAGTTCCTACCCACCTCCCGCGCCCCGCCAAGAAACCTCAGCTTAACTGACAATCTGCACATTATTGTTGTGAAGGATCATTGATTAGTGATATGCCCACGACTGAAGCCGGAGAGCGTTCCCTCAGGTGGCGTTGCGAGCCTTCACCTTCTATGGAAACGGACGGATGCCATTACCGCATCCCCGCTCAGGGAATCTGAGCCTTACTCGGGTAGCTCGGAACGGCTCGCCCCAAGGCCGCAAGCCCTCTAACGGCTACGTTCCTGCTGGCGTTCGGTCTCTGTCGCACTCATACCGCATTCTCGACAGCTGAAATATCCATAGCCCACCCAGTTCCACTTGTACGTATCCACGCCTAGCGCAGGTTTGGCTTGTGCGGAGAGACCGTGAGGCATTCGGTTCACAATCCTTCGGGACCTCTTGCTACGTTCGCCCTTGCGCTTCCTGAGATGGGTGATGCCTCTAGGTTCTCTGAGCGTTCTCACCCTAAGATAGGTCTAGTACGCTCCTTTTAGCTCCTGTATCTTGACCGTAGTTCAAGAGTATTGACGGGTATGCTTTTCTCAACTTCTAGCCACCCGATGGAGAAGAAGCTGGAAATATCAATAAGTTCCCCTATTCCATCAGGATGAAGCCGGGATGTTGATTAATGAAGCCCTTCTTTTTCTGTGATGTTTGAGCTCCTTCGTCGCGATGCATGCGGTAGACTCGGAAAGCTTCAAACTACTCATGGGATCATAACAACGCCTGCGCTTCTCCCTGTCTATAATCCCAACGTTCCAATCATCTCAACAGAGGAACTCGAAACGGAGTTCGAGGTTCAGGGATTGATGACAAACGCCTACGTTCTCTTCAGAGATCCGAAGCTTAGAGAATCGGCTACTGAAGGGGTTCATCGACTTCTTAGTTTTCACAGACCGATAATGACGGACTCCGGCGCCTATCAAGCCTGGGAGTACGGGAAGGAGCTGGAATTGAGCAACAGGGAGATCATCGAGTTCGAAGAGACGCTGAATCCGGATATAGCCACGACCCTTGACGTCTTCACTGAAACCTCTTCTCGGGATGAAGCGATGAAAGGGGTCGAGGAAACCATTCGAAACGCGATCGAGTGCACCCGAATGAGAACGCGAGAAGGCATCCTGTGGGCCGCCCCGATACAGGGGGGGAGATTTCTCGACTTGTTGAGGCAATGTGCTAGGAGATTGTCGCGACTTGACTTTGACCTACACCCCATAGGTACACTCACCCCGTCGCTCACGTCCTACGAGTTCCGAGATCTGGCTGAGATGCTAATAGTGGCGAGGTTGAGCTCAAATCTAGCTAGACCATTGCATGCCTTCGGAGTTGGGCATCCGATGGTCTTTTCTCTAGCCGTCGGGCTAGGGGCAGATCTCTTCGATTCTGCAGCTTATGCACTCTACGCCAAAGATCTGAGGTATATGACGGTTTTGGGGACCAAGAAACTCGACGATATCGAGGAATTCCCTTGTTTTTGTCCTGTTTGTACAAGGATGTCGCCAGAAGAGGTCAGTGGAATGGAGAGACCTGAGATGGTCAGGACTTTGGCGAGACACAATCTCTACGTGAGCTTAGGGGAGATGAAAACCGTTCGACAAGCGATAAGGGAGAATAGGCTGTGGGAGCTCATTCAGGAAAGGGCCAGAGCCCATCCAAGGATACTCGAGGCGCTCCGCTACGTCTTGAAGAGATATAAAAGCAGGATCGAGAGGTTCGATCCCAACGACAAAAAGTCGGCTTTCTTTTATTCGGGAATTGAGTCGGAGATGAGACCAGAGGTCACCAGGGCAAGGAGGCTGTTAAAACGCGTTTCGTCCGATCATGTGATCTACAAACCCCCCTTTGGGCTGATACCCTATGAACTTAAGAACGTTTACCCATTCGGACAGTCAATCATCCCCGAGGGGGTGGGAAGAGGACGAGGGGGAAGGGAGTGGGGGGTGGGAGATTTGAGGGGAACGATGGTCAGTGATGAATCAATAGTGAAGAAGATCGTGGATTATCAATTCGGGATCGGCGCGAGTGGTCACTTCGATGATTTGGATGTTAGAAGATCAAGAAGGACAGGTAGGATACGATACGTGTATTCAGGCGGGATACTTCTAGGAACCCTGAGATCGAATGACGGTTTTCTCATCCCGACCATCGAGGGGGGGAAAAGGATAATTAGGGCCTTGCCCTTTCCCAAGGCTCGTGTGGTTGTCTCAGATGAAGCGACTGGATTTATTCGCAAGGGAGGATCTGTCTTCGCCAAATTCGTTATCGATGCCGATCCGGATATTAGGCCTAGAGATGAGGTTTTGGTGGTCGATGGCGAGGACAGACTGCTGGGAGTGGGCAAAGCTCTGCTCAACAGGGATGAGATGAGGGTCTTTTCGCGCGGTGTGGCCGTTAAGGTGAGATCTGGGCTGACAGGATGACGATTATAAGGACCATGGAGGTGCCCAGGCTTCGGAGCCCGGTTCTGATTGAGGGGTTACCCGGGATGGGTTTCGTTGCTAATGTTGCGACCTTGCACATGATAAGGCAACTTAAAGCCAAAAAGTTCATGGAAGTGCTTCCAGCTCAAGTCGGATTCACCATAATCGATGGGGATCTAAATGTTCCGATGAGTCAGCTACATTATTCCCATCGCATTGGTGAAGGGAACGACCTGATTCTGCTGTACGGTAATACTCAACCCCTCACCGTGCCTGATCAGTACGAGCATTGCAACTCCATACTGGAGATAGTACGCGATTTGGGGTGTCGATCGGTCTTCTGCCTGGGAGGCATGAGAAAGAGGAGGAGCGGGGGTCCATCTCAGGTCTATTGTGCTGCGACCGACACCGAAAGTCTCAATAAAGCGCTCGCCTTTGGAGCCAAGCGAGTCGTGGGAAGGATATTCGGGTGTACGGGAATCATCCTCGGGTTGGCAAAGCTGAGAGGGATGAGCGGGATATGCCTTTTAGCCGAAACCGAGACTCCCGATCGCCCTGATCCAGAAGCGGCGAAGTCCGTAATGAGGATCCTCGGTGCCATGCTGAGACTGAAGCTCAGTATCACGAAATTGGATTCAGCCGTAAGGTTCGTACGCGAAAGGACGATTACAGTCTAGGCTTTCGATTCCTCCACGAATTTTTCGTAGATCTTCTTTATTCGCTCAGCGGCGGGTCCTGTCCCCTCGACCACTCCCTTTTCTGAGACCCTGACTTTGTCCATCACCACGATGACCCCCGCTCCTTCGATGAGCCTCACCATATTGGGAAATACGTTTTCGATCCTGTCGGCCAAGGCCTTCAAATCGAACGGCTTTTCAGTAGACACTATTTGAGCTAGGGTACTTCCATGCAAGAACATCCGATCAAGCACCCTCCCTTTCTTATCCCTAGCTCCCCGAAGACAGATGCTCATCGATGTAGGATCGTACCCCACTAGCTCACCAGTGTAGGTTTTATCGTCTCTGGTTATCGCCATTATCTCCCTTTCGAGAAGCATCGATAGCTCCTCGAAGAACTTACGCTTGGCAAGCATCGACATCCTCACTTTTACGCACTTTAGCCTTTAAAGACGCCATTCTTCCTGCTCACCTCACCCAACTCTCTCGTTGGGTCGCTCAAAGATCGATGAAAGTGAAGCTTATTTAGCCGCCGAGCCAACCGCTCAAGGCGTGGCGAAGCCCAAGACCCGGCCCAGGATCCTCAAGGATGAGGAGGTCGCTGGGCAATATATGATATTTGTATGGAAGCCGAGCCTCGGTGATCGACACCAAGGCGACGTCTGCGCCAAGGACGGAGTGCGGCTCCAAGACCCCAAAGAACGTGGACGAGGACTGGAGCGTGACGCTGAGCCAAAATAGCCGGGCTCCACCGGGTGGCGCTGCTGATAGAGCTACCGCCGGACGACGAGGTGCTCGACGTAGACTCGTCCATCGCAACCGTCAAGCTCAGGCTAGGCTCAAGCGCGACACCACGAGCTGTACTACAAGGTCTAGGCGTCCTAAATAAGCATTTATCGACATTTAGAGAAGTTTTTTCATTCCATTCGTTCAGTTACGGCTTAGCTCTATAGCAAATCTCTACTCCGATCCCCATCCAAACATAGCTAAATCGAAGGTCGTTACGAGTCCAACTAGCCTTTTGCTTCGGTCAACGACCGGGACTCTCCTAACTCTCTTGCTCTTCATGAGTTTAGCCACTTCCAGAACCGTTGTATCAGAATGGCACGTAATGAGACGTTCAGACATTATATCCCTGGTTCTTGTTTTGGTTGCATCCTTCCTTCCGTACACGACCTTGCTCACTATATCTCGGAATGTTATGATGCCGAGCAAGGTTTTTTCCTTCGTAACCGGGAGACATTCAAAATCGTTTTCCATCATTATCTCGACGGCTTTTTCAACGGTTTCCTCTGGACTGATCGTCACGATTTTGCGCGTCATCACGTCCTCTATCCTGATAGCCGCTGTGGAGGTGCTATGATAACTCATGGAGAAAAGGGAATCTGCTATCCATTTAAACTTTAAGGTCGATCGCCTTTCTAAACGCCAAAGAGTCGTTGAAATCCATGGTAGGTATGCGAGGTCGCAAGATATCCGTTTGGCGACATAAGGTCGTAGCCTACGGTCGTGAGTTTCTAAAAAGCGCCACTAATCAGACTGTCGAAACGATCTCTTCTAGGGTCTGTCGTGATGTCGGGATAAAAAAGTTGTCGAAAGACCACGGAGAATACGTCTTAGGAGCTACTAATAGCGTACAGCCCGCGAGAAAGGATCCCAAAATCCGGCGAGGCTTGCTAGCGCCTAACCTCCCTCCTTTTCCACCTTAAATTCCTGCTTCCGCATCTCCTACACTGGATAGCCCTGGGCGCATTCCTGGCTCCACAGTCTCTGCATATCTTCATGTGGAGCCTATGCCGTTGTGCAATGCTCTTCTTTAAGGAGTCTCTTATCGCCATACCACTAAGAGTGGATACAATTCTAAAGGATTTTCAACTCGAGATCTTCGTTCTATGATGATGGAAGAGAAGACGTATACATTCACTATTCCACTTACAAGTGCCATCAAGGGGGCAAAGAAGAGGCGCTCACCAAAGGCGACTAGGCTATTGCGAGACTTCATCCGGCGGCATGTGAAGCCGGATAAGATCGTGATTGCGCCCGAGGTCAATCAAGCGATATGGGCGAGAGGGACGAGGAAACCCCCAAGGGGGATTCGAGTTCGGGTCATCAAGGATAAGGACGGTGTTGCATCCGTTAGTTTGGCAGAGGAGAGGCACGAGGAGGAGTAATTCCTAGAAAAAGAGACAGACCTGGAGTGATCACATCTAGGCTTTAATCTTCGTGTGTCTCCAGCGCCTTCTACCCTTGGGACTTGACCGTACTCCCCCCATTGTCCTCGCGATGACCCATGAGGGAACCGGGCGGATTCTCTTTCCCGCCTTCGCTAACCTGATTTTTTTCGCGGTTGGCTTACTCCTAGCCATCAGACCTTCCTGATCTTTATTTCCCGTCTCCCCGTCTGCAGTCCCATTAGAATCGATTTCAGTTTGCTGTCGTTAATGGGAACCTCCACCTTGCCTCCTGCGGCGAGTGTGATAAGCTGCGTCTCGAGTTGGTTCACGAATTCGGGCCGCACAATTTTCAGATTGGTTAGGCGCTGTCTCGCCTTCGGAGTCAAAAGCTTTCTCAGGATAACCTGCTTCCTTATCTCCGCCTGTCTTTGCTCCTCCAGTTGGCGCTGCAAATCCGCTAAGCGTCTCTCTTCGTCAGTCAACCCCTCACCTCGCCTTTCCCTTAATGATTCTGAGGGCCGTCTTGTTGACTAGAGCCCTTCCCTCTCTCGTGAGGGATCTGCCCTTTTTTCCTACGGTCTCGACAAGACCTGCCTTCTCGAGTTGCTGCAAGGCGTGTCTGATTATCGAGCCTCCGGATCTTCTGAAATGGGGGGGTTTGGATCCTGTTCTTTGCTTGCCACCGTATTCCACGCGGAGTCTGGAAACGCCGATTGGTCCTTTGAGGTACAGCTTACGAAGGATAGAAGCGCAACGAACATACCACCAATCGGGATCCTCCGGTCTCTTTTCGGCTTGAACACCCGTCTTCACGAAGGGTGCCCATTCCGGAGGAGATACATCCTTCACCCTCTTCTTTAGGTGGTCAACTAGCCTACTGATCAGGACCGATGATGAAACTTGGTACACCGCCAACCCAACACCTAGGTCCCGGAAATTTTAGTTTTTACGGTGGACGGCCTCTTTCCTATTGGGATTCGTCTAACTTCCCTACAGACCAGGCATGTGATAACTATGTGTGGTTCTCTTCTTTGTCTCATCCTAACACGACAGCTACGACCTGGTACCAGGAAGCTCTTGCACCTTCTGCAGACTTGTAACCGATATTCCTTCGGGATTCTAACTCTGCACTTCGAGGCAATTCTTAGCGCGACGTCCACATACTGCTGAGCTAGATCCGGATCGTGTGAGTAGGTACGCTTAGCCAAGCCGAACAGAGTGTCTATACGTTCGGAAGCTATAGATGCCACTTTATCACGCCCCAAGGTATCATTCAAAATTAACCCAGCCCAAAATAGTTTGGCAGTTGTGCTTGGCACTCTCCTCGAATGAAATTCGGAGGATTCCTGCTTCTCGCGGGTCCGCTCATGATAGTTCCACCTCAGGAACAAGGACCGTACCATCAGCCCGCTACAGATGCCCAACTGCTTGGCGAACGCTGACAGTCGCTATTATGCAGCAAACCATCAACGCCGGAGAGCTTCTGTGAATGTGCCAATATGCGTTCATACGTGCCCAATGTAGAGCGCTCAGCCAGGCACACCAAGCCGATCAAGAAGCTCGGAACGTGCAGGGCACAAGGCTTCTGTCCAGATCCTTTTGGATGGGTTTTAAGTCCACACTAAAATCTAGATCGATGGTGCTTTTCCTCGTAATCGCGGAATCGTCGCTCGAAACGGTACCTGAGGAACTTTGGAGCGATCGGAATATCAGGGCCCATGCTGCTAGGCTGGGAAAAGAGCCTGGGGATCTCCTCCTGGATAGGTCATATCATCACAGGGCAATGCTTAGATTGGCGGAATCCCACAAGCGTGGAAGGCCCGATATAATCCACGCATCGCTGCTGCAGGCCTTGGGCTCTCCGCTAAACAAAGAGGGGCTGCTTAGGATGTACGTCCACACAGTCCGGGATTACGTAATTCAAGTTGAGCCGACCGTTAGGATTCCGAAGAACTATAACAGGTTCGTGGGCTTAATGGAGCAGCTGCTTAAGTCGGGGCGAGTCCCTCTGAAGGGGTCTCCGCTCCTCACGATGAATAGAAAATCGATGTCCCAATTATTGCAAGAGATCCGACCGAGTTTCGTATTGGCACTAACAAGAGAGGGCGAAAAGGCGGAACTCGCGAAGGTCATCTCCTTGGCAAAGGGACAAACTAGGTTTTGTGTGGTAGTGGGAGGCTTTCCCCGGGGTCATTTTTCGCTTGAGACGAGAAGGTTAGCTGACAGCTTGATCTGCATAGACAAAGAGAGTCTGGAAACCTACGTCGTTGTATCCAGAGTGATTTACGCGTATGAGCAGGTCGTGGGCCTACCCTCTAAGCGACTTTAGCAGTAAGGATCTTGTCTCTCTGTCAGGTAGCGAATAAAACCATCTATGTTAACAACCAATATTCTACGAATTAGGTTCATCGGCAAGGTCTTTTTCTCAACCAACAGCGATGTCAATCTCTTGACTTCCGCATCTTTTTCGAGGATTTCTTCCAAAATTCGGTCCCTATCGATTTTTTTCCCGCCGGTGAAGCCTGCGATAATTTCCCTCCAAAGTTCGAGCTGCCCTCTGTAGGTTTTTAGCACGTTGGGATCCTCGACAGTCCCGAAATGCGAAAAACAAATGGCTTTCGGCCTCAATGCGATGAAACGTTCGATGGACTTCAAGGTTTGATTAAAATTGAAGTTAGGAGCAGGCGTGGCTGGGACCACGCATCCGAGAAAACGAGCTCCCGCCTCATCCCCAGGAAATAGGATGCGGTTATTCTCCTCGAAAAGGGCGATGTGGTGTGGGGCGTGCCCGCGTGTTTGGTGGATTTTTACCTCGAACTTCTTCCCCAATCTCAATCCGAGCCCGTGGTGGGCGGGAAGGATCATCCCAGGGGGCACGGAAAGCGGTTTACCAAGTTCCTTTACGGTTTCCCCGAGAACCTCTTTTGCGCTCGCCCAAAGCCTCGATGGATTGATGAGGTGCTGAACCCCGGCTTCGTGCACGAAGATTTTCACCTTCTCGGCCCTCTTGGCTAAGTGTCCGACACCACCTCCGTGATCCAGATGTATGTGTGTTAGAGCTATGTAGTCCAAATCCTCGGGTTTGATATCGAGTCCCCTTAACGTTTCTAGAAGTTTTTCGTGGGATGCCGCTGGACCGGTTTCAACCAGCATTTTCTTATCGTCCACGAGCAGGTAAGCTGCTCCAAAACCCTTGTATCCCTCCAATTCGAGATCGATTAAGTAAACCCCACCACCGACCTCTTCCGCTGACCTCTCTCCCAAGTTAACCATCAAGTCCTACTATGACTTTTAACTTCATCGATCAATGGTGAATCACATTCATAATCACACTCCTACGGAGGGGGTCCAATGTAATATATTCCAACTCTCTCCTCCCATTATGAGGATGGAACTAACGGACGTTCGGAACACCGCTGTGATAGGCTCCGGTGTTATGGGGCGGGGGATATCACAATTGTTGGCCATGGCTGAATACGGAGTTGTTCTCATGGACATAAGGACCGAATCCCTGGAAGGGGCGCTAAGGCAGGTGAGATGGAGCCTGAGTAAATTTGTTGAGAAGGGGAAAATCACGCAAGAGAGGGCGCACGAGGCCCTAGGCAGGATAAAGACGACATCAAGCGTGAAGGAGGCCGTGGAAAACGCGGACCTAGTGATAGAGGCGATATCGGAGGATATTGAACTCAAGAAGGGGGTATTCAAGAAGATCGATTCCATAGCCCCCAGAGGCACGATAATAGCGACTAATACGAGTACCATACCGATAACCATACTTGGAGGGGCGACGGGGCGTCCCCACAAGGTTGTGGGGATGCATTTCTCCAATCCTCCTGTGCTTATGCCACTAGTTGAGGTAACAAGAGGTGAAGGGACGCATGAGGAAACACTCGAGATAATCTTGGATTTGAGCAAGAAGCTGGGTAAGGAGCCCATAGTAGTCGAGAGAGATTTATGGGGCTTTGTGCTTAACAGGATCTTCCTTCCCTTCCTGGACGAGGCTGCTTGGATCGTCTTTAGGGGGGAGGGGACAATTGAAGCGGTGGATTCCGCTGTTAAAAGTGAAATGGAACTCCGCATGGGTCCCTTCGAGACCTGTGATCTGGTTGGCATCGACATCGTGAATAGCTTCCATAGGATCGCGAGGGAACTCGCTGGGACAAGATGGATGGAGGGGTATCCATTCGAACCCTCTCCCATGGTCGAGGACTACGTGAGGAGGGGATGGTTTGGGATCAAGTCTGGAAGGGGATTTTACAGGTATACAAAACCTGGGGTCTACGAAAGAGCGAGGACGCCCAGCAGGGTTAAAGAGGGGGTGGATACGAATCGCCTCATCGCGCCGTCTGTCAATGAGGCGTCCTGGTTAGTGCGCAATCACGTTGCCCCTATAGAGAGTGTGGACAGGATAGCTAAGCTGGGTCTTGGTTTCCCTAAGGGAATCCTCGAGATGGCGGACGAGATTGGCTTGGATGTGATTGTTGAGGTTCTGAAAGCGTCGAGGAAGAAGTACGGAAAGGCTTACTATGAACCCGATCCGCTTTTATTAAGCCATCTTGAGAGAGGATGGATCGGGAAAAGATCGGGTAGAGGTTTCTATGAGTACTAGAGGGACGAAGAGAAGGCACAGGACGATCATCGTTAAGAGGGAGAATGGGATCGCTTGGTTGATCCTCAATAGACCGGAAAGGTTGAACGCCCTTACAATGGAGTTGTTCAGGGAGCTTTCGAGCGCCTTAGATGAAATCATAAGAGACGACAGCGTTAGGACACTCGTTATCATGGGAGCCGGAGATCGGGCATTTTCAGCGGGGGTGGATGTTACGACCTTTGTCGGCATGGACTCCGCTTCCGCCCTGGGCTTCTCCCAAAAGACCCACGCCGTTCTCGACAAGATCGAGAAATACCCCAAGCCTATCATTGCGGCAATAAACGGGTACGCTTTAGGTGGAGGGTGTGAGCTTGCGCTAGCTTGTGATTTCAGGATAGCCACCGAAAAGTCTGAACTCGGGCAGCCCGAGATAAAGTTGGGCATCATTCCTGGGGGAGGAGCAACCCAAAGGATGACCAGAATAGTTGGCTTGGCAAGGGCCAAAGAGCTGATAATGCTGGGTGACAGAATATCAGCAAATAAAGCCGAGAAAATTGGTCTGGTAAATAAGGTCGTACCAAACGGGAAGCTCGTGGAAGAGACGAAGGTCTTCGCTCGGAGGCTAGGCGAAGGACCGCCTCTAGCCTTACGACTTGCGAAACAGACCCTGGGTCTGGACAGGCGGGCGTCATTGGATGATGGACTAAAATTTGAGTCCCGGGCCTTCGCTGAGGCGATGGGAACAGAGGATGCCAAGAGGGGGATCAAGGCCTTTCTTTCGAAAAAGAGACCACAATTCGTGGGCAAATAGGCAGGACACCTAAAGCCCCTCTTGGGGTGGGAGTCTCCTTCCCAATGGAAGCAACAGGAATGACGAGATCAGCCCCGTAACTAGTGCCAGGATGAAGGCGAAAAAGAAACTACCGCTTACATCAGCCAGAAATCCCGCTATGGGCGGGGATATGAAGGCCCCCATCCCGTAGCTTATAGTCCAGAGACCCATCACCGATCCAGACGACTCGGGGGGGAAGTATTCGGCTGCCGAGGAAGCGTATATCCCGACTCCCCCCCATGAAAACATCCCGAAGAGAAACGAAATCACCGCCAAAGGCAGGTAACCACCAAAAGAGGCAAATCCTAAAAAGATGAGGGCAAACGCGAGATCGCACGCGATCAATACGGCCTTTCTTCCAAATCGATCGGATAGAGTGGGGAAGAGCAGGGAGCCAGGTAGAGTCCCGAGACCGATGGCGGTCATGAGTGTGGACGCAAGAATTTTTTCGAAGCCCAGCTCATCGATTGCAAAGGTGGGAAGGTAGTCCATGGCCACGTAGAGCGTGAACGAGTAGAAAAAGTACGAGACCGTTATCAGCCAGAAATCCAAGCTTCTGAAGATCCCTCTATAGCTAACACGGGACGGCTTTCGTTTCTGCGGATCAGGGTTCGATGAGATCTCATGCCTCCCCCCACCGGCCTCAATGGGGGCTTCCCTTAACAGAAGCCAGTCGAAGAAGGCAAAGAGGACCATTATTAGGCCCGGGAAGACCCAACTTAGGCGCCAACCGTATAGGCCCACAAATAGCGGCAAGATTAACCCCATTGCGCTAAAGCCCAAACCCGTTCCCACCAAAACTATCCCGATGGCCATCCCTCTTCGGGATGGGCTGGACCACCTAGACAGCAACCCCACTATCGGGGTCCAACAGGCCGATCCTCCGGCTCCCATCAGAAAGGAAAAGAGATAGATGGCCTGAGGGTGATGAGAAAAACCCATCAGGATGGCGCCTATTCCAAGCAGGGCCGCAAAGGATGCGATGACCTTTCTGCTCCCCATCGAGTCGCTCAGGTACCCCACTATGGGGGCGAAAATCGTGTAGGCAACAAAATAAGAGGTGAACATAAGACCTGCTTTCGTGTAGTCAAGCTTGAATGCCCTGATCATATCCGGTAGGAGGACTGGAAAGCAGCCATACCGAATGCTGTAGGCCACCAGTACAGTAAAGAAGCTAATGGCTACGATTATCCAATACCGGTGGGTATTAAGGGCCGATTTGTCCTCTTTCACCTCATAGTTTCGGCTAATTTGTTGAAGAAGCTTACAGGTTCGCGAAAGACGGTATGATCCAGATTAACCCCTATCGCAGAGGGCGAGTTGCCCTTCTGAGTTTGGAACTTTTTAGCCCTAGTCTTTCTTGATACCCGCTAGAACCCTGGCAAGATCCTTTTTCGCTTCTAGGTCGGCACGTCTTAGGATCATGATCTTCTGTGCTTGAGGCGATCCAGCTCCGTGCATCGCTTCGATCATTCCGACCCCCATGACCATATTCTCGATGAGTCGGATGATACGCACCCTGTGCTCCGTCGGTACATCGGCCTTGCCCCTCAAGTACTTGTTTAGACGTTTTCCTAGCCCAGGGTGTTTGAAGTCCTTCTCCGATGGCAAAGTCCCCACAATCCCCCCTGCCACATCAAGGGCCAATCTTGCCATCTCGAAGGGGAATCGCGTGGCGTTTAGTTTAGTGACATTCGCGGATAGAAGGTCGACCAAATAGGTTCCCGAGGGTAACCTATACCCCTCGTATGAGCAGGCTAAGCTACAGGCGTACACCGTCTCGTTCAGGTGAGTCATTTCGGTGATCTTGTCCCTTATGTGAGACGCCCCCTCGACGCCGTTATACTCGGCTATAGCGGCTGTTGCACCGATGAGCACATCCCCGACGCCGGTTTTACATCCACCGTAGTTCTGCCGGTGATACCCCGTGAATCTCTCGACGAGCGTTCTCGTGAACTCATATTCCCCGCAAACGAACACCCTTTCCCAGGGAACGAAGACATCTTCGAAGATTATCAGCGCCTCATGACCGGCGACCCCATATAGCGCATTGCCCACATCGATCTCTCCTTCAAGTCTCCTAGTATCGTTTACCTGCCTGCCTATGACGTACGAAATCCCCTCGGCGTCCGATGGTATAGCAAATGAAAGCGCGTAGTCCTTATCTTCCTCGCCCATCGTCGTGGTTGGCATGACGAAGATTTCGTGCGAGTTCACGGCGCCCGTGATGTTGGCCTTCGCACCCCTTACAACGATTCCGTCCTCCCTTTTTTCAACCACCCTTACGTAAAGGTCTGGATCGGCTTGTCTCCCTTCGCATCGGTCATTGCTCCACAGCAGGTCAGATCGTTCGCTTGGACGAACTTTAGATAATCGTTGAACCTCTCGTGGTACTCCGTCCCGAATTTCTGATCGATGTCGTAGGTAACGCTGGATAATGTGGTGAGAGCGTCCAATCCAACACATCGCTGAAAACAGGAGCCCGTCTTCTGACCCAGCAGTCGCAGCATCTTAACTTTCTTGACAAGGTCATCGGCATTTTGGGGTGGGTGAGTAAACCGGCTGATCCTCTTTCCCGTGAGGTGTGAGGTGGCGGTCATTATTTCCTTGTACGTTGGGTCATGTGCGAGCTTGTAGGTTAACGCTACCGAGTTCAAAGACGGTCTAAGAAACGGGGACTCTGTGGGGTCCTCGAGTCTTTCCCCAAACAGGTAAATCTTTCGATCTAATTTCTGCAGACTTCTCACGTACTCCTCCTCTGTCTTCAATCCTGATGACACCTTCTAGCTCTCTGCGATGGAGGTTAAATGTCTTCTTGAATTTAGGCATCCCACATCATGGGAACGATTGTTACGTGACGCATGAGAAAAATAGAAAGAGATAGAGGATGAGATGGGATGGAAATGACGCCTATCGAGAATCTTGAAGGGAGCGAGCTGAAAAAAATCGTCGGATTCTACTCAAAATCTCTGCTGACGATTGATGGATTGTGGTTCCTCGCTGTGGAGGATAGGTTCGGTCTCAAAACGGCTACCCGCATGGATGTCGAGGTGTGGGGTCGATTTGGTTCGATAGAGGCCAAGAGAATAATGCGAACGTTCGATTTGACTGAGGGAGGCATAGAGTCCATCGTTAAGGCTCTACAGCTGTCGCCGACTTGGGCGGCGATGAGGTACGAATTTCCAACTGTGACCGTGGATAGCCTCGTATTTCGAATCGTGGAGTGCCCTCCTCAGAGGGCGAGGATAAGAAAGGGACGAGGAGAGTTTCCGTGCAAACCGGTAGGACTTTCTTATCTTAGGGAATTCGCAAGAACTATCGATCCGAGGGCAAAGGTTGAGGCCCTAACGGCTCCACCAGATGCCCATCCCGAGGAATTTTGGTGTGAATGGAGGCTTACGGTATGATTTATTTTCTAATTTGCGAAATTCCGTTTCCAATTAATCAATCCAAATGCTAATGGAAGGGTCCTTTTGCTGAGAATCCTAAAAGTCTACGTCCTTTCCCTCCCAGATGTGCCAAAGGAGCTTCTCGAAATATTCCGTCGGCCGACGTGGATTGGTGGGTGTTGACCCATCCAGCCTTGCGGTAGAAACCAAGTGAGGCATGTTTTCCTCCATATCTTTCCGGTGGATACCTATCTGTTTTAGCGAAGTGGGTTCATCGATAGACCCGAGGAGAGCTTTCATCTTCTCCACAAGCTTTTGAGTCGCTTCCTTCGCCGATCTGGCATCGATTCCGACGAACCTTGCTATCTCGGCATACCTCTCGGCGGATGCGGGAGCGTTGAATTGGGTTGTATAGGGTAAAGCGATACCGACTGCTCGACCATGTGGTATGCGGAATACCGCCCCAAGGGGATGCCCCAGGCTATGTGCGAGAGCCGTGTTGCTATTGCCGAACCCCAGTCCTGCGATGGTAGCAGCATTGTGCATCTTCTCTCTCGCTTCTAGGTCCTCACCGTCATGGTATGCCTTGGGCAGCCACTCGAAGGTCATCCTCACCGCTTGGAGGCAGAGGCCATCGCTGAAATCGTTTGCCCATCTGGATACGTATCCCTCCACGGCGTGTGTAAGGACATCCATTCCCGTGATCGCCGTGATTTCCTTGGGCATCGTCAGCGGAAGCTCGGGATCCAGTACCGATATATCCGGAACGATCTCGTGGTTTGAAAAGGGAATTTTTCTTCTGGTATCTGTGTCAGACAGCACGATACACCAGCTGACGTCTGCCCCGGTACCGCTCGTCGTTGGAATGGAGACGTACCTCGCCTTTCTGCGCAATCCAAGTTTCATACCAGGAGTAACAGCCTCTGGCAGGTACGATACCATGTACTCAGGGCGCTCGTAGAGAATCCACATGGCTTTGCCCGTGTCGATCGCGGATCCTCCACCCAAGCCTATTATCCACTGGGGTTGAAATTTGCCCAACATCTCCGCGCCCCTCTTTACCAGTTGAATCGATGGATCTGGCTCCACTTCATCGAAGATCATTGTTTCATAGCCCGCATCTTTCAGAATGCCCCCTATTTTTTCGGCCAAGCCCAGTTTTACCATGATTTTATCCGTGACGATTACTGCCTTACTACCCTTTCCTCGCACCTCGTCGGCTAGTTTAGTGAGAGCGTCTCTTCCAAAAAGGACCTTTGGACTGAGGAATACCCGCATTTGACCCTAGAACAACGCCGGGTGTTGCCTTTTATCTATCGTTACTCCTCGATCCAGACTTCCCACTCGCAGAGTCCGTCTGTGCCCATTGCCTTTGTACGCCTGAACCTCAACTTCGGACTGAGCCCTTTGTTCATCCACTCCCACCACTGATCGCACTGCTCATGACATAACTCGGGATCGGGTGGAAGATCTGCCAGCACGTGGAATCCGTCTCGCCAGGGTATGAATTGGCGGCACGCAAGTGTTCTCCAAATGATCTTGTTCTTGCCAACCTCCTCGACCTCATATACCTCACACATCGGAAAGCTTGTTCGAATCGTTCCCTCGCAGTATTTCTTAAAAAGTACATCTGGTGGATCCTTCGGGTCTAGGAAGATCGGTGGCCCTTTCAGCAGTTCTGCCGTTAATTGTCCCCATCTTTTCCCGATCTCCATCACCATCTTCCGTGCTACCTCTTCCCCGTATTCTCGGGTTACAAGGTCCCTCCACCAGTGGTACAGATTTAGACCTATCTGAAGGGTTCGTACCCCTCTTTTTTCTTGAGGGGCGTAGGATTTCTCTAGTTTGGGACACACGTCTTCGACGGTTCCGTCCGCGTGGAATACCTCGAGTACTCTCGGAATGGGAATTTCCCGCCAAGTCTTGTACAGCGGCTTTTCCTTCCTCGGCCTTTCCTTTTTCGGCATGATATCAGATATTCCAATCAATGATTTATTATACATTGCATTCCGTGGGATCATTAAAATACAGGATCCCATGCATCCTGCACTCCTTGGTGCACTTTTAAACTATATGTACTCGGACTCCGTCTCCCTGAGAAGCTTTTAAATCGCTACCGTAAATAAAATAATTTGCACGACAAAAGAGCGATAAGTGGAACCGTAGCCATTCTAATCGTAATCGTCGCGGTCATCATCATCGGTGGTGTCTACTGGTACGTCACGAGGCCTCCTCCTGTCACAGAGGTGAAAATTGGCGCGGTGTATCCGCTAACAGGGCCCATTGCCCCTCACGGCAAGACCATAAAGGATACGATAGACTGGTACTTTGAAGGGATCAACGCCGCTGGTGGAATAAAATCGTTAGGGGGGATCCCGGTCAAGCTCATCTGGGCTGACAGTGAGGGTGACCCGAAGGTAGGAGCATCCGAAATCGAGAGGCTGATCACAACGGAAAAGGTACATATGCTTATCGGGTGTTACCAGAGTGCTGTAACCATAACTGCTGCTGAGGTCGCCCAGCGATATAAGATACCGATGCACATTTATGCCGGTTCAGACCCGATCCTTCAGCAGGGGTACGACTACGTCTTCAGATCACACTCCTCCGTAGCGATGTTTGCAAGGCCACCCGTCGTCTTTTACAGGGACGCCGGGATCAAGAACGTTGCCATCATCAACGAGAACACAATGTTCGGGCACACGACTGGCACCGCTTATGAGAAATATTGCGAGGATTTCGGTATCGATGTTGTACTACACGAAGAATACGACGCGAAAGCCGTCGACTTCACACCTTTGGTTACCAAGCTAAAGGCGGCAAATCCTGAAGCGATACTAGCTTGTGGATACCTAGCAGACTCTGTGAAGATAATAACGACGATAAAGGAACAGGGGTTGAACGTGAAGGCGATAGCTGGCGCTGAGGGTGGTCATGGAATGGTAGATTTTGTCGAACTCCTGGGAGATGACGCCGAGTACGTGATGGTTGGGGTGACTTGTCCGATGGACGTTAAGCTACCAGAGACCATCGACTTCTTTTCAAGGTACAGAGCCAAATTTGGCAAGGACCCCGACACGATTGCGGGTATGGCTGTACAGCAGGCAGAGACCGTGTACCATGTCCTAGAGGCGGCGGGCTCACTTGACCCAGAAGACTTGAGGGAAGCCTTCTACAAAATAGACTTCGTGTCCTCCATAGGTCGGGTTAAGTTCCAAAAGGAAGAGGTTGAGTTCGGATTGGGCCCAATGCTTAACCAAAACCCCTATGCCATGGCCGGGTTGCAACAAGTTCAGAACGGCAAACATATCACTGTGGCCGTCTACCCTGCGGATGTATATTCACCCGATATAGTTCCAGGTAGACCCATCTTCCCAATGCCACCCTGGGAGGAGCGTTAAGGCTCGTCGCGACACATGCTAGTACGACATGGCTGAGATAGCGATAATATTAGAGGCTACCATCAACGGATTACTCATGGGCGGGATATACGCCCTCCTAGCCGCTGGTCTCAGCCTCATGATGGGCGTCATGCGCGTCGTCAATTTGGCCCATGGAGATCTGATGATGATCGGGATGTACGTCACGTTTTGGATATTCACCTTGCTTGGGATCCACCCATTTATCAGCATCGCCTTTTCGGTTCCCATTCTATTTATCGTAGGGGTAGTCATCCAAAAGGGTCTCATAGAACCCGGACTCGAGTTGAGACTGCCTCAAGAGCACAAGATCGTGGTAGTGGCCCTCGTCACCATCGGGTTGTCGATGATCATACAGAACCTGGTCCATGTTATTTGGACGGCTGATTATAGGTCAGTTATAATAGGGCTGACCGGCTCGAGCCTTGAGATCTCAGGTATAAGAATAGGTATACTGCGTTTGCTCGCCTTTTCTGCTGCCTTCCTCATGACAGCTTGTCTACAGGTATGCTTAAAGCGTACGAGGTGGGGTAAGAGCATACGCGCGATAGCTCAAGATGAGGAGGCCGCGATGTGTGTGGGTATAAATGTCCCTCGTTATCGTTTGCTCACCTTTGGTTTGGGCTCATCTGTGGCGGGAGCGGCGGGCTCCCTCATGGCACTATTGTATTACATTTTTCCCGCCGTAGGAACGCATCTCACCATCTACGCCCTAGTCATCGTTACGCTGGGAGGTATTGGCAGCATTTTGGGTTCGTTTCTCGGAGGACTGACGATGGGTCTGGTAGAATCTATTGCCTCGCTCTACTTGGGTATAGAGTTTAGAGAGGTCGTCGCATTCATCATCTTCATACTCGTGTTAGCGTTGAGACCCGCAGGCTTACTCGGGGAAAAGCTTGAGTGATTCGGGGGTTTTGGGTTCGTTGTTCCGATTCAGGTCTCCAAACGTCTACCTACCCGTGCTCTTCCTACTAATTCTAGCGGCCATACCCATCCTAGCCCCCGACCCAGTCATTTTGCGCATATTTTACTTCACCTTCTGGTACGCCTTTTTCGCCGGCAGCTGGCACATACTAGGTAGATACGCAGGGCAGCTGTCCATAGGACACGCCGCATTTTTTGGCATCGGGGCATACGTCACGACGCTCTTGCTCGAATACTTTGGCATTACGCCTTGGGCTGGCATGTTTCTGGGAGCAGCCCTCGCTGCCGGCGTTGCCATCCTGATAGGATTTCCTTGCTTTAGGTTAAGGGGTCTGTATTACGCTCTGATCACCTTAGCCTTCGGCGAAGTAGTAAGGATAATACTTCTTACATGGAAGGGAGTCACGCATGGACCGTTAGGGATATTCATCCCTCACATCGGCGATTCCCTTTTCTACTTTCAATTCACCAGCAAGGTGCCGTATTACTACTCTATGTTGGCTTTAATGTTGGTACTGATCTTCGTTCTAATTCGGATAGAGAGGTCTAAGCTCGGGTTTTACTTAGCCGCAATAAGAGAAGACGAGGATGCGGCTACGTCCCTTGGCGTTAACGCCTTCAAGTACAAACTTATCGCTGCAGGAATCAGCGCCTTTTTTGCCGCCCTGGCGGGCTTTTTCTACATCAACTATCTATTTTACATAGACCCCTACGACGTTAACATAATGCGATCCATCGATCCGGTGATCATATCATTCGTAGGGGGTTCCAGTGCCTTCGGGCCAATCATTGGTTCCTTCATCCTCACACCCATAGCCGAGGTACTAACCATAATGCTTGGCGGAAAGATGCCCATACTCCGTCACATCGCGTACGGCAGCATTCTAATAGTCGTTTTATTAACCATCCCCGAGGGCTTATCCACCCCAATCCTCAGAGCCTATAACTCGTTGGTAAGGAAGCTATCTCGAAGTGGCGAATGATCCCCTCTCCCTCTGGAATACCGTTATGAGGGACTTACATCCCAAGGTACGATTTCTGAACATATTCGTTGGATAACAGTTTTTTCCCCTCCCCATTTAGGATCACCTTCCCGTTTTCCAACACATGGGCTCTATCGGCTAACCTCAAACTCTGATACACATTCTGTTCGACCAACAGGATCGTTATACCGTCCTCATTTAGTCGCTTTATCACATCGAAGATTCTGTCGACCACCAAGGGAGCTAGACCCGACGAAGGCTCATCCAGCATTAAAAGCTTTGGATTCGACATCAGAGCACGCCCTATCGCCAGCATTTGCTGTTCTCCACCGCTTAGGGTTCCCGCTAGTTGCCTCTCCCTCTCTTTCAGTATCGGAAAGATATCATACACCAGGCCGAAGAATTTCCTTTTCTCCTCGCCATGCTGAAAGTATGCCCCTAGCTCGAGGTTCTCCCTCACCGTTAGAAGGGCAAAGAGTCTTCGGCCTTGAAATACGTGGGAGATCCCCATCTTGACAATTTGGTATGGTGGAAGGTCGTCTATTCTCTTGCCCATGAATATTATCGATCCCGAGGATGGACTTAACAGACCCGAAATCGTTTTCAGCAAGGTTGTTTTGCCCGCTCCGTTGGGTCCACACACGGTAACAATCTCACCCTCCCTGACCTCTAAGGAGACTCCCCATAGAACTTGCAGGTATCCATAGCAAACGTCTAGGTTTTTAATTTCCAGCATAGCCTTCCCCTAAATAAACTTCGATAACATGGGAATTTTTCGATATCTCCCTAGGGGTGCCTTCGGCGATCACACTTCCCTCATTGAGGACTATGATTCGATTCGAGACGCTCATCACCGCGCCCATAACATGTTCAACTAAACAGAGCGTTACGCCCATGTCCCTAATTTTCTTCAGCAACGAGAGAGCCTTCTCGGTTTCAACGGGATTTAATCCAGCCACAAGCTCATCTAACAATAATAATTTTGGTTTGGTCGCTAGTGCCCGAGCCATCTCTAGGAATTTTAAATCAGCCGCGGTCAGGTTCCTAGCCTTTACTTGACCCCTGTTCTTTAACCCTATCAGGTCCAACACTCGAGACGTTTCCTCCTCGGCTTCGTCCAAGCTTTCTGTCTTACACAGAGCTCCAACTAAGACGTTGTAGAACACGCTCATGTCGTGAAAGGGTCTCATGATCTGGAAGGTCCTGGCGATTCCCAATCTACAGATTTCGTGAGGTTTAAGACGCGTGATATCGGTTCCATCGAATTTCACTGTCCCGGAATCAGGGCTGATCAGATTCGTTATTAAGTTAAACAGTGTGGTTTTACCTGCACCGTTGGGCCCTATCAGCCCCAGGATTTCTCCCTCTTCGATGTGGAAACTCACGTTGTTAACGGCCACTAAGCCGCCGAACCTTTTTGTCAGGTTGTGGACCTCTAGGAGGGGCATATGGATCGCTTAGGTTATTAGTAGATTGACGCGATTCAATTTATCTTATCTCCCAAGTATCGTTACGTAGGAGTAGTGGCCGGTGCCTCCAACGTTATGGGCTAGAGCGATCCCACCATCTATGGAGGCTTGTCTCTTCCCTGCCTCGCCCCGCAGTTGTGTTACTAACTCGTAGGCCATCGAGCATCCGGTGGCTCCAAGCGGGTGTCCCTTCGCCTTTAGCCCGCCGCTCAAGTTAACGGGTATCTCGCCGCCCAGGTAAGTCTGTCCATCCTCTATTAGCTTTCCACCTTCCCCCTTTTTGCAGAACCCTAGATCCTCATAGGCCATGATTTCAGCTATGGTAAAACAATCGTGCACCTCTGCAACATCAACATCCTCTGGTTTTATTCCCGCCATCTTGTACGCCCTTTCGGATGCAATTACCGCTGATTTGATTCCCGTGTATCCCTCCCTTCTGGCCATATTCACGGGAATGGTTGCCGTGCCGATGCCCTCTATCCAAACGGGCGAGTCCGTTGTGTTCTTCACCACATCCTCAGACCCGAGTATCACCACCGCAGATCCATCACTGATCGGGCAACAGTCGTAGAGTTTCAGGGGCCAAGCAACTACTCGGGACTGTAGCACCGTCTCCAAGGTGACCTCCCTTTGGAGGTGGGCCTTTGGATTGATGGCACCGTACTTATGATTCTTTACAGCCACCATGCCCATCTGTTCCTCCGTCGTCCCGAATTCCGCCATATGTCTAACTGCGTGCATTGCGTAGTAGGCCGGAAATGTAGGTCCGAAGCCTTCAAATTCCCAAAGATACGAGCCCGCTCTGCCGATCAACTCCATTACTGTGGGTGTATCAACCTCTGTCATCTTCTCGACGCCCACTGCCATCGCAACCTTCACGGCCCCGCTGGCAACAGCATCGTGGGCTATCTTGATGGCAGCGCTACCCGTAGCGCACGCAGCCTCACACCTCACGGTTCCCGCGGGGTTCAATCCAGCATACTCGCAAATGTAGGCGGCCGGTAGTAACTCCTCGTACCATATCCCAGAGCTCCCAACCACCACGTGCTCTATGTCCTTAGCGGACAAACCCGCATCATCGATGGCTTCTTTTATCGCTTCAAAAGCGAGCTCGGGTAATGTAACGTCGAGCCGTGCCCCAAATTTGGAGTTGCCAACACCTATGATCGCAACCTTTCTCATGACGTATATCTGTGGCACCACTGAGCACTAAAAGATTTTGCGCTACGAGCCATCCCACATCGACAATCGCCGACCAGCCATGCATAGGAATATTTACCGTGAAAATCTAGTGTAAAAAGACCCTTGAACACTAAGGTGGAATTAGAGTCGATAGTCGGTGCCGATCATGTTTTCGATGACGATGAGACGTTGATACGTTACTCCAAGGACAGCAGCACCACTCGTCCAAGGAAACCTAGTTTTGTCGTTCGTCCACGAGACACAAATGAGGTGGTCAAAATAGTGAGGCTCGCCAATCGCCGCGGAATCCCGATCGTACCGTCCAGCTCCGATGTTCATTTCCATGGAACCACAATACCGCGCCAAGGAGGCGTCGTTGTGGATCTACGTAGAATGGGCAGAATACTAGAGGTCGATGGGCGAAACAGGGTAGCTAGGATTGAGCCCGGAGTGACGTGGGGTTCCCTACAATCTAGACTTAAAGATGCTGGTCTGATGGCTCTTAACCCCCTTTTGCCGCATTGGGGCAAGTCCGTATTAACAAGCCACCTCGAGAGAGAGCCCATTCTCATCACTAAGTACGAGTATGGGGATCCTGTACTCGCCATGGAGGTTGTTCTTCCTACGGGAGGGGTCCTGAGAACGGGTTCGGCATCGGCACCCGGAGCACCAGAGGACACCATCGTTGATCTGGTCGGTCCATATGGTCCAGGCTTGGACTTCTTTAGGCTCTTTCAGGGGGCGCAGGGTACGCTGGGTATCGTGACATGGATGGCGATAAAGGTCGAACGCCTCCCAGAATTCCAAGAGCTATACTTCATTCCTTTCGAAAGCGTTCACAACGCAATTGAGCCCATGTACGCAATCCAGAGGCTGAGGCTGGGTAGCGAGTGTTTTCTACTGAACTCCTCTAATCTGGCGAAGATCGTGGCTAGTAAGCCGACCGAGATAGAGAAGCTCACCCAAACACTGCCGGAGTGGTCACTGGTTATCTGCTTGGCATCGACGCCAAGGCGTCCGAAGGAGCGGATGATGTATGAGGAGGAAAGCCTGATGGAGTTGGGCTCTCGTTTTCACCTTGATATTCAGTCCAGGCTTCCCGGTGCAAGGGGAGCCGAAGGGGTGGTTGAGCAGCTATTACGGCAACCATGGCCTCGATCGGAGGTCTACTGGAGGCACCGTCTAAAGGGAGGGTGCCAGGACCTTTCCTTTCATACAACGATGGAGAGGGTCCCTGCATTCGTGCGACAGGCCCACGAGATAGCCTCTAAATTCGAGTACTCGCCTGGCGAAGTGGGCTGCTACGTTCAACCCATGGAGTGGGGACGAGCTAGCTACTGTGAACTTGATTTCCCCTATGAACCTGACGATCCTAATGACGTGGGCAAGGTGGTGGATCTATCCAGACAGCTTGGCAAGGCACTCTTCCTACAGGGTGCACTTTTCACGAGACCCTATGGAACACTGTCCGAGTTTGTGTATGATATGGCTGGCTCTTACACGGTGGTCCTAAAAAAGATCAAGACCCTGTTGGACCCGAACAACGTGATGAACCCGGGGAGGCTGTGCTTCTGAGCAGGACCCAAATGCTGGAAGATTATAGATACGACGCGAAAGGTTGCGTCCGTTGCTCTGACTGCAAATGGATAGACCCGATGTATATGAAGAGCAGCCGTTTTTCGAAGATATGTCCGATTAACGCGAGGTATTTCTTCGATTCCTACTCGGCCCAGGGACTGATGGACATCGCGCTCGGCGTTATCGATGGCAAACTGAGGTTTACCCCCAAGCTTCTCGATGCGCTGTATAGATGCACTCTCTGTGGGGCCTGTGACATCATGTGCAAACGTTGCCTGGATTTGGAGGTACTTGACGTGATCCACGAACTCAGGATCAAAAGCGTCCAGGATGGTAGGGGTCCCATGCCCGAGCACATGGAGATGGCAAAGAGGGTCGAAGAGAACCACAATGTGTACGGAGAGGCCCACGATGAGAGGATGGCCTGGATGCCGGAACACGTTAAGCAAGACGAGAAAGCCGATACCGTGTACTTCGTCGGTTGTGCCTCGGCGTATCGTAATCAGGAGATCGCTCTCGCTACGTCGAAGATCCTAGAGGCAGGTGGTGTGGGGTTCAAGATCATCGACGAGCGGTGCTGTGGAGGACCCGTATATAAGACCGGCCAGACTGGGTTGGCCAAGAAGCTGATGGAGCACAACGTTGAGGCTATCGAGAGAGCCGGGGCCAGCAGAGTCGTCACATCCTGCGCCGAATGCTACCACATGCTGAAAATAGACTACCCCAGATTGACCGGGAGAGATCGAATGGATTTCGACGTTATCCACATAACAGAGCTGATGGATGGGCTGGTGAAGGATGGGAAACTACGATTCCGCAGCGGACCCTCTGTTAAGGTGACGTACCATGATCCGTGCTATCTCGGCAGGCTGGGAGAGCCTTACGTTCATTGGAGGGGGAAACGCAAGAAATTTGGACGCCTGACGAAACCAAAGGAGTTCAGGCGAGGGACACATGGCGTTTACGATCCTCCTCGGAATGTTCTAAGGAGCATCCCTGGCGTGGAGATAGTTGAGATGGAGCGCATCAGAGAGAACACGTGGTGTAGTGGTGGAAGCTACGAGCTGAAAGTTGCCTTTGATGACTTCGCACTGTGGACCGCGAAGGAACGCGTGGAGGAGGCGTGCTCCACCGAGGCCGATGCCATCGTCACCTGCTGCCCCTTTGCCAAGACGAATCTGAAGGAGGCGGCAGAGAAAATGAACAGGAGAATACCCGTATATGACGTAACTGAAATGGTTGCCAAAAGTATTGAGGCTGAAGCCAGGTGATAGGATGATCCCTAAGAAAGCGCTCTCGGCCTTGCAATCCATACTCGGTCCTGATTTCGTATCGGATGATCCCGCAATATGCCAGGCCTACTCTCGAGGCGGTTATGGAAAGGGAGTGTACGATGCGGGGGGGAGAAGACCAGCCTGTGTCGTGTTACCCGGGGATACCGATGAGGTACGATCGGTGGTAAGGGTCTGTAATAGATACAGGCTGCCGTTCATCCCGATCGGTACATTTTACGCCGGTTTCTGTGCTCCCCTCAGACCAAGGACGGTGATGGTGGATCTGAAGAGGATGGATCGACTGGAGATCCATCCAAAGGACATGTTTGCCGTGGTTGAGCCCTACGTTACAATCGCCCAACTTCAAACCGAGGCCATGAAACACGGATTGTACACCCTCGGACCGCTCTGTGGTTCACAGGTCTCTGTGGTGGCAAATCACCTAAATCAGGGGTTTGGACAGCTGGGGCAAAGGACGGGCTATGCAAACCGAAGGACGTTAGGCGTGGAGTGGGTCTTACCCGATGGAGAACTCTTGAGGCTAGGCTCGCTAACCAACCCTGAGGCTGGCTATTTCTGGGGCGAGGGTCCAGGTCCAGATCTGAGGGGGATCCTAAGGGGCTGGTTCGGACACTTCGGAGGTCTGGGAATAATCACCAGAATGGCGGTGAAACTCTTCCCGCTGCCCTTTACCGGTACGCCAGAACCCTGGGGGGTTACCCCGAGCACCGGGTTCACCCTGCCTCCTGAGCGATTCAGGTTTTACAACATCATATACAAGTCACCGGAGAAGATGGTCGAAGCCATGTACGAGATTGGCTTAGCCGAAATAGGTGCCGTCTGTTTCACCATCCCGATAATGTGGAGGTACATGAGGAAGGCCTCCTCAACCGAGGAGTTCTGGCAGATGTGGCTGAAGGATAGAGACAGACTCGCCAAGGACAAACCCTACGTGCTTCGTGTTGCGCTTTTCGGGTTTGCATCCCCTAAACAATTAGAATACGAGGAAAGAGTCCTGAAAGACATCGTTCTCGAAACGGGGGGCGATATGCGTCCAGCGTCACGTTACGCCTGTGGTGAAACCTTCAAGCCCGGGTCCTCTGTCGAAGCCTACCTTCCAACCGGTTTGTTCATCTCACAGAAGTTTTCATGCGATTCATTAGATAACGCGCTGAAGGTGACAAAGAGTGGGGCCGAGATAAAAAGGAGATACACCCCTCCATTCATTGATGATCTGGAGTGTTACTACCTCAACAGTTACGATTTTGGTCACATCGCCTACGGGGAGACTGTTTCCTTCTTCGACGAAGAAGATTTACGGGTTGTCCCGGATTTCGAGGTGGACTCTGTAGAGGATGATCTGGAGAGGGGGTCGTATCCCGGGGCACACTGGCCCCATCTACACCGCATAATGGGCCCAAAGATGGAGAACTATCACAGGTTACTCAAGAAGATCGGGAGGATCTTTGATCCGAATAACCTATCAAACCGCGGGCTCGTGGGTAGACCCATTGTTCGACGGAGAAAGTAATAAAATTCGTTCCTAGGTTAGGAGTTTTAGGGATTGCTATATGGTTAGGGAAGAAGTCCGCTATTGGGAACCCCAAATCGAACTGATGGCGAAGGAACGGTTCCAAAGGCTCCAGCTTGAGCGACTGAGACACATGTTGAAGTACGTCTA
The DNA here is from genome assembly GCA_046760555.1 of Bathyarchaeia archaeon. Lineage (GTDB taxonomy): Archaea > Thermoproteota > Bathyarchaeia > JBHIEI01 > JBHIEI01 > JBHIEI01. The sequence goes on from JBHIEI010000002.1 coordinate 45,107, forward strand.
CGAAAGGATCCCCTTTTACCATCGGAAATTCGATGAGGCCAATGTTAAGCCAGACGATCTCAGGACCCTTGACGATCTCCAAAAATTCCCATTCACGGTTAAGGATGAGCTGAGGGAGCACGGCCCTCCCCATGGACTCCTCGCGGTCCCAAGAGAGCGACTGGTGAATTTTCAGATGTCATCGGGAACGACCGGGGTAGCCACGATTTACCCATACACCCGTTCGGATATCGAACTTTGGACTAATCTCATAGCCAGGCAAATGACATGCGCGGGGGTTAGACCCGGGGATCTCATCCTAAACGCTTACGGATACCATCTCTTTACGGGAGGATTGGGGACACACTACGGCGCCCACCGAATGGGTGCCTCGGTAATCCCCTGGGGAGCGGGTAGGACGGATGCGCTCATAGATGCCCTCAGGGACAGGGGGGCTACGGTACTAGCTGGCACACCATCGTACATGTATCATATCTCAGAGCGTATACAGGAGCGAGGAATCGACCCCGTGGAGGAACTGAACCTGAGGATAGCTCTGCCTGGGGCCGAGATCTGGAGCCCCGGTATGAGGGAGAGGATCAACGAGGGGCTCGGGCTCAGAGCCCATGGAGGGGGAGCTCGTGATTATTACGGTTCGTCGGATCAGATCGGACCAGGTGGCGGAGGAGAGTGTGTGTTCGAGCGAGGTATCCACTTTTGGACGGATCATTTTTACCTCGAGATCATCGATCCCGACACCGGGGAAACACTCGGACCTGGAGAGGAGGGAGAGATGGTGTTCACACACTTAACCAGGGAGGCTCAGCCACTTATCAGGTTCAGGCAGGGGGACATAACGGTCGTTGATAAGGAGTCCTGTGAATGCGGTCGAGTATTCCCGCTACTGAGCAGGATCACAGGGAGAGCAGATGACATGGTGATCTACAAGGGCTCTAAATTCTGGCCACGCCAGGTCGAAGCTGTGCTTATGAGGTTCCCCGAAGTCACCGGTGAGTATCAGATAGTCTGGAACAAGACTGCGATTCCCCCCGAAGTTTACGTAAAGGTAGAATCTAAGACGCCCACGGTCGAACTGGAGAACAGGCTGCGCCAAGCGTTTCTGGATGAGCTGCTTGTTCGTCCAAAAGTCGAATTTGTTGAACCCGGGACGCTCCCTAGATCCATGGGTAAGGCGAAGCGCCTTATAGTCAAGTAGTGAAGTGAAATCGTATGTCATCCAGAAGGTCGAAGGTGCCGGCTGAGAAAGAAGTGGAAAGAATGTTCAATATGATCAAGGAGATTCACAGATCTCTACTAGAGGCACAGAAGTACTCGAAGGAGATCGGTATTTTATCCACCGAAAAGTCGATCGAAGCCTGCGTCGCCATCGTTCAGAGGATCTTGGAGGGGTTGGGACCGAGCACCGGTGTTCAGAAGGTCGCCTTTGAATACTGATATCGCCATACAGATCAGGGTTCTCTGAACTCTGGCAGTACACCCTTACTTATCAGAAGGCTACAGCTCGAAGCCCGAGTACTGATTATCTAAGGATAGGTCTTTAGAATTAGAAATGGATGGGGAGATAGGCAAGAAGTTAGCGGAAATTGTCGGACCGGAGAATGTGTCAACCTCGATAACAGATCGTGAAGCCTATGCGTTTGTTCCTCTGGGTCAAGACATGCCGATAGGAAGGCCCGACATAGTAGCCTTGCCCAAAACCGCTGAACAGGTATCGGAGATACTGACTCTGGCTAACAAACACGGGATACCTGTCGTGGTCAGAGGGCGAGGAACCGGCTTTCTCGGTGAAAACGTCGTCCTGCGGGGCGGAATACTGTTGGATATGTCAAACATGGATGGGGTCGTTGATATCGATGAGGAGAATCTGGTCGTGATCGTTGAGGGGGGCTGTGGTGTACTGAAACTGTTTTACGAGCTCGACCGGAAGGATGTGGCTCTACCGATCAGGACGTGGTTCACCCCCAACATGACCGTGGCTGGGCTGGTGGCAAATAATGGCACGGGCGACTATTCATCCAGTTATGGAAGACTGGGGGAAAGTGTGCTGGGTTTGGAGGTTGTGCTCCCAACGGGTGATATCGTTAGGTTGGGTTCATGGGCAAATCCACATGGCTATGGACCCTGGACTAGATTCGCTGGGGGTCCTGATCTGATTGGGTTATTCGTGGGATCCATTGGAGCCCTTGGGGTCATAACAAAGGTTGCTCTCAGATTGGTCAACAAGCGCAAATTCATCTGGTACCGAACGTTCGGCTGGCCACGAGAAGGGATCGAGCAGATGTCTAGGGCTATTTACTGGCTTCAACGAAACGGGGTGAGTAACATGAGTTTGCATAACTATTGGACCATGAGAGGCCCGATGGCAGGTGGGTTCGTGAAACTGCCCCCGAACATCTACTTTGTGCTAAACCTCATGAAAGTGGGCGAAGATGAGAAAGAAACGAAATTCGTGGGTGACAGGATCCGTCAGCGATGCGAGGCAAACGGTGGGAAGGATCTTGGGGCGGAAATTTGTAAGTCATGTCACGGGCCGCCCTATTACTTGATGAATCTGAATCAATTCTACCGGTTTCGCGGTCGTCACGAAGAGGGACTAGCCTTTAAGATGTTTTATCACTGCTGTCCAACACTAAGGTTTCCCTTCTATTGGAGGGCATTTGAAATGCGAGTAAAAAGGTATGGGTTTTTGGACAGCTCACGCGGTCCTTATCTGTACGCTTGGTTTTTGCCACCCGCGTCGATAAACCCATTCCCTACCTTCGCATATCGAGCAGAGAACGCGAAGGAGGTAGCGATGGCGAACAGGGCTTATCGGGAGATAAGCGAGTATCTGATAAAGAACGGTGTCGTCCCGTACACAATCGGCTCCTTCCAACCCAAGATAGCCCTGACCAGCCTAGGTCCGGCCTATCGCCTGATGAGGTCGATAAAGGGGTTGCTCGATCCGAGAAACATACTGAATCCAGGTCAGCTATAGGGTAGTGGTCATGAACGGGTTGGAGGGGGTCAAGCGGTATCTGAAAGATTGCCATGGATGTGGCATGTGCTTTGGCCCCGGATTTCACACTCCGCTCAGGGAGGGGGATGTCGTCCCAGAGGGGGGAACACCCACTCCAAGGTGCCCGTCTTATGCCAAATTCAAATTTCTATCGTTTAGCGCTAGAGGTAGATTATGGTTGGCAGCGGCGGTGTACTACAGATCCTTCCCACTCTCCAGTGATCTGGCCAAAGTCGCATTCACGTGTACGACCTGTGGACTGTGCGATCAACTATGCTTTCTCGCAAAGGTCCCAGTATTCAGATCGTTGCGAGAGGAGATTGCGGAGCATGGACTAAAGCAGGCAGGCGTTAGAACAGTCGATGAGAACATCCGAAGGTTCAACAACCCATTTGGAATGGAAGTGGGGCAGAGAACGGATTGGGCTCGCAATCTTGCATTTTCTGAAAGTAGCGACATCCTGTATTTTGCCGGGTGTTACGCGTCTTACGCTCATCCGGAGGTTGCGAGGGCGACTGTGAACATCCTCAACGCCGCTGGGCTCGATGTTGCCTATCTTGCCGAGAAAGAGGTGTGTTGCGGGAATCACCTCCTGTGGAGCGGAGACGTGAAGGGAGCGAAGGCGAGGGGAGCCGCCCTTTTACGGACTATTGAGAAATCGGGTTCGAGGATCGTCGTATTTTCTTGCCCTCACTGCCTTCGAACATTTAAGATCGACTACGAGGAGATGTTCGGAGCTCTTCCCTTTAAGACCAAGCACATCTCCGAAGTCGTAGCGAACATGATCAGCGAAGGCAAGTTGGATCTCAAAACAGGATCGATTAGAAAGGCGACTTATCACGACCCATGCACCTTGGGAAGGCATTTGGGCGTGTACGAGGAGCCAAGAGAGATCATTAAGGGCATCCCAAACCTTGAATTCGTGGAGATGGGGAGGAGGCGGCAGTGGTCCTGGTGTTGTGGTTCCGGGGGTTCGGTTGTGTTACATGCTTTTCCAGACTTTGCTCGATGGGTGGCTCGTGACAGACTTGGAGAAGCGAAGGGGGTCGCCGATATCCTAGTCACGTCTTGTGCCCAATGTAAGGCACACCTTCAAGACGTCGCGAAAAGGGAGAGAATCGACATAAGAATCCAAGACCTACCAGAGATCATCGCTGACGCTGTGGAGGTGTAGAAGTTTTAAGCTGAACCATCGATCAGTGGAAGATGTCTTCTTCCGATAGACAGATAAGGTTTGGAGTTGCCCCAAACCTTTACCCCATGGATACCATCCTCAAAGCCGCTTCCCTCGCAGAAAAGGCGAACTTGGACAGCGTGATGATGGCTGATCACACGGTGGCCTTTGGCATCAAAAGGTTCGATGCTCTAGAAGCCTGGAGCGTTCTGGCCGCGCTTGCCACGAAGACGAAACGGATAAGGCTGGGCACCTGCGTCTCAGACCCGCATAGGAGACATCCTGCAACGTTGGCTCAAACCGTAGCCACCGTGGATATCATCTCTAAGGGTCGGGTGATCCTGGGCATGGGGGCGGGCGAATCCACAAACGTGGACCCGTTTGGCGTCAGTTGGAATCGACCGGTGAGTCGCCTAAGAGAGACCATTGTGATCATGAGAAGGCTTTGGTCGGAGGATGTTGTCAACTACTCTGGCGAATTTTTCAAGCTTCACGGAGCCACATTGGAACCGAAACCCGTGCAGAAACCCCATCCTCCCATCTGGTTGGGTGCAAATTCGCCGAGAACCATTGGCATGACGGGGGAATTGGCAGATGGGTGGCTTCCCTTAGCATGGGGACCGAAATGGTATCGGCGGAATCTGACAGAAATCAAACGTCAAGCCAAACGCGGCGGTAGAGATCCTGGGGAGATCGTACCTGGCGTTTTCATGTATATCGGTGTGGCCGAAGACCAAGAGACCGCCAATAGGTCATTCGGTTTCGCAACGAAATTCGTTCTCCTAACGTATGGGATGGACGAAGTGATCCAGAAACTTGGTTATGCGCCCGTTCCTAGCTGCAATCTGTTACGGTCCCCGCTTACGAGGGAGAAGGGTAAAGAGATGCTCACCGTAATCAAAGGGTTTGAGGTCCCCTTTGAGGACCTCCAAAGAGCCATCCCCTTCCCTGTCGGGACCCCGGAATTTTGCATCGAATTAATAGAGGATTATGCCAAAGCGGGTGCGAGGTACTTTCTACTCGTACCTCTAGCCTCGCCGGAAATGTTTCAGAAAGTCTTTGAGCTTTGCGTGAACGAGGTCATTCCCGGGGTGCTGGGATGAACTCGTAAGTCGGTCTGCCCTCACGCATCTTCGTGACGAGCCTCAACTTCATACCCACTTTGGCGTCCCCCAGTTCAACCCCAGTTAACCAAGCCAGCACTCTCACTCCCTCCCTAAGCTTCCCAACGGCTACGATGTATGGCTCGAATTGATTGAAACTGGACGGTTTTATGGCCACTTGAGTGAAGGTTTCTAGCTCAGCGTCCCCACTCAACGCAACCCACTCCATGTCCGAGGAAAGACAGCTAGGGCAATCGGCTGTAGGTGGGAAATACAGATGCCCGCATCTCCTGCACTTGGTGGTGAGTATCTTCCCTTTCTTCAATCCATCCCAAAACTTTGCGGTCTTAGTGATTGGTATGTTATATCTCAGTGTTAGGGATCTAATAGACCTTAATGTGGGAAATCCTGACTTTTCCGGCATTTCATCCTTGATATCCGACCTCCGATAATTAAAGCTAGATTCGTGTCTAGGAGACAACTCACCCGAGAAATACTGTGAGGGGAGGCAACTAAGAACGAGATAGTGAAAAGTATTTGGATTGCATCATTTTTCATGGAGCGGCGGTAGTCTAGCCTGGTTAGGACGCGAGAGGTTTTGAAACCCCGCGAACCCTCCAAGTGGGCTTGTAAAGGACGCGGCGAGGAGAGCTCGCGATCACGGGTTCAAATCCCGTCCGCCGCACCACATGCTCTTTTTAAGTTTCAAGGGCGGATTTCTTCAGAACACCTTGGAAGGACCCATGAAAGTCCCGTTCTTTGATGAGCTTGGCTTCGTCAGGAAAAAGTGCAAGGTTTGCGGCGATTACTTCTGGACCCAGGACCTAGACAGAGAAAACTGCGGCGATGCTCCCTGTTCCGTGTACACATTTATCGGTGATCCCCCCACCCGCCGTAGGTACTCCCTAAGGGGGATGAGAGAGCGCTTCCTCAGATTTTTCGAGAAGAGGGGTCATACGATCATACACCCATACCCTGTCATCGCTCGTTGGCGTGACGACCTCTACGTTACGATAGCCAGCATCATCGACTGTCAGCCCTATGTTACGGATGGGATGATCC
>JBHIEI010000003.1:0-51354 GCA_046760555.1 Bathyarchaeia archaeon
CCTAAACCCGTAGTTGACGCCGACCTATTTTTGGATGCCCCTGTGGCAAAGACCCACGTGGCTGCGGTTGTCTCGTTAGGGATAAAGAATCTTGTGGGTATCCTCAGTGACGAGTACAAGTATGTCCATCACAGGGACGATTTGCACCAGAAGTTAGCTGATCTTCTGAAGGTTATCAAGCCAGGTCTGACGGTGATCGACGGCATAGTGGCCGGGGAGGGGCAGGGACCCGCTAACGTAGAAAGAGTCAATTGGGGGGTGGTGATTGCGGGAGATGAGGTAGTTGCGACTGATGCCGTTGGCGCCAGGGCAATGGGCTACGACCCACAGGAGGTACACTCAGTGAGAATAGCCGCCGCGGAAGGAATCGGAGAAGCCGATCTTTCCAAGATCGAGATTCTAGGCGAACCTCTGGCAAGTGTAGAAAGAAGATTCAAGAGAGCTATCCTTAACCCTACGGGTTTCTATCCCTTCGACGTTTTCACCTCAGGCTGGTGCGACGGGTGCAGGGCATGGATGGGCGCTTGCCTCGATGGGTGGGCAAAGGATGGCACCTTCCGAAAGATAGCCGAGAGAAAAAAGGTAACCATTGGAGTTGGATGCAGGGTCGAGATCCCTGACATCGAGGACCGTATCAGACAGGGTCCTGTCATAGTTTTCGGCGACTGCGCGCCTGACGAAACGAAGAAGCATCCGGGGGTAATCCATATACCGGGGTGCCCACCCACCGTTAATCTCATACCCGACTTTGAGGGTGCCCTGAGAAAGTACGGCGTTTCTATTGAGGAGATCCAAAAGGAGAAGTACGTCTAGTCTTCGCTATCTTAAGACGATTTCTTCTTTACTAAGAATACTCGTGACCAGGTCTAGCGTCGGGATGCCCTCAACGTCACCCTTGACCGTGGTTGCTAGTGCACCGCAGATGTTTCCTACCTGAAGTGCCTTCTCAATGCTCCATCCCTTTAAGATGCTCGAGATAAAACCCGCATCAAAGGCGTCTCCCGCCCCGATCGGGTCAACAACGTGGACATCGTAGGATGGCTTTTTCACAGCCCTACCTCCAACAAAAGCCATGCTACCCGCTTCCCCTAATTTCACGGCTACTATGGAGGGGCCCTTCTTAGACATGAATTTCGCTATCTCCTGTGGACTTTTAATGTTGTAAAGAGCCTTGCAGCTGTATGGATCTGTTATGAGTATGTCGCACTTCTCATAGATCAGGTCAAATGTGGCTCTAGCCTGATCCAAACTCTTCCAGAGCCTTAGCCTCAGGTTTGTGTCGAAGGACACTTGCACACCAGCCTTCTTTGCCACGTCCACCGCGTGGATAATCGTCTTTTTACAGGTCCCACTCAAGGCGGGGGTGATCCCCGTTACATGCATGAGCCTAGAATTAGCAATGTACTTCGCATTCACATCGGTGGGCTCTAGCTTGCTAGCCGCGGAAAACTTGCGGTAGTATACCACGGTGCTTTTTCCTGGGAAAGGGTACCCCCTTTGAATGAAGTAGATCCCTGTAGGCGCCTCGTCGTCTATCCTCACCTCGGATACGTCGACGCCCTCTCCTCTTATCTCGCTTACAACATATCTACCGAAATCGTCGTTGCCGACCCTACTGATCCATCCGGCGGTTAGCCCCATTCGAACCACGCCAATTGCAAAGTTCGATTCGGCCCCTGCTGCATGTTTTTCGAAAGTCGTGACGTATCTTAGTGGCCCCATTTGAACGGCGTTTAGTTGAACCATGGTTTCGCCCATGGTGACAACATCCAGTCCCATTTCGTTCCAATAAAGGATTCAGAGATAATTGTTATATACCGACCGAGAGGCAGCCCCTAGCTTTATCTCTCCGCGAAGCCACGGTCTCCGATCTTTGTATCGACCTTCCAGTACTCGAGGTTATGGTGGAAGTATGTGAAGGGTGCCGCCTTCTTAAAATCTATGTTTCCCTTCTCATCCAACAATTCTCCGTCGATATGCACCAAGATTATCTCACCGATCATGAGGTCGTGCGAACCAACCGGGATCTTCTCCCTTAGAACGCATTCCAGATTTATCGGACATTCCTTGATCAGGGGGGGCTTGACCCTCTCAGCGGGCTCGGGTGTAAGTCCAGTCTCAGCGAACTTGTCCACCTCTCGACCGGAGAACTTCCCACAGAAGTCGGTTTGTCTCAGAAGCTTAACCGTTGGAACGTTCACCACGAATTCCTTGGTTGTGAGGATCAGCTTGTTCGAGTATCGTTCTCGGTCGATACCGAGGGTCAGCATTGGGGGATGGGAGGAGGCCATCCCGATCCATGCTATGGTTACGATGTTTGGTTTGCCATCGGGATCTGTGCACGTTACTAGGGTAACCGGGCAGGGGTATAGCAGTGGTTCTGGTTCCTTACTAACCTTCAACCATTTCACCCATTGGTTCTAGGTGCTCACAACCCAGCCGCCCTAGCGTACTCGTACCCGATCTCCTCACCAGCAACAGGGTTTCTCAATACACCTATCCCTTCAACCTCTGCCTCGATGACGTCTCCGGGATAGATCGGACCAGCGGGGGGGCTGGCAAACGTTACTACATCGCCAGGTTCCAAGGTGGTAAATGTCGATATGAAGGGGATCATTTCGTGGATCTTCCATCGCATTTGTTTGGTGCTCGACTCGCACTCTGTTTGACCGTTTCTCCTTCGAGTCATCTTTAGGTCGTAAAGGTCCTCAGGCATCTGGTCCTTCGTAACTATCCATGGACCCATGGGTGAGAAGGTGTCAAACGCCTTGGCCCAAGGTTGGTATTCTCGACTCAGAAGCTCCAGGTCGTGCGCTGTTATATCATTAAAGATCGTGAAGCCGAAGATGGCATCGTAGGCTTCCCTCCGGGATAGTTTCCTAGCCCGTCTCCAGATAACGGCGGCGAGCTCGAACTCATGATAGATCTCGCCATACCCTTTTGGTAATACGATCGTCTCCCCGGGACCAATTAGGGTGGATGGGGGTTTCAGGAAGAATAGGGGGACACTCGAAGGTTCTATGCCAAGGATCTTCCGATAGTCCTCAAAATTCAAGCCGAAGCAGACAAGCTTCGATGGGCGAGGGACAGGCGGCCTGAGAGTAACACTATCAAGGTAGAAAACGGATGGCGATTCAAAATGTCTTCGCTTAATGTAGTCGAGCCCCTTATCTGAGGCATCTAAGGCTTCCTGGCTACCCCTTAGAAATGATAGGATTTCAGACGGGACTCTCCTGGTGGCAATATTTTTCGCCCTTCTATTCCCTATTTTCTTGACAGCCAAGAGGTACTCTGCATAGGCCATACTCAAGTCGATGATCTTGTCTCCTATTACGGCCCCGAGCCTTTCCCGTTTGTTGGCCTCGAAGGTGGCTATCTTCATTTCACCCTCCTTAAGACTTCAAGCGAATTAAGTGTCTTTGATGAACCCTGCCCTTGACAACTCGCTTCTCAGACTTTCCTTCTCTTCCTTGAGCAGGGGTCTCAGGGGCCGTTTAACCGTTCCAAACCTTCTTCCCCATAACCCCACTGCCTCGTAGTAGGATGACACCTGTGGGTACTCCCTCAGTATCGATCTGAGAGTGACGACCCTGGTTTGTGCTCGTCTCGCATCCTCACTCCTACCGTCCACGAAGGCATCGTAGACGTCTATCATCAGTTGAGGATCGATATTCGCGATCGCGGAAACAACGCCTTTTGCCCCTATCGTCAGAGCCGGAAGGAATAGGGCATCTGATCCGTTGATGATGATCGCTCTGTCACCGGCCTTGTTAACATGAGAGCACAACTGATCCATGTTCCCACTGCTGTCCTTGATCCCGATGACCCCAGGGATCTCTCTGAGAATACGATCGAGCATGTCGGCTGTTATGTTTACTCCCGTAGCTGAGGGTATGTTGTACAAGAGGATTGGTAGCTCGACGCTTTTGGAAATGATGGCGAAGTGTTGGATGAGTGCTAGATCGTCTATCTTGGTGTAGAAGTACGGAGTTATGCAGGATATCGCATCTGAACCAATACGCTCGGCATGCCTTGCCAGCCTCACCGCCTCGTGGGTCCTAGTAACCCCTATGTTCACTATAACAGGAACTGCGCCACCACTCACCCTGACGGCGGTTTCGGCTACTCGTTCCCTCTCCCTCCTCGACATAATGGGCCCCAGACCATATGTTCCACAGACGAAGAGTCCGTTGACACCCCCCTTGATCAGGAACTCAATGTGATCTTCGAGAACCTCCTCGAGCAACTTCTCCTCCTCATCAAACGGAGTAAACACCACGGGGATGACACCCCTTATCCTTTCTTTAATTTCTTCCGACATCCTCCTGTCTAGTTATCTTGCGTAACAGACTAATACATTGATGGTGTGGCGCATGTTGGATCTAGGGAAAGCCGATATCTACACCGTCCTCTCGGTCAACGAGGCCATAACACGTGCGGTAGATGAGGGGAAAAGCCAAAACACCATTCGATTTATGCAGATCAAGCCCCCGACTGTAACCGTTGGATACTTTCAGAGCGTGAAGGAGGAAGTTGACATCGCGTTCTGTAGAAAAAGCGGGATAGACATAGCCCGTCGATGGACGGGTGGAGGTGGGGCGTATGAGGACCATAGAGCTGAGCTGACCTACGCGGTAGCGGCTAGATTGAGAGGGTCCGGAATACCCATCGATTTTGAGGGATCATTCAAGCATCTCTGTCAGGGTCCCGTTATCGGATTGAGAAAACTTGGCGCAAATGCTCGCTTTGGAGGGATAAACGATCTCATAGCCGATGGGAAAAAAATCGGGGGGACCGGTCAGAGTCGTCTTAAGAACGCTCTCCTTCTAGAAGGTTCGATCTTGCTAGACGATGCCAAGGATATGTTTCAGGCGTTAATAGTTTCCGCCGAAAAGATACGCGACAAGGGGATAGGTCATCCATCTGAAAGAGTAACGAGTCTGAAACGGGAGCTGGGGAGGAAGGTCCCAGTTATTGAGGTCAAAAAGGCCCTGCGGGAAGGTTTTGAACAGGCTCTGAACGTGAGGCTCGTCGACGGAGAGTTAAGCGATTACGAGCTCAGGCTCATAGATGAGTTGAGGAAAAAGTATGGATCCGAAGAGTGGATCTTCAGGAGATAAGCGTGGGCACAGATTCGAAGGCAGAGCTTAAGGTGGAGGGGGGCAAGCTCGTAAAGGTACGACTCCGACTCAAAGACGGTCGTATTGATAAGATTGAGATCACTGGCGATTTCTTCGCCTTCCCGGAGGATCTAATTGAGGGGATCGAGAGGGGACTTATTGGACTAAAACCTAGGCAAAAGCGCATCATCGATACGATCCGGGGGACGGTGAGACGAGATGGAGGGGGGATTCTTGGAGTAAAGCCCGAGCACATAGCCCGAGCCATACTAGATGCTAGCAAGCGAGACCATGCCACAAATCAACCCATGCGAGCTCCAAGAACAATCTGAGGTAATCTTTGAGCTTTCTTGTTATCAGGAAATTCTTTCTGACGTGCTCCCTTCCTTCCTTTCCCATTTCCTCCGCTCGCCTAGGGTGCCTCAGAAGATACACGGTCTTTTCAGCGGCTTCTTTTACGGTTTCCACCAGGAATCCGCTCTTCCCATCCTCAACTTGTAACGGTATTCCCCCCACATTTCCCCCAACAACTGGCTTGCCCTTCCAAAGAGCCTCGGTCACGGTCAACCCAAATCCTTCCCTGAGCGATTTTTGAAGAACCACATCCGAAGCCCGTTGAATAGCGTTAACTTCGATGTCGCTCACCCCTCTGATCCCGGTGCAGAAGTGAATATCGGGATCTTTATCGGCCCTTCTCAAAGTTAGATCATAGTAGGTTGGGCCCTCAGGATCGTCGGTAGCCATCGATCCCACCATTACCAGTTGAACGCTAGGCACTTTCTTTTTGACCAGCCTGTAGACATCTATCACGCCTATCGGGTCCTTCCATGGATCGAACCTAGAAACTTGGGTAATTATCGGACGATATGGATCTATACCAAATCTGGATATCACGTTATGAACCTCGTCGTCCGTTAAAGGTTTGTTCTTCTCGCTCAGTGGATCGATTGCTGGAGGTATCACGGCGTACGGCCCGATCTCTGATGCCATCTTTGCGTAACTTTCCAGAGAGAATACCCTAGTATGGTAGAGGGCTAGGTAGCGAGAAATGAAGCTCCAATATTTTGGCTGGGGCGTTGAGAGGTCGATGTTACATCTCCAAATCCATCTACCAGCTCGTCTGGGGACGAATGCTATGAGAGCTGCTGGCTGTGGGTCGTGAACCACAACGTAATCGGTGTAAGGAGCTAGCGTTTCGGCATTCATCTTGTTGTAAGCGATATACGTCTCGGCCATCTCATCGTTGAGTTCGAGGCTCATCCCCTGCAAGCCATTATGGAACTTCTTAGTTACCTCGAAGAACTGGCTGCTACCGGCGATAACCTTCCAACAGGCATCGATTCCGACGGATCGCATGATTGGGATGTCGCTGTACAGCATCTCTGCGACCCCGCCACCGTAGGACGTAGCATTGATGTAGGTAACGGAGCTCCCCCTAAGCTTGTCGGCCATCGTCCGTATCTGGTGGATCACCTTGTCCCCCACGAATTCTCGGTGATCCTCGAGTCTAACACTGCGAAATCGGGTTACCTCGCTCATTGACCTTCCTTATACAAGCACAAGGGTAACCATATTATACGCACCCCGTAACATGTTTTCGAGTGATCGTAAAAGAGAAGAGAGGAGTATCCGCTACATGGGCTATAATTACCGTTATTCTGGTGATTATCGCAATAGTCGGGACGTACTATGCGACTCCGAAGGCACCACCAGCCCCGACACCAACACCAACACCGACACCAACACCAACCCCAACGCCGACTCCTCCTCCGCCTCCTCCCGAACTGACTGTCTTCAGCCTATGGGGAGGAAGCGAAGAGGAAAACTTCCTGAAGGCTCTAGATGCTTTCACGGCCGAGACGGGCATTCCCGTTAGGCACATAAAACACTCCACGGAGGAGCTTCTGATCTCCGTGCCGACACAGTTCAGGGCGAAGGCTTCCATAGCTGATGTGGTGATTGCCCCGTGGCCAGCCTGGATTCGCGACTTGGTTGGGGAGGGGCACCTAGAAGACATAACGGCTCTGGTCGATACTGCCAAGTTTCCATCTGCCTACTTGGATTCGGTAAAGGTCGGCGGTAGGCTCTACGCCGTACCATTCAAGGTCTCAGGAAAGCCCGGTTTCTGGTACAGAAAGTCCTTCTTCGATGCCAATGGGTTGTCCGTGCCAGCGACATGGGACGAGTTCAAGTCCCTGCTGGCAGATATCGCAGCGATAGAGGGGGTTGAGGCCGCCGTAGCCAGTGGGAACGGTGTAGGGTGGCCACTCTCGGACACTACGGAGTGCTTCATAATCGGTCTCGGTGGCTACCAGCTACAGCAGGACCTGATAGACGGCGAAGTGGATTGGACGAGCTCAGAGGTCAGGGCCGTCTTCGATGAACTAGTGGCCTTGCTTCAAGCGGGCTACTTCAGCGTTCCAGACGAATGGGCCGACCCTCAGATAACTAAGCTCTGGGAAGGGAAGTACGGTATATACTTCATGGGCAGCTGGATGACAGCCATGCCCCAAATAAAGGATCTAGACGATCTAGGCTTCTTCCCATTCCCCGAGACCACAGGGGTGGTTGGCGCCATCGACTACGCGATAATACCCGTGTACACAGAGCACCCAGCGGAGGCGAGGCAGTTGCTTCAATTCCTCGCAGGGGCAGAGGCACAGGAGATCATGGTTAGACAGGGTGGCTTCTTCGCCGCGAACGTTGATGTTCCAAGCGACGCCTACGCTCCGCTCGATAAGTCACAGGTGGACTTCATGGTAACGGTACACGTCGTTCCTGACCTCGACGATGCCATCGGTGGGGAATTCCAGTTGACATTCTGGGACCAGTTGAAGCTACTCTGGGTGGATCCAACCACAGACCTAGACACTCTGCTCGAGACCCTACAGGCGGTATCTCCTTCAGCGGCATAGAATAGCTGGCATTAGGAGACGATATGCCGTCCATACCTAGAATGGTTTATGCATTCCTAATTCCAGCCCTCCTACTGCTGTCTGCCTTTGTCCTCTACCCCACGGCGAGCACCATCTACATCAGCTTCTTCAACTGGAAGGGATCTGTTATGGGCGAATTCTCTGGGCTCGACAATTATATAGAGGTCTTTAGCAGAAGGGACTTCCTGAACACCGGGAGACCCATCTTCAAGGGACCCCCTTACGGCGCCTTGGTACATAACGGGATATGGATAGTGGTTCACCTTCCATTATCCATTTTCTTCGGCCTCCTTTTGGCGGTGCTCTTGAGGGACGTGAAGGGGGGTGCCATAATAAAATCCATCATATTCCTGGGGATGGTGATCCCGATGGTAGTCGGGGGAATTCTTTTGCGATTTATCTACGACTCGGACGCCGGAATCTTAAATGGACTTCTGAGAATCATAGGCTTAGGAAATCTAGCTAGAACGTGGACAGCTTTCCCTGACACCGCCCTCATTTCCCTCATAATAGGAACGGTGTGGATATGGACCGGCTTCTGTGTGATAGTCTACTCCGCCGGTCTTGAGGGCATCCCGGTGGAGCTCTATGAGGCCGCCCGGATAGACGGTGCATCACGCTGGAGGACCTTTTGGCGCGTCACCATCCCCATGCTAAAGCCCGCCACGATAGTCGTTGTCACGATGACGCTGCTCTGGATACTCAAGATATTCGACATCGTCTACGTCATAACCTTGGGTGGTCCGGGTGGGGCGAGCACCGTTATGGCTCTGGAGATGTACTTTGATGCTTTCTTCAGCATCCCCGCAAAATTCGGCACCGCCTCTGCCATAGCGACCCTTCTCACTGCCATGACTTTCGGATTCGCCGCATATATGGTCAAAAAGATGACGGAGGGTTGAGATGAGGAAGACCACCATAGTGGTGCACGCGTTCGCGTGGTCCGTCTCACTCATCTGGATAATACCTTTCCTAGGGGTTCTCATGGCCTCGATAAGGCCTTACGAGGAGGTAGCGGGTGGCTGGTGGAACCTTACGAGCTTCCATCCATCGCTGAACAGCTACCTCGGGGCGTGGAACCATCTCACCGCCCCCCTGAGTAGGGCCATGTTAAACTCCGCTCTGGTGGCGATACCTTCAACCTTCTTGCCCATTTTGGTTGCCGCGCTGGCAGCGTACTCCTTCGCAAGGTTTAGTTTCCCCTTGAGGGACCTTCTTTTCCTTACCATAGTCATTCTCCAGACGATCCCTCAGCAGATGGTAATCATACCCATCTTCATGATGATGTTCAACCTAGGGCTTTGGAATACCTATTTAGGGCTGATCTTAGTACACTCCGCTTTCGCTTTGCCATGGCAGATACTCTTCCTGAGGAACTTCTTCTCCGTCCTTCCAGTGGAGATCGAGGAGGCGGCAAGAATAGACGGGGCCTCCTATCTCAAGATATTCTACAGGATAGTCCTCCCGATGAGCCTTCCCGCCCTAGCCTCCGTGATAGCCCTCCAGTTCGTGTGGGTGTGGAACGATTTCTTCTTCGCTCTAACTCTCATCACAGAACCGACCATGAAGCTGGCCACGCAGGCCATACCCGTTATGAAAGGAAGATACGTCATAGACTGGAGTCTGCTTTCTGCTGCCTCGGTACTGGTCATGACCGTGCCAGTCATAATATACGCGGCCCTTCAGAGGTACTACATCAGAGGTATCACCACGGGGGCTGTCAAGGGCTAGTGGAAACCCCAGATGGTTGACGCACACAATTCACGCTAGCGCTCTGCCCGTCTTCTTGTCGAAGATGTGTACCTTGCTATCCTCGAACGCGATCCAAAGCTCGTCTCCTATATCTGCCTGGAAGTCAGGCTCCACCACGGCCTTAACGAGATAGTCCCCCAGTTTTAGGTCGAGTATCATTCTCTCTCCGAGGGGCTCTGTAACTTCGACCCGACCCTTGGCTAAGGCATCCTTTCTCCTGGCTTCTCTGGCAACGATCAGATCCTGAGGCCTTACCCCAAGAATGCATCCTTCTGAGGCACACCTTTCCCTCACAACTTTCGCCACACTCACGGGTAAGGGGTACCTAAACTCCCCGGCATCGAGAGCTCCTTCCGCGGTCAGGCTACAGTCAAAGAAGTTGGTGGGAGGGCTACCTACGAAACCAGCCACAAAAACGTTGGATGGGTGAGAGTAGATGTTGTCGGGAGTGCCCACCTGCTGAAGGATGCCGTCCTTGAGAACGGCGATCCTATCCCCCATAGTCATGGCCTCGACTTGATCGTGGGTGACGTAGAGGGTCGTGACATCGAGCTCCTTTTGGAGCTTTTTGAGCTCGGCTCTCATGTAGATCCTTAACTTGGCATCCAAGTTGCTTAGAGGCTCATCCATGAGAAAGACGTGGGGTTCTCTTACCATGGCCCTGCCCAAGGCCACCCTCTGCCTCTGACCTCCGCTGAGCTGCTTTGGCTTTCTGTCGAGTAGAGCATCTATCCGCAGCAGCTCCGCGGTTTGCAGGACCCTCTTCTTTATTTCGTCCCTGGGAACCTTCGCATTCTGTAGGGGGAAGGCTAAGTTATCGAAGACCGACATGTGGGGGTAAAGGGCGTAGCTCTGGAAGACCATGGCCACGTCCCTCTCCTTTGGATCCAGATCGTTCACGAGCCTGTCCCCGATGTAGATCTCTCCTTCTTCAGGTGTCTCGAGGCCTGCAATACATCTGAGAGCAGTGGTCTTTCCACAGCCTGATGGTCCTAGTAGGATCATGAATTCCTTGTCTTTCACTTCCAGATTGAGCGAGTTCACTGCGATCACATTCCCGAAGCGTTTTGTCACACCCTTGAGGAGAACCCCCGCCAATCAATCATACAATGGCATGCGATTTAATATGAAACTCGGGGATCGTCAGTTGAATCATTATACCGAGATGTCTCGATGCTCTTGGATCGATAAAAATCATAAATAATCATTTATCCAACAAGAAGCACGGGACTGATCATGAACGTACCACAGATTGTGATGAACAGCGTGGTCACGGGAAGTATCTACGTGTTGATAGCCGTCGGGTTAACCCTTGTTTTGAGGATACTGAAGTTAGTGAACTTTGCTCACGCAGAGTTCGTTACCTTCGGCGCATACATCGCATACGCGATCAACGTAACACTCGGTAAAAGTCTCGTCTGGGGGGCTGTCGCTGCCTTCCTGACGACCGGACTATTAGCGGTGGCCTCGGATTTCTTATTTTTCAAGCCACTAAGGAGAAGGGGATCAACCGTGATATCCTCCATGATAGTCTCCATCGGCTTAGGGCTAGTGATCAGGCACATCATCCAGGAGGTTTGGGGTGCTCCCATGCTCTGGTACAATCTGGGTAGGGTAAGGAGCTACCAGCTTCTCACGGCGAGTCTGACGGACATCGATGCCCAGATAATCGTTACCTCCCTAGCCCTGATTTTCTCTCTCCACATCCTCCTCACGAGGACCAAACTGGGGAAGGCGATGAGGGCCACGTCCGACAACTTGGCATTGGCCATGTCCTCCGGAATCAACACGGAGCGGATAATCGTTTGGGTGTGGTTCATAGGGGCTGGGATCGCTGGAGTGGGGGGAGTCCTCAGGGGAGCAGATACGAGGCTGGTCCCCCTGATGGGATGGGAGCTATTGCTACCCGCCTTCGCCGTGGTCGTCTTAGGTGGGATCGGCAGCTTCTACGGAGCCATCCTGGCGGCATACATCCTAGGATTTGCCGAGAACCTTGGGGTGGTCCTCCTCATCGAGCTCTCCCTATCCACCACCTATAGGCTGGCCATAGCCTTCATCATACTGATCACCGTACTCTTGGTGAAGCCCACGGGCATAATGGGCCTGAAGGAACCGGGGAGGAAGTGATGGGTTTCCTGATCTACGTTTTGGACACCCTCATTTTTGTGGGAATTTTTGCGATCCTCGCATTGAGCCTGAACCTCGAAGCGGGTTTCACGAATCTGATGAACTTTGGGAAGGTGGCCTTCTTCGCCGTAGGCGCCTATACATCGGCCATATTGACCCTCCATGGCCTGCCCTTCGCCGTTGGTGTGGTGATGGCCGCTATACTGGCCGGTTTTTCGGGATTTCTCATCGCCATACCCACCCTGAGGCTCACCGAGGAGCATCTCGCCATCGTGACGATCGCAGCCGGCGAAATCCTTAGACTCTTTCTTCTCAGCGAGACGTGGTTAACCAATGGGTCTGTGGGTCTCTCTGGGATCCCTAGGCCAATGTTCTCCGTATTCAGAGAGAACTACCACTTGTTCTACGTTGGATTGGTCTTCCTCTTCCTGTTCATCTTCTATCTCATAGCTGAGCGTATAGTCTACTCCCCTTTCGGGAGGGTCCTGAAGGCGATAAGGGAGGATGAGACGGCGACGAAGGCCCTTGGTAAGAACGTCTTCATGTTCAAGACCAAGTCCTTCGTGATAGGGTCAGGCATGGCCGGAGTGGCGGGGTCGCTCTTTGCCCATTACATAACGTTCATCGCCCCGATCATGTTTCTACCAACTCTCACCTTCTCTGTTTGGATCATGATAATCATCGGTGGCAGGGCGAACAACCTCGGGGTGATCCTAGGGGCCGTGCTGATACAGCTCTTTGAGAGATCGACGCGATTTATCAAAGACTTCGTGACCCTCCCTTTCGATCCAGCCAACGTAAGGCTTATAGTCATAGGTTTACTGTTGATCCTGTTCATGATCTACAGGCCGGAGGGGGTGCTTGAAGAGAGGAAAGTGAGATCCCTGGTTAAGAGGTGAGGAGGAATGGATGCTTTAGAGATAGATGGGGTGTACAAGAGCTTTGGAGGAGTCAGGGCACTCGACGGGGCTTCCCTCAGGGTGCGGAGACGGGCGATCGCAGGGCTGATCGGCCCGAATGGCTCTGGTAAGACGACGTTCATCAACGTGGTGACGGGTCTCTACCCCCTCGACAGGGGGGAGGTTCGGTTCTTCGGTGAGAGTCTGAATGGTTTGAGCCCCCATGAGACGGCTTTGAGGGGGCTAGCAAGGACCTTCCAGATAACAAGGATCTTTCCGAAGATGACGGTCCTCGAAAACATGTTGGTAGCCCCCAAGGGACAGGTGGGTGAAAGTCTGATTTCCACCTTTCTCAGGTGGGGAAGGGTTATGGACCAGGAGGTTCGGTCAAGGGAGAAGGCGATGGAACTATTGGGCTTTCTGGAGCTGGATCACTTGAAAAACGAATACGCCGGCAACCTGTCGGGTGGTCAGCAGAAGCTCCTCGAATTGGGGAGGGTCCTCATGACGGATCCTAAAATGATCCTCCTAGACGAGCCCATAGCGGGGGTGAATCCCACGCTTGCCCTGAGGATCTGTGATAGGATCGAGGATCTTAGAAGGGTGGAGGGCATGACTTTTCTGATCGTGGAGCACAACATGGACGTTGTGATGAATTTCTGTGACAGTATTTTTGTAATGAACAAGGGACAGGTGGTGGCTGAGGGTAGCCCGGAGGAAATTCAGAAGGACGAAAACGTGATCGAGGCATACTTAGGAGGCTAGTTAGAGGTAGGTGCACAGTTGCTCTTACACGCCGAAGAAGTTGTATCGGGCTATGAGAAAATGGCGGTAGTTCAGGGTGTATCAATCGGTGTGGATGACAGCCAAATCGTCACGATAATCGGACCAAATGGATCGGGAAAAAGCACTTTGCTGAAGACCATTTTTGGGCTCATAAAGCCGTTCAGAGGAAAGGTATTCTTCAAAAACGAAGATATCACCGGATTAAGGGCCGATGAGGTGGCACAGAGAGGAATGGGTTACGTGCCACAAATCGAAAATGTTTTCCCGACACTCACCGTAGAAGAGAACCTCGAAATGGGGGCGTATGGGATCGGTGCCGACGACTTCCGTGAGGAGTTAAGGGAGGTCTTCAGCGTATTTCCGATCCTGCGGAAGAAGAGGAGAAAGAGAGCGAGAAGCCTAAGTGGTGGGGAAAGGCAGATGCTCGCCATTGCCAGAGCCCTCGTTGCTGAACCCGAACTCCTGTTGCTCGATGAGCCTTCGGCGAGTTTGGCCCCGAAACTGGTGGATAAGATCCTCTCCAAGGTGAGGATGATAAGAGAGGGAGGGACCTCCCTTCTGCTAGTGGAGCAGAATGCCAAGAAATCCCTCCAGATCTCCGATATGGCCTATGTCCTGGTCATGGGGAAAATGGTCTACGAGGGGACGGGGCAGGAAATATTGAACAGCAGAGAGATAGCTCGGCTGTACTTGGGGAGGAGGGACTGAGAAATCGAGAACCTAGCTACTCCTGGAGTGTCAGCCCCAGCGCAGGACTCCAGGATCCAATGGTGACGAATTCTCCCTGTCTAACTACCCAAACGCTGTATTCTCCCCCCACATCCCCGTTCTCATCGAACGTCTTGTCCCCGGTCGTACCCTTATAGCTCAGGCTGACGTAATCCAAGGCGTTCTTTATCGCTTCACCATCGTATTCTCCCGAATAGGCCATAGCCATTAGGGCCATTTTCGCCGCGTCGTAGGCGTAGTCGGCATAAATTCCTGGATCCTCGCCGAAACGCTCTCTGTAAAGAGCGGCGAAGTGCAAGCTGGCTGGGTTGACAGGCGAGAGTGGTTTCGTTCCCACAAACCCTTCCATGGCTTCTGGAACGCCGGGGGCCTCAAAGATCGCCGGATCCGCGATTCCCTCAGCAGCGATCCAGGGCTTATCGATGTCCAACTCCGCTGCCTCCCTGAAGATTATCTGCCCATCATCCGCGTATGAGACATCGATGATGACATCCGGGTCTGCGTCCTTTATCTGTTGCAACTCGGTTTTGTAGGTCGCTTGGCCAAGCTCGTATCGAATGGATAGAACCACCTCCCCTCCCGCGGCCTCGAATCCCTCCGTGAACACCTCCTCGATACCGATGCCGTAGGGGTTGGCAATGACGATCGTGGCCGCTGTCTTGTAGCCCTTTTCTAAGGCAATAGCGACGAGTGCCTCGCCCTGTAGAGCGTCACTGGGAACCACCCGATAGATATATTCGCCAGCTGTGGTAACGAGAGGGGATGTCGATGCGGGGGATATCTGTACGACGTGGTTCTCCTCACATATGGGGGCCGCGGCCAGTGTGCAGGCGCTTGAGTACGCCCCTATGATCACTTGGACAGCGTCCACATCAACGAGCTTGCGAGCTGCCTTGGCTGCCGCTGCAGCATCCGTCTGGGTGTCCTCCTCTATTAGGACTACCTGACGACCTCCTATTCCACCAATCTGGTTCACCTCCCACACCGCCAGGCGAACCCCATTGGCGAAGCCCTCTGCATAGGGGCCTAGGGGCCCTGTAAGTGGCAGGATGTGCCCCAACTTGAGTGTCACGGGTGGCGGAGGTGTGGGCGTTGGTGTGGGCGTCGGCGTGGGTGTAGGTGCAGGAGCGGGAGCCGGCGTAGGCTTGGCAACGTATCCTATAGCCACCCCGATCAGGAGAGCAACGATGAGACCTATAACTAGGGTCAGAGATAGGGCTCCGGTCTTTCCCGCCAAACCAGATCACTCCATGCGATAGATATTGATATTGAATAGCCGACGAATCATTTTAAAAATTTTCCTATTCCGTCGATAAATGGTCTAAAGGCTGCGAGAAACAGCAAAATTCCATAATGGTGTTGATGCTGTGGGATGGATGTCGCCGAAGCTGCTTAAACAGTCATCAATTCCCTTGAACGACCTCGTCTCTTTAATCGTCTTTTCTAAGTAAAAGATGGGGATCAGTGATCAGGGATCTTTGTCTCCAGCCAGATCAGGCGTGCTGATGGAGCGGGCAATTAAATCGATTTGGTTAGATATCTGATGCATTGGATCGAGAAAATCATCAGTGACCTGGAAAAACGTGGTGACGAGAGGCTCGTCCTAAGCACAGGTAAAACCCCCAGCGGTTACATCCATATCGGGATAGGGAGAGAACTCATATACTGCAGCGCGTTCGAGCGTCTACTTAGGGCGCTGGATCGTAAGACCGGCTTCGTGCTCTTCATCGACAGCATGGATCCCATCAAGAGGTTTCCATCGTACATCCCCTCGGACTTCACGAAGTACGTGGGGATGCCCATGTTCATGATTCCCTGTCCTGAGGGATGCTGCGAGAGCTATGCTCTGCATTTCGGGAGCCTCTTCATCAAGAATCTCGGCCCGTTCGGATTGAAGCCCAAGATAGTGTGGACCCACGAGCTCTACCAAACGGGAAAGATGCAGGATCTCGTAAGAAAGGCGCTGCGGAATATCGTGATCATCAGACAGATCCTCATCGACATAGTAGGTTCCACGCTATCCCCCGATCAGCTAGAGCAGTACAGGGAGAGGGTTAAGGTCCAGATCCCTTGTCAGGTGATATGCGGTGGATGTGGTAAGATGACGAGGGTGACCTCCTTCGATCTGGACGAGGATACCGTGTCTTACTCCTGTCACTCGTGTGGCGAAGAGGGTAAGGTGCCCATCAGCGAGGGTAGGGCAAAGCTTACATGGCGAGTGGATTGGCCGGCGAAGTGGGCTCTTTTTAGGGTGAGCTGCGAGCCGGCTGGCAAGGATCACTGCGTAAGGGGTGGGGCCTACGATACTGGAGTGGAGATCTGTAGGAGGGTTTTCGGATGGAAGGGACCCTACAGGGTGCCCTTCGAGTGGTTTTTGCTTGGGAAGAGAGCCATGAAGACACACAGGGGGATTTCCTTCACATGGGATGAGTGGCTCTCCGTAGCCCCACCCGAGATTCTGCGCTTCCTCGTTCTTCGGCAGAGTCCGAGGAAACACATCAGTTTTCAGCCCGAGAGACTGCCGCAGCTGATCGATGAGTTCGAGATATTCGAGGCGGTATACTATGGGGGTGAGGGAGCCACTGAAGCCGAACTGAAACGAGCTCAGCTCCTGTATCCGCTATGCATGCCAGATGGTGCGAGCAAGGATCCTCCGATCCGTCTGCCCTATCGGTTCGCCACAATACTATCTCAGATCACCCCCCTACTCGGAGAGAGGGCGGTGTTCGAAAAGGCCGTTGCCTCGGTGAGTAAGACGTATGGATTAGAGAGGCTATCGCGATCCGCCAGGGATGAGATCCGACGATCCATCGAGAGGGCCAAGTACTGGGTGACCCACTACGCTCCGATCAGTATGAGGATCGAGATCCCTGAAAGGGTCACCGAGGAGATAAAGAGCGAACTCTCCGATGAGAAGAAGGAAGGATTGCGTGTCATTCTCGCCGAGCTCCAAGAGAGGGAGGAATGGGAGGAGCAGGAGCTGCAGAATCTCATCTTTGAGGTGGCGAATGGAATAGGGCTCGAACCTGCAGCCCTCTTCGAGGCCTTATACCTGGTCTTATTGGGAAGGACCTCCGGACCCAGACTCGCACCATTTCTACTCTCCCTGAGGAGGGAGTTTGTTTTGAGAAGGCTTAAAGAGGCTCTGACTTAGCCTACTACATGGACGATAGTTTCGATGTCGAGACCTTCGTTACTGAGCAGACCAAGAAAATAAAGGAGGCACTGGGTGATAAGAGGGCTCTGATTGCCACTTCCGGAGGTGTGGACAGCACCACTTGCGCCGCGCTAACGTACCGGGCGGTAGGCGACAATCTCATCTGTGTTTTGATCGATGACAACTTTAGAAGGGTCAACGAGGTGGATTCTACCCTCCAGATGGTTTCATCGATGGGTCTTCCGGTGAAACTGGAGGATGCGAGACAGACCTTCATGGAGAGCTTGATGGATCTCGAGGACGCGGAGGACAAGAGGAAGGCATTCAGGGAAACCTTCTACAGGACCCTATCGAAGGTGGCCCGGGAGGAGGGTTGCGAGCACCTTGTTCAGGGCACCATAGCGGCCGATTTGATCGAGACGAGGGGTGGGATAAAGACACAGCACAACATACTTGAGCAAATTGGCATCAATCCCGTCGAGAGGTACGGCTTTCGCGTTATAGAGCCTCTAGTCAAACTCTTCAAGTACCAGGTGAGGGAGGTGGCCAGATACCTGGACGTTCCCGTTGCGGAGAAGCAACCCTTCCCGGGTCCGGGCCTCTCCATAAGGGTAGTTGGCAGGGTTTATCCTAGGAAGCTGGATGTGCTGAAAGGGGCCACGGTCATCGCCGAAGAGGGATTAGCCGAAGAGAGGGCCGATCAGTATCTCGCCGCCATTTTCGAGGACGAGACTGTGGATGCCCCGGCCGTGCCGCGCATAGCGGCATCGGCCAGCGAGCTCACAGGCGTGAGCCTGGACGAGGTTGAAGTCCAGACCCTGAAGAGCCCGGCGACAGGAGTCAGGGAGAAAGAGAGGGCGTACGGTAGGATAGCTCTACTGGATCTGGGGATGAGCGAGGAAGCCCGTCGAATGACCGTCCCAGAGCTGGTCGCCATTGGAGAAAGGCTGATCGTAGAGAATCCAGATTATACTAGACTCTTGGTCAAGGTTAAGGGAACAGCCGTTGAGCAGGGGGGTTTCCTTGTGGCTCTTCGGGCTATCAAAACCAAGGATTTCCTAACGGCTAGCGTTGCCCCGGTACCTTGGGGCCTCTTAACCTCTGTGGCAGATCGAATCCTGAGGGAGTGCGACGGTGTGTCTCGCGTATACTACGATGTCACACCGAAACCTCCCGCTACTGTGGAGTTCGAGTAAGATACGGTACTGTCATAAAAGTGACAAAATAATCCCAATGTTATCATTATTTTGTCATAAAAAAGGCTTTATATCGAGCCCGTATATCTCTTGAGGGTTGCCGGCAGGGTCTTATGAGGGCAAAACAAAGATCGTGAGCCCAGCTAAAAGCCCGACAAACGTTATCCTCAGGTTCAAGAACGACATCACGGCTCTCGATGGTGAGAAGCACGACGTCATCGAAGGGAAGGGTGCCATAAACGCCTCGATCTCCAGCAAACTCTTCGAGTTACTCAATCGTGCGGGGCTACCAACCCACTTTATCCGCAGGGATGGTCCTGATGGCATCGTAGTTAAGAAGCTCAGGATGCTCCCCTTGGAGGTGGTATGTAGGAACGTGGCCGCCGGTCACTTTGCCAAGCGCTTTTCCACCCTATTCAAGATCGGCGAGGCTCTGAGTAAGCCCGTCGTCGAGTTTTACCTTAAGAGCGATGAGCTTCACGATCCGCTCCTAACGGAGGATCACATCTCCCTCCTAGGGATCGCGAGTGATGAGCAAGTCGAGACAATGAAAGAACTCACGCTAAGGACAAACGGATTGGTGTCGAAATATCTGGACGATCTGGGAATCAGGCTTGTTGACTTTAAACTTGAGTTCGGATTGGACGAAGACGATCGCCTGGTGATTGGGGACGAACTGGCTCTCGATTCGATGAGGCTCTGGGATAAGGATACCGGGAGCCGCCTCGATAAGGATGTGTACAGAAGCGGGAAGCCGCTCGATGACGTGCTGAGCGTTTATCGTGAGGCCTACCGGAGAATCGTCGGGAGGGAGGCTCCTTGAACGCAGGGAGATATCTGATCGAGGCGATAATCGAGAACAAACCAGCCGCTAGGGACCCCGAAGGGGAGACTATTCATCGCGATCTCGTGATAAAGGGGGGGTATGATTCCATCAAGAGCACCAGAACTGGTAAGTACATCCGTTTCGATGTTGAGGCTAGAAGTCTGAACCAAGCCAAGCGCACGGTTCTCAAGCTCTGTAATGATCTCAGAATCTACAACCCCGTTGTTCACACCCTCACGATACGCGGAGGAAGGACTCGATGAGGGTCGCAGTGATCCGCTTCCCCGCATCGAACTGCGATCTGGATACGGTACATGCCCTTCGCCTCTTCCCTGGCCTTGACGTCGATCTCGTTTGGCACCGGGACTTCCGTCATAATCCTTACCTGGCGATAATCCTGCCTGGAGGTTTCTCCTATGGCGACTATCTCCGAAGCGGGGTCATAGCCGCCCACAGCCCTGCTGTAGAGGAGGTGAGGCTGGCAGCCGATGAGGGGAAGGCGATTTTGGGGATCTGCAACGGCTTCCAGATTCTTGTGGAGGCTGAGTTGCTCCCTGGCGCGTTGATCGCCAACGACACCCTCTCTTTCGTCTGCCGGTGGGTCACGATCAGGGTTAACAACAACAAGACGGTTTTCACCAAAAAAATGAACAAAGGGGCTCTGCTCAAGATGCCAGTAGCCCACCACGAGGGAATGTATTTCATCGATAGAGATGCATTGAAGGGACTACACGATCGTGGTCAGATCGTATTCCAATATGTTGACCCCAACGGAGAGCTGACACCCAGAGCAAATCCGAACGGATCGGTTGACAATGTGGCTGGCGTCTCGAACCCCGAGGGCAATGTTGTCGGATTGATGCCCCATCCAGAGAGGGCATCGGAGCGAGTCCTCAGCCCATATGGAACTGAGGACGGGCGGCTCGTTTTTGAGTCGCTGATCCAGTCGGTTGGGGGTTTGAGTTGACGGTCGTGAGTGGGATCAAAGTGGATCTGAGTCCTGATGAGATCCGAAAGGCTAGGAGCATGCTCGGCAGGGAGCCAAACGAGGTTGAGATCGGGATGATCGATGTGATGTGGAGTGAGCATTGCTCCTATAAGAGCAGCCGCCCCGTCCTGAAGCTGCTTCCTACCAAGGGTCCAAGGGTGATAGTGGGACCCGGTCAGGATGCGGGGATCGTCGATATAGGCGATGGTCTTGCGGTGGTATTTAAGATCGAGAGCCACAATCATCCCTCGGCCATCGACCCCTACAATGGAGCGGCAACGGGAATCGGAGGGATCATTAGGGATGTGCTGTGCATGGGGGCGGTGCCCATCGCCCTCATCGACCCCCTTCGATTCGGCGAACTCGGCGATAGCCACACCAATTGGCTCCTCACATACGTCGTGAGGGGGATAGCGGACTATGGAAACTGCTGCGGGATCCCCACCGTTGGCGGGGAGTTGGAGTTCGACGAGAGCTTCGCAAAGAATTGTCTGGTCAACGTCGGGTGCATCGGGATAGTGAAGAGGGATCGCATAATCCCAAGCGAGATGAGGGATGTTGGCGATTATCTGGTCATCATGGGTGGTCTAACGGGGAGGGACGGCATCCACGGGGTCACCTTTGCTTCAAAGACATTGACCGAGGAGTCCGAGGCTGACAGACCAGCCGTTCAGATCGGAGATCCATTCGCCAAGAAGCTGGTGATAGATGCCACACTCGAGGCCACCCAAACCGGATACGTTCGAGGGCTCAAGGATCTTGGAGGCGGCGGTCTCACCTGTGCCACCTCTGAGATGTCCAACCGGGGAGGGACCGGAGCCGATGTTTCGTTAGAGAAGATCCCGGTTCGCGAGGAGGGGATGGATCCCTTTGAGCTCATGCTGTCAGAGTCTCAGGAGAGGATGCTATTAGTGGTCAAACCTCAGGGCCTAGAGGAAGTCACCAAAGTGTTCGAGAAGTATGGTCTACCCTTCGCTGTTATTGGGAGAGTTACCGACACAGGGGAGGTCGTAGCGAGGGAGAGGGGAAGAACCGTTGCCCGTATCCCATCTAGGATCTTGGCCGATCCCCCGATGTTGAGGAGAAAGGCCATTCCTCCCTCCTATATTTCTGGACTCCTCTCCATACCTAAGCCGAGGATGCCGAAGGATCTCCGGCAAGTCCTTTGTAGGCTCATAGCCTCGCCCAATATCGCCTCGAAGGAATGGGTTTACCGGCAGTATGACCACGAGGTCGGAGTCAGAACGATAGTCAAGCCAGGAGACGCCGACGCAGCGGTCCTGAGGGTCCTGCAGGCTCCCAACAAGGCTATCGCCGTTAAGGCGGATTGTAATAGCAGACACTGCCTTCTGGATCCCTATAACGGGGGAGCGGGAGCCGTGGCCGAGGGGGCGAGCAATGTCGCAGCTGTCGGTGCCTCTCCAATCGCCATGGTAGACTGTTGCAACTTCGGGAGCCCCGAGAGGCCCGAGATCTTTTGGCAGTTCGTTCAGTCGGTTAGAGGGATGGCGGATATGTGCAGTGCGTTGGGCATCCCCTCGGTGGGTGGCAATGTGAGCTTTTACAACGAGGACGAGATCACCGGTGCTGCCGTGAACCCGTCGCCCGTTGTACTCATGCTTGGTTTGATCGATAATCTCGACTGGATAACCACCCTGGCCTTCAAGGAAGTAGGAAGTAGCATAGTCGTGATCGGGGAGACGAGGGACGAGATGGGGGGCTCAGAGTACTATCATGTGATCCACAACCTACGGGGAGGTTCACCTCCCGAAGTTGATCCCGAGTCCGTAAAGAGGGCCATCAACTGCGTGTTAGCATCGATCCATGGGGGATACGTGAGGTCAGCTCATGACTGCTCCAGGGGTGGGTTGGCTACTGCCCTTGCCATCATGGCCATAAAGGGGGATCTTGGTGTCGACGTCGACATCGGTAACGTCCCGACGAGGTCTCGGATCCGCACGGACGAGGTCCTCTTTTCGGAGAGTTATGGTAGGTTTGTTCTCGAGTGTTCTGCCCATCATGTGGGCAAGGTGCTGATGACCTGTCAACGGAACCGGGTCCCAGCCTCAGTGATCGGGAGAACCTTGGACAGGCGTGAGTTGTTGCTGAGGAACGCCGAGGAAGTGCTCGTACGTTTACCCTTGGTCGAGATGGGCCGATTGTGGAGAGACTCGATCCCTAAAAGGTTGGGGGTTAAGCGTGCCTAAGAGGGAGGCTTGCGGCGTCGTAGGGGCGATCTCGAAGGGAACCGACGTCGCCGGAGCGATTTACTACGGACTTATCGCCCTACAGCATCGGGGACAGGAGTCGGCCGGGATGTCGGTGCTGGACAGTAGCGGCATACACATACACAAGGGGATGGGCCTTGCCGGGGACGTGTTCGTCTGGGAGATAATCTCATCGATGAAGGGTAGCCTTGGGATCGGCCACGTGCGCTACTCGACAACAGGCCTCTCCTCTTCAGCCAACTCCCAGCCCTTCGCCGTCGAAGATCCAAGGAGCGGGATCGTTCTCGGCCACAACGGGAACTTGGTGAACTATGTGGAGTTGAGGAAGAAACTGGAAAGGTCGGGAAGACGCTTGTCCTCAACTTGCGATGCCGAAGTGATCCTACAGATGATCTCGAAAGAGGTCGGGAAGGACGGCGACATTTTCAATGGGATCAAGAGGTGCATGGATGCCTTCGAGGGGGCGTATTCTGTGGTTTGCCATACGGGTGAGGGAGAGCTTGTGGCCTTCCGCGATCCCCTTGGTTTTAGACCGCTGTGCTTTGGATCGAATGGGGGGATGCGGATGCTAGGCTCGGAGAGCGTTGCCCTCGACATCAACGGGATCCCATTTGTCCGAGATGTGGAGCCAGGGGAGGTGATGGTGCTACGCGACGATGGGTTGGAGAGCAAGTTGGTTAAACCCTGTAGGAGGAGGGGGCACTGTATGTTCGAGTACGTTTACTTCAGCAGGCCGGATTCCGTTGTCAACGGTCGTAGTGTCTACGACGCTAGGGTCGAATTGGGTAGGAACCTTGCGAAGCTCGATGGCGCTCGGGCCGACATAGTTGTGCCGGTTCCCGACACCGCCCGACCAGCTGCAGCTGGCTACGCCGAGGAATCGGGTATCCCCGCTGTCGAGGGTTTGATCAAGAACAGGTACATCTTTAGAACGTTCATCATGCCCTGGCAAACGGCGAGGGACAGGGCGGTTGAGCTGAAGATCAATCCGATGAGATCGGTGATCGGAAACAAGCGGGTTGTTTTGGTCGACGATAGCATCGTACGAGGAACGACTACGAAAAGGATCGTGAGGATGGTCAAGAAGGCCGGAGCCAAGGAGGTCCATGTCAGGATCACGTGTGCGCCCATCATCGGTCCCTGCTTCTACGGGATTGATATGTCCACTCATGCGGAACTTATCGCGGCTAATCATCCGGTCGACGAGATAGCGAGGATCATCGGAGCGGATTCGCTCGTTTACAATACGATCGACGGGATAGTCGATTCCATCGGTCTTTCACGAGGGGATCTGTGCCTGGCCTGCCTGACTGGTGAGTACCTCACCTCCCGGGCTCAGGAGATGTCGGAAAAGATGCGGGGAAGGAAGAGGAGGTACTGGGAGATTGAAGCCACTTGAGAGATGCGGAGTGATAGGCATCCATGCCTTTGAGGATACGTGGAAGATAGCTCGTTTCATCTACTATGGTCTGCTCGCCTTACAGCATCGAGGACAGGAAACGAGTGGGCAGTCGACGTATAGCGGGAAAATCTCGGCTTACAAGTCATCTGGTTACGTCGATCGCATCTTCAGTGAAGAGGTGATCGAGAGGCTACCTGGTTGGACCGGGATCGGTCACGTCGGTCCAACCCCGACTAAGGAGGCCTCTCTTATTCAGCCGATAGTGGTGGACAGGCCGTTCAAACTCGCCTTCGCCTACAACGGGCTTGTGCTCAATCCAGAGGAACTCGCCTCCGAGAGGCGACTCCGTGGAAGGAATGATGCCCAGGTCTTCGCCGAGCTACTCTCTCACGAGCTAGCATCGAGCGACCCCCTGGAGGCCGTGGCCGCCGCTTCGGAGGCGGTAAAGGGTCCCTTCAGCTTCGTGGCTCTAACCGAGAAGGGAGAGATGATAGCCGGGAGGGACCCAACCGGGTTGAGGCCCCTGGTTGTGGGGAGCTTCGGATTTGATTACGGGGCCGTCGCCTCCGAGAGTTGTGCACTCGATATCATCGGGGCCGACTATAAGGCGGATGTGAAGCCTGGAGAATCCTATCTCTTCACCCCCTATCACATCGAGAGGAGGCAGATTTCTAGGTCGACACCGATGTATTGCGCCTTCGAATACGTGTACTTCGCGAGGCCCGACTCGTTCATCAACGAGAGAAGCGTGTATGAGGTCCGGATGGAAATGGGGAAGAGGCTCGCCACTGAGAGCGGCGTTAGGGAGGCCGATGCGGTGATCGGGATACCCGCAACCGCCGTTCCATTCGGTATGGCCTACTCTAATGAGACCGAGATCCCGATCCAGATGGGCTTCGTTCAGACGGGCAGAGCGGTGAGGAGCGCGATAAAGCCGACCCAGTTGGAGCGGCTAATGGGGGTTCAGCTTAAGCTCAATCCCATTCGACCATCGATTCGTGGCAAGAGGATCCTCATGATCGACGATAGTGTGGTGCGTGGGACGACCACCAAGAACACCGTGAACCTGATAAGAAACCGGATCGGTGCCAAGGAGGTTCATGTGAGGATAGGCAGCCCACGCCTCGTTTCTCCGTGCCCGTTCGGCGTTGAGGTGCCCTCAAAGGATGAGCTGATAGCGGCCCATCTGGATGAGGACGAGGTGGCGAAGGTGGTCGGGGCTGACAGTTTCCGCTGGCTAAGCTTGAGGAGCCTCATTGAGGCGATCGGGATACCGAGGGAGAGGCTCTGCTTAGGTTGCTTTGGCGGAAGAACTCCTAACTACGGGGTAGGCTAGAAAATTTTCAAAAGCAGTACGGCATTACCAATCGACTCATGTACTACGTCAATTCCCTGCTTTACTCGCTTGGTGGATTGGTTCCGCTGGTGGCTATGGCTTGCAGGCTCAGAGCCGATAGGAATGTCTACTTCCTAGGCTGGCTCTCCTGGGTTGCAGGGATGTCCGCAAGGTTCGGTGTTGGGTTGGTGGCTGAATCTGCGTTTCCTGCACTTATGCTCCCAGGGACACCGTTGTCTGTCATGTACTCGACGCTGATCGAAACGACCTTTGTCGCTTCCGCCTATTTATTTCTGAGGTATCATCCGAGCCTGAAGGGTGTCAGTAGCCTGAGCGATTTGCTAGCCTTTGGTACGGGTTTCGGGGCGGGAGAGGCATTCACCCTAGCCGCCATTTCCGCAATACCCGTGGATTTCCCTGTCACCCTATCGAGTCTCTGGATCGCGATCGAGCGATTTTCCGCCCTGATGGTTCACGTCTCCTCGGCCACCTTCCTCGGATACTACCTGATCAATGGGAGGGGGACGAATGCCGTCCTGGGGTTGGCGTCGAAGGATCTTGGCGCAACGATTTCGGTTGCCATTGTTCCCATACTCACCTCGACCGGGATAGAGGCTATGGAGGCGTCTTCCTACTTCGAATTGCTCTTCCTAGCGTACGGATTTCTCCTCATCTACCTCGTACTTCGGCTCGCGCGAAGTCAGGGGGTTGAATTTGCGGCAACCCTCCGCGTTGAGGACATTAACTACTGGTCGGTCTCCATCGACATGATCCTGTTCGCCCTGCTATCGTTTTTGGCTGACAGGCTAGCCGCCCTTGTCGGGACGGGCTCCGTGCTTCCCCTCACTGCCTCACTCATGGTCGTGTTCACCATCCTCGTGTACGCGGTTCGACGGCCAAGGCCCAGCATGACGGAATTCTCTGCCGGTGTGTTTATGGGCCTGTGCCTTGCTCGGGTGGTAGATCTATACTTCGTGTCACCCTCCGTACTTGTGCAGGTGCCGATTCAAGAATTACTGATGTCACCCATGGTCGCCTTTTGTGGCGTGATGATCGGGCTCGCGGTGCATAGGTTGATTAGAATTTGATTCGAAATCTATTGAACGGAGAATGAAGGTATTACTCGTGGGCGAGGGGGCACGGGAGCACTCCATTGCCGACGCCCTGTTCCGAAGCACGCATGAACCTAGGCTCTTCGCCGCCTCGGCCCTGCGAAACCCCGGCATACACCGCCTCTGCAGGGAGAGTGGAGGGGAAATGGCGATAGGGAACTCGAAGGATCCCATGTTCGTGGCGGATGTAGCGGAGAAGTACTCGGTTGACTTCACGTTCGTGGGCCCAGAGGAGCCGCTGTTTGCGGGCGTGGCGGACGAGCTGGAACGAAGGGGGATAGCCTGCGTCGGGGCGAAGAGGGCTGCAGCCGAGGTTGAGATGTCCAAGGCATTCATGCGTCGCCTGATGTGGAGGCACCACATTCCTGGTCGTTTACGATTTCGGGCCTTTACCGATGTTGAGGACGCCCTAGCCTACATCTCCGAGTATGCGGAGAGCTTAGCCCTGAAGCCCGCTAGGCAGGCAGGTGGAAAGGGGGTCAAGGTCATCGCCGACATCCAGGCTTACCTGGGTGAGGAAAAGGCTCATGTAAAGTCTGTGCACACGCGGCGTATCGACGAGGTGTTCATGGCGGGTTACACGGATATCGAGGATAGGATTCTGCTCGAGGAGAGGGTCGAGGGACCCGAGTACACCCTACAGATGTTCACCGATGGTAGGACGGTGAAGCCACTGCCTCTGGTCCAGGATAACAAGAACGCTCATGAGATGGACATTGGCCCGGAGACAGGTGGGATGGGGTCGATATCTGGTAAGGATGGGGTTCTCCCATTCATCACGCAGGAGGAGTACGCCACCTCCGTAGACATCGTGCGCCAGGTCGTTCGGGCACTGGAGAAGGATACAGGGGTCAGGTACAAGGGGATCATCGCCGGACAGATGATGCTCACAGCGGGCTTTGGACCCACCATAATCGAGTTTTACTCCAGGCTTGGTGATCCCGAGGCGGTGAACGTCCTGCCCCTCATGGATACCGATATGGTGGATGTCTCCGAGGCGATCATTAACGAGAAGCTCCATAAGATCGATCTCAGTTTCCAGAACCTTGCCACGGTTGTAAAATGCGTGGCCCCGATCGGGTATCCCACCAATCGAAAGATGGCTTCTGGTCACGTCGCTCAAATCGATGAGGGGGCGGTCGTCAACCGGGGTTGCCAGCTGTTTTACGGGTCGCTGGACCTACAGCCCGATGGGGGAATGATCACGGGCGGATCTAGGATCTGTGAGATATTCGCGGCCGCCGAGACGATCCAAGAAGCGTCGGAGATGGCTGAGCGGTCCATGCCCAGTGTGAAACTATTGAATTGGAACGTTTACCACAGGAGCGACATCGGGACCGAAACGCTGCTGAATAGAAGGACCGAGCTGGCAGACTTGGTGCGCGGCGTGTACACCTATAGACGGGAGAAGGGACTCGTGGGCGTGACCATCGACTGGATCCCGGGGCGCGGGAAAATCACCTACGAGGCTTGATCGCTATGTCTCCCGCAGAAGGGATTAGGTCGGAGGTCAGCGAGTTCCTGGAGAAGTACGGGGACAGGTTTCCTGACCTTAGAGATAGCACGGATCTAAGGGAGATTCCATCGGACCTGCTCAGGTTCAGCGATTTCGTATGCTCTTTTAGAAATGTAAGGAGACTCAAGCCGATAAGCGGAGACACCATGCTTCTCGAGATCCCTACCGCGAGTTTTAGGTACATTACCTGCCAGTCAAGAGATCTATTCGTCTTCCATACCTTCGATGCCATCAAGATGCCTCGGGATCTCAACCCCTACGAAGTGGCCGCTCAGATGAAGTGGAGCCAGTTATTCCAGCAAGATAAGGAGCTGATGCCCTACCTCAGTGCGGTCGGAGAGAGCATCGAACTCAGGATGCTCACGGAGTCCATGCCGCCCGTGGAGAGAAAGGGACTGGAGTTCCTGCCTAAAGGCGATTGGATTCACATCGTGATGGGGCTGCGGGCGGGGCCTGCGAGGGAGTTTCGTCGAATAATTGAGGTTAAACATGCACTGCGATCCCTCGAGCGAATGATGGAGATCGTCAAAGAGGATTTCTATTCTACGATCGCCGAGATGACGGTCAGATCAAAAGGGAAAGCCAGATAGGGTGTAGCTGCCGATGCCCTTCTGGAGAAGGGAAAAACCCGAAGCAAGAGAGTTTCTCACGAAATACCGATCGAGGTTCAGAGATCTGAAGTTGGATGACCTGAACAAGGTTGAATCCGAGCTGATCCGATTCAGTGACCACCTGTGTTCTGTCCGGAATGTAAAGAGCATCGATGTGGTTGACAGGATAACGATGGCATACGGTCTTCGATGGTCGAAGTTTAACTACCTGAGTTGTCTGTGGGCTTGGTCGATCACCCTGAGCCCCTTCGTCAGGGTGAGGGTCCCTAGGGATCTTCTCGTTGAAGAGATCACGAGGTATATGCAGTGGTATGAGCGTCTCGGCGAGGACAAGGGACTCGTGAGCGATTTGGAAGACGTCGCCAGGACCATTGAGTGCAGAGTGGTCACCGCCTCCATGGAGCCGGTGGAAAGGAGGAGGCTAAGGTTCCTCCCCAAGGGAGATTGGATCTTTCTCCTGGTGGAGATCGATCCTGACAGCGTTAATCAGTTTATCGACGTTGAGGACGTTGATCGGGTGCTAAAGATCCTGGAGCACAGCATTGTCATCGTTAAGTCAGACTTCGTCTCAGCGGTGGAGAAAGCCTCCGCCGAGGTTAGCCGAACCCTTGAGAGTAGATAGAGCTATAATCGGAATACATTACACTAGAGGGGGATGTATCAAGAGATTAGACAGACCCTTGTGAAGAAGCTGATTTCCTTTATCAAGGAGCTTCGTCCGGAGAAGAGCGA
The DNA here is from genome assembly GCA_046760555.1 of Bathyarchaeia archaeon. Lineage (GTDB taxonomy): Archaea > Thermoproteota > Bathyarchaeia > JBHIEI01 > JBHIEI01 > JBHIEI01. The sequence continues at coordinate 29,454 of JBHIEI010000003.1, forward strand.
TGAAAGCGAGATCCGAAAAATGGCCGTGGAGATCGTCGATTCGGTCGAGATCTACATAAAGGAGCACTCGTAGCGTTTTTCTTCTCCACAGATTGATTCGGTCGTTACCGAGTAATCGTAGCCACTAAATGGATAAGTGATGTGAGCCGATTGTAACTGAGTGAACGATGAGTGGGAAGGTCAATCAGGTATCGATAGTTCTTGGGAGCGAGTCCGATAGGCCTGTGGCTCTAAGGGCCAAGGAGGTTCTATCTGCGCTCAAGATACCCCACGAGGAGAGGGTCCTATCCGCCCACCGCAACCCGAAGGAGCTCGAGGCGTATGTCGAAGCCACACCCTCTCGGATCTTCATAGCGATCGCTGGTCTATCAGCTCAGCTACCCGGGTTCATTGCCTCGATAACGGATCGACCGGTAATCGGTGTTCCAGTCAGCACGAAGCTGGGTGGTCTCGATTCCCTCCTATCGATCGTGCAGATGCCGAAAGGCGTCCCTGTTGCCTCGGTTGGGATCGACAGCGCCGCTAACGCTGCCCTTTTCGCGGCAAGGATCCTGGCGCTATCGGATGATGGGATTAGGATGAGGCTAGAGGAATGGGCTATACGTACGAGAGAGCGGGTGTAGACGTCAGCGCCCCAAAGGTGGTTCACAAGATCGTAGGATCGATTCTAGAAAAGATGTACGCGTCTTCCTACCGATGTCGCCGATAACAGAGCCCTGGCCTCACATTCCGGTGGGGTGGGGGGGGACGAAGGTTCTGATAGCCCGACCGCTTGACGGGTACGGCACCGTGGGCATCGACTGCGTGGCCATGAACTGAACACCTCGTATGCCTAGGAGCCGAGCCCGTGGCGATGATCGATACCTCGCTGTGGAGAGACCCGATCGCTGATATAATGAAGGGTGTATCAAAGGGGGCAGAAGAGGCCGGAATCGTGGTTTTTTGGGCGAGAGAGCGATCATGCCCGATGTCATCAAAGGAGCGGCCGAGGGAAAGGGTTCGACCTAGCCGCCCTCTCGATGGAGGTTGTTAACAGAGCGAAGATGGTGGTTAGGAGGTTGGCTCATCAGGTGACGTGATCGTCGGTTTGAAGAGCAGAAGCGTTCATGCAACCGGTTGACCTGGCTCGGAAGGTCATCCTTGCCTTGGGACTGATCGTGGACGGTCGATTCGACGGGTGAGATGTATTGCACCTTCAATATGGTGATCGGGATGTGTCTGTTCGTGGGCCCTGAGGATGCGGATCATGTCTTACAGATTTGTAAGAAGGAGCCCTTGGTGATCGGAAAGTTCGTGCGTCAGCAGAGGGGTAAGAATTAAAACTCAGCGGGTGAAAGGATCATCGTCTGAGGTGAAGGCGTGATCGAGCGTGAGGATATCCTTGAGATCGTTCAAGCGTACGATATGTCGAATCTTCACATAGGCGTCCTGGGGAGCCACTCGGCACTGGATGTGATCGACGGGGCTAAGGATGAGGGTCTCGCCACCTTTGTGGTGTGTCAAAAGGGCAGGGAGTTGCCCTACAAACGCTATGGCAGGCTCATCGACAAGATCCTCGTGCTGGAGAGCTTTGCCGATATAATGGGTGAGGACGTGCAGGAGAAGCTGCGCGAGAACAACGTGGTGTGGGTTCCGAACCGTTCCTTTGTGGTCTACCCTGGGGTGGAGAAGGTGCAGAATGAATTCCGCGTCCCAATGATCGGAACACGCTCAATTCTACACATCGAGGACAGGGAGAGGTATGAGAAGAACTACTACTGGCTATGTCAGAAGGCTGGTCTTCCAACACCCAGGGAGTTCAACTCTCCCGAAGAGATCGATCGTTTGGTCATGGTCAAGATACCTCTCGCTAAGAAGAAGGTGGAGCGTGGCTTCTTCACGTGTGCGAGTCCCCAAGAATACCGGGAGAAGGTCGATCTCTTGCTCAAACAGGGCATAATCGAAAAAGGAGATCTGAGACTCCAGCGCATCGAGGAGTATGTGGTGGGTCCCGTCTTTAACTTCAACTACTTTCATTCGCCCATCACCGAAACCACCGAGTTTCTGGGGATCGACAGGAGACTGGAAACGAACCTGGACGGCATTGTGAGGATCCCGTCTCAGCAGCAGGAGACCGCCAACCTCACCCCAACCTACCTCATAGTCGGCCACACACCAGCAACCATTAGAGAATCCCAACTGAACATGGTTTTCAAGATGGGAGACCAGTTCGTGGAGGCGGCGGAGCGGTATTTCCCGCCTGGCATCATAGGACCCTTTTGCCTTCAGACAATAGCCACCTCGACCTTCGTTGACTATTCGACGTCCGAGCTGGAATATGTTACCTACGACGTGGCGGTCAGGATCGGGGGCGGAACCAACATATATCTCGGGGTGGGTAGCCAGTACAGCAAGCTATACTATGGGACCCCGATCAGCATGGGGAGGCGCATCGCACTGGAGGTGAAGGATGCGCTCGAGAGGGGGAGACTGGGAGAGATAGTAACGTAGCTATTTTTACTTCGAAGTTCGTTTCTTGTGGATCTATGGCGAGGAAGAGAACGAGGAGACTGATAGTCTGCCCCAAATGCGGCTTCGAGTTCGACGTAACGTACGCCAGAGCCACCATCTGTGCCCCCTGCCCATCCCTCGTTCAGTGCAGGTTGGTGAAGTGCCCCAGGTGCGAACACGAGTTTCCGCTGACCGGATATCCCAGGATCCCGGGAGGGGCCTAATACTTTCGTTCAACTCTCCCCGCTTTTTGCCAGTTCTCTTAGACAGTTGTTTTAAAAGACACAATACTTCCTAACTTGATAGCCACTTTGGTCGATGTTAAAAGAAAGCATAAGTCGATTTCGGACCTGCCTGGGGTGGGAGATGCCATCGCCGCGAAGCTTCGAGAGGTGGGCTTTCACACCGTTGAGACGGTTGCTACAGCCACGCCAAAGGATCTGATCGGGGTTGGAATAGGCGAGAAGACAGCCCAGAAGATCATCGAGGCGGCCCGCTCCTCGGTGAGCGTCGGATTCATCCGGGCCAACGAGCTGCAGAGGATCAGGGGAGACGTCCTCCACCTGTCGACAGGATCGCATGCACTCGACGAGATACTGGGAGGGGGGGTTGAGACCCAGTCCATCACGGAGTTCTATGGTGAATTCGGATCAGGCAAGTGTGTTTCGGGAGACACCCCCGTACTCTTCTTTAACTCATCTAGCCCACACGTCGATACGATAGAGCAGGTCTATGAGAGGTTCCGTAGACGCAACGGTGAGACTCCGTATGAGGGGGGTTTCCTCGTTTCGTCGCCTTCATTGGAGGTGATGGCGTTTGCTGGTGAGGGGCTCTTTGAAAGGGTTCAGGCACCGTATCTTTATCGTGAGCGTGTAAGGAGGCTCCTAGAGATCAAGACGACGCGTGGGAGAAGGATGAGATTGACAAGGGCGCACAGGCTTCTCACACTGACGGAAGACGGACTGCGATGGATAAACGCGGGAGATCTTAGAACTGGCGATGCAATAGCGCTCCCAGCTAGATTAGAGATCCATATCCGCGACAGCGATCTGTCTCCAGATGACGCCTATTTCCTAGGCTTTTTCGTTGCCGAAGGCACGTCCAATCCCCTTTCCGTCGTCGCGGGCAGAAGGAAGATCGCACGCTGGATCAGAGGGTATATCGAGAGGAGGTTCGGGTATAGACCCACAACAGGAAAGGGACGCGGGGGATACCGCGTACTTCTTAGAGGGGCCACCGCGAAGTGGCTGGGTGAGCTCAGTGGGTGCTCTGCCTCTGATAAGTTCGTACCGGACATCATTCTCGGGACTTCGGATGAGATCGTAAGGCACTTCCTAGCGGGATACCTTGAGGGAGACGGTTGCCTCTCCTCCGCAATCGAGATGTGCACGAAAAGTAAGCGCCTATCGGTCGAGCTCTCCTATCTGCTACTTAGACTCGGCATACAGGTCACCAGATCGGTGAAGGAAGTTCGAGGAACCACCTATTATCGGCTGTTCGTTGTCGGCGAGGACAGAAGAAAGGTACAAGCGCTGCCCCTCCGATTCTCTAAATACTCCGTCCGAACCAGAGGAGGTACCTACGGACACCCCTCGAGGATCTCCGAGTACGTCCGCTGGGTCTATCGGGAGACCGTAGGTGGTGGCCACGGTCGGCTCGGAAAGCACCACGGGGACCATAAATCGAAGACGTTTTATCACGTACTCACGAGGAGCCGGATAGCCGGCAGGCAGTCGTTCATGTCCTCACGGACCCTCGAAAAGATCATCTCGTTCTTTGAGGAGGGGCTCACGAGGCTGAGAAAGATCAAGGGTGAGCTCCAGGGAGATCTAGCGGAGGCACTCCCCGCGGTCTATAGGACCATCCCCTTTTCGTTCAGGCCCTTTCTGAGCTCCAAATTGGGTCCCTCCGAAAGTGGAGTTGGTAACCACGTTACACGAGGGCTGCCGAAGAGCCGTGAAAGGATCGGTATGATTCGGTCTGTCCTAACCGACGAGGTTAACCGCAGAATTGAAAAGTTGGAGTTAGCGTTAAAGGAGCTTGCTACACTGCGTGGGCTATCATGGGACATGATCACAGAAATTAGTGATGTGCACCACGATGATTTTGTATACGACTTCGTCGTACCGAAGGGGCATACGTTCATTGGCGGAGAATCGCCCACGTTGTTGCATAACTCACAGCTGTGTCATCAACTATGCGTTTCCGTCCAGCTTCCGGTGGAGCAGGGTGGGCTCGGCGGTGGAGCCCTATACATTGATACGGAACAGTCCTTCAGACTGGAGAGGATCGCCCAGATCGCACGCCGATACGGTCTCAAACTGGAGGATGTGCTGCGAAACATCATATACGCGGAGGCGTTCTCGAGCGATCATCAGGTAATCCTGCTCGAGAAGGCGGACAAGTGGGTCAAGGAGAACGACATCAAGCTGGTGATCGTGGATTCGCTGACCTCCAATTTCAGGAGCGATTACATCGGACGCGAGATGCTGGCCGAGAGGCAGCAGAAACTGAACAGGCACATGCACAAGCTCCTGAGGATCGCGAGGACCTTCAACCTCAGCGCCGTGGTCACCAATCAGGTGATGTCCAGACCCGATGTGGTGTGGATGGGGAACATAGTGACCCCCATAGGGGGGCATATCGTGGGTCACACCACCACGACCCGGGTGTTTCTACGGAAAGCGAAAAAGGCGAGGATCGGGAGGCTCGTGGCTAGCCCGTATCTCCCTGAGCGTGAGGCTAGGTTTAATATAACCGAGAACGGGATTGAGGACATCCTTGAGGGTTAAGGATAAATCGACCCTGCCGGGGATCGAGAGATCGAGCGCCGAGTACTTCAGCCTAATTTCCCAAAAGAAGTACGCCCAAGCCAGAAGGCTACTGGAGGAGAAAATCCAGAGAAAGGGCGAAACGGAATGGGATAAGGGCTATAGGTTCGCCCTTGCAGGTATGTTGGCGGCCCTTGGGAGCGATGCGAAGAGATACACCTTCATCAAGAACATGAAGAGCAAGGAGCTCGAGAGGATGTGCGAGGAGTTTCAGGAAATCGCGAGCAACGAGCTGCTCAAGCCCTTTGACAGAGGGTACTTCACGGCGTGGTTCCATTACACGCGGTTGCTGAGCAGGAATCTAACCCAGGAGGGTGTGGAGGAGAGTCCAGACCAGCAACCACATGAAGAAGTAGGCACCGATTCCGGCTAACAGAACCCTCCTCGGCTTGATTCTTGGCCATTTGAGCCTCGCGACATAGTAGGTGAAGGGATAGAAGGCTACGCCGAACAGAAACCCCCGCGATCCGGAGAAGAAGAGCCCGCAGAAGAGCCCCACGAGCACTCCGCTGGCGGCCCTCAGCCAATAGATCAAGTCGAGTGGCTTCATTATTGTCTACAGTTAGTCAGCGGGTAGTTATTTCTTGCTTAGCCCTGGGAAGGTGGTACAACCACCCGCCTGGAGCACGGCACACACTTGTCAGAAGCGAATTCCAAATAATTAATGGATCGTCTCAGGTAACCTTATGAGGCGATCTTTGGAAGCCAAGGAGACGGTAGGCAGTAGAAGGGTCGCATATACGATCTTACTTTTTTCCTTCCTACTAACCGGCCTGATTTTCTACGCGCTCTACTCCGCGCTATACCCCTATCTTCTCCTCCCCGAGCCCACCACGCCCCCAATGGTTCCTGTGGATGGTGGACCGGTCGTCCCCACTCCCTGGTATACCATCTATGTGAACATCCTCATCCTGTGGATCAAATCCAGAACCGTCCTCTTCTACTTCTTCCTGATCTTCCTGGTCGTCACCTTCCTGAACGAGCTCTCCTACGTACCGCTAGGCTACTATCACGGAAGGCTTGACCGAGGACGTGAGCAACCGTTCAGCAGCACCCCCTCTGTCTCTATTATTGTTCCCGCGTACAACGAGGAGAAGGTCATCAAGGACACCATCACGTCGCTCCTGGAGGTGAACTATCCGGACAAGGAGATCATCGTGGTGAACGACGGCAGCACCGACGGGACCGAGCGGGTGGTCGCACCCTTCGCGGAGAGGGGGGATGTCCGATTGATAAATCGACCAAATGGAGGAAAGGCCGCGGCTCTGAACACTGGGCTATTCTTCGCTCGTGGAGAGGTCATCGTCACCATCGATGCCGATGTTGCGGTCGAGCGCGGTTCCGTGGCCGAGCTCGCTCCACATTTCTCCGATCCCGATGTCGTGGCGGTCGCCGGAAACGTTAAGGTCGGGAACCGGGTGAACGTCCTGACCAAACTACAGGCGCTGGAGTACATACGTGGGATCAACCTCCGGCGTCGCGCCTTCGACGTACTAAACACAATCCTAGTGGCTCCGGGATCCATAAGCGCCTTCCGGAAGAGCGCCTATGAGCGGGTTGGCGCATATGACAGGGGGACTGTAACCGAGGACATGGATACGACCGTGAAACTGACGAAGACTAGGAATGCCTTGCGATACGAGCCGAGCGCTGTGGGACACACCGAGGCGCCCGAGGGCTTGCGCGGCCTCATTCGCCAGCGGAGAAGGTGGTACGGCGGAACATTGCAGACTACGCTCAAGCACAGGGTTTCTTGGTGGCGCTTCGGCACGCTCAGCTCCATTGGCTTCCCTTACCTCGTCATGAGCATGTTCTTCCTACCCATCGCCGAGCTCACCGCGCTGATACTCGCGATTGTCTACCTGGCATCGGGGCTCTACCTAGGGGTTTTCTACGCGTTCCTAGCGGTGCTGGCGATCGAGTTCGTCCTCTCCGCCCTCGCCATCCATATGGACGGTGAGGACTGGGGGTTGCTCTGGTATACCCCGATATACGTGCTCGTGTACCGCTACATCCTAGACGGTATCCGGCTTAAGACCTACTGGGACCTACTCAGGGGAAAACTCAAGTGGGCGCCGTCGGAGAGGCTCGGAAGGCTTCCGGAGAAGATCAGGGCTCGTTAATCGTCTAATCGCTCAAGAGGGCCCGATTCCTCCGACTTCTTTTTAGCTACCTGGAGCAGGCGACTCTCCCAGATCCCTCAACGCGCGATCGGTTTGCTGTTTTACTGCCTTCCACCTTAACTCCTCAAAGTCCCTACCTTCGATTATCCTTATCCCATAGTAGCTTGCGAATTCTATCGTGCTTTTCTCCATCCCGCACGTGGTCACAATTATCCCACGGTCAGCTCCGACGTCCTCAACCTGCGCCCAGAATCCGAGAACCTCGTCCAACCGGAGGAAGGGGTCCTCATGGTAATCCTTGGCCTTAACTACGAGGAGCCGCTCGAGCACATCTTCGCCGCTTTCGGCGACGATGTCCACCTCATGATACGCACCGGAACGTCCCCTCACTATCGCCGGGCTTTTGGCCTGGTATCCGAGCATCCTAAACAACTTCGCGACTTCGTTTCGGAAGTTTGGCTCAGATTTCTCAGACACGTTTCCCCCTCCCTTTCCACAGTTTTATGAGCTTTCTCTCTTCGGCCCTCTTCAGCGCGCCAAGAGCCTGATCGAAATCGGGGGCCTCCAGTATCTTTAGCTTGTATCGCTTTGCAAAGAGCAGGGCGTCTCTAATCGCCTTGGGGATCGCGATGAGGATGGCCTCGTGAACGCCAACGTCACGCGTTTTGGTGTATAGCTTAAAGACCTCCTCGAGCCCCACCTCCTTCTCAGCCCTGGCTATGTCAATGGCTATTCTGTGGTGAAACGTGCCGGATTTCCTTTCGGCGAAGAGATCAAACTCGTGTCCAACGCCCGACACACCGCGAACTTTCCCCGATCGTAAAACGCCGTATCCATGATCCTTCAGGTATTCCTCGATCTGGCGCTTGGGACGAAGCTCGATTAGGAGTTTGTCCCTTGCGGCCTCGTCGAGCGTGTAGGCGTAAGCATCTTCCTCCCTTAATTCCATTCTAGAGAAGGTGGAATGGCATTTCATGCAACGCCACTCGTTAACTGGCTCACGCCAACGAGATTTAGCACTATCTGGATGACCGAAGATCTCGCCACAGTCTCGACACCTGTACAGGAGGCCAAGCCTCTGGTAGTCCACCCCGATCTGTTTCAGTTCCCTCCCGCATTTCGGGCAGACGAAGCGTCCGTTTTCTGTCCTGAAGTTCTCCTCCTGGTCGACGTGACCGTCGGTGAGGTGCTCTATCAATTGGCTCTTCGATAGATTGTGACTTTTACAGTTGGGACAGGACGGACTTGGCTTGACGTGAGGGCTACCGCACTCGGGGCATTGAAAAAGCTTATCGTGAAACTCCCTTTTGAGTATCCCCTGCTCGAAGAGGTCGTTAAGTATCTCTTTCGTTTCCTCGCTCGGATTTTCCAGAATCGCGTCGATATCCGAGTATCGGTACATCCCCTCCACAGATGGGTCGTACGTTGGAGCGATCCTCTTTATCTTCCCGTCGAGTAGGTGCTCTAGGAGCCTGATTACCTTGGTTTCCTTGATGAGGGTCATCTAGGGGATCTCTTGTTCGATACTTCAACTTCTTGTTACCCTGTTAGCTCTTATCATTTTCCAGCCCACGTTTCTGATCAGCGACCAGCCATTGCCTATTTTTACCTACTCTGAGAAGTGGTTCGGATTGCCAACTTTGCTTTGGATTCTTTAAGTTTCATACGTCCTGAATAGGATGTGAAGCAAAGTCCCAAGATTCTGGATAAGCTGTTGGATTCGGAGGTCAAAGCCAAACTCCTCATGCTTCTCCATAAAAACCCGAGGATTTCGGGTACTCTGAAAGCGCTGGCAAAGAAGATCGAGGAAAAGCCAGAAGATATCCGGAGAGATGTGGAAGATCTCGTGGATCTGGGGCTACTCAAAGAGCACAGGCTCTATTCCTTCGATCAAGCTAAGGATCGGGAGATACAGCGGTCCGTCGCTTCCCAGTTAGCCCACAGCGCCAAATTAGCGATCCAGGCTAAGGTTAAGCATCGAGAGAGGTTGGGGGTCGATCTCATAGATGACCTACTGATAGATGAGTACCCCTCTCCCTCTAGTGTTGCTGTTCTGGGACCCGCAGGGACTGGCAAATCATTGCTTTGCCAACAGATAGTCAACGCCGCTCTAGCGAAGGGATACCATGGAATCTACGTGACGCTAGATGACTTTCCCGACACCGTGCGGAAATCCATGTCAAGGCAGGGAATTGATGTGACATCCTACGAAGAGACGGGAAAACTCATGTTTGTCGACTGTTACTCAGCTCTGGTAGGGGTGAAGAGTACAGAAAAGTACTCCGAAGACCCCTTAAATCTCACAGCCATGGGGATAACGATATCTGAGATCCTGACCAAGCATAAAGGCCTGAAAGGGGTGTTTGTATTGGATTCCCTCACAACGATCATTTACGAGAATGGAGCGAAGGTGTCCCTAGGATTTCTCCGTTCCTGCGTCGGAAAGACGAGAATTTCCAGGTTCGACTTTTTTCTCAATCTGAATCCTGAGGTATTTCACCACACCGTCGTAGCGTCTGTGCAGGGAATCGTGGACGGGGTCATCGAGACGAAGAGGGGAGAGCCAACCGGTATTCGTTACTTCATGCGTATCTTGAAGATGAAGGCGAGATACCGAACGGGTTGGGTGCCTTACACCATAGATCCCGAGCGTGGGCTGTTAAGGGAATAGCACATTGGTCTCCCCTGAGCGATTTAATCGCAGGTTCGTTTAATCCCCGGACCTCTACTCGACGGTTCCCAGATTCCTCTTCATCGATTTTACTCTGGAATCAATTAGGTCCAGATCTCTGATCAACGTCCGGGTCGGATGAGCATCTTTACGGTCCCGTATAGGGAGAGGAAGCCTCCGAGTTGTAGGGCGTAGAGGCTTATGAAGGGGTAGAGAAGGTACGAGAGGACCCCGCCAGCGGCGATGTAACCCGCACCAGTCGCCACATCTTTAAGTCCCCCTCCTCCAGGAGCCTTGGTTATGGTCCTCCCGCAATAGGGGCAGCGTATGCTGCGCATCGAGTGCTGGGAGTCGTATCCTGAGATCTTGACCCTCGCTTTGGAGACCACCTTCTTGCAGTGGGGACATCGATAGTAATCTCCCCGAAATCGGGAGAGGAGGCTAACAGAGATGGGCTCAGTTTGGGGAGCCGGGCGGTGGTAAACCGTGGGGGGCGGTGGTCTTACGTACTTGATCCGCCTTTCTCGGTCGAGGGCCATGCCTAGCGAGGGGCCCTAGAAGAAGCTGCTCGTCTCCTTGGGCTCTACCCTGATACCCCTTGAATCGATGATGAACGGATGAAAGTTTTCGCTGTGCTCCGTCTTGCGCATCTTCAGGATCTGAATCGCCCTCATCATCCCGTTCTTGATGGGGACGTAGTGTAGGATGACCACGCCGTGGGTGAGGAACTCCTCCATTGTTCTCTCCGCCTTGATCTGCTCGAAGATGAGCAGGCTCGTACAATCGGGGAGTTTCTCCAGTTGCTGAACGAGTCCCGTGATTGTCTGCCTCGCCTGTAGCTCCTCAGGGAATTGCCCGGCAACCACGTTGACCGAGTCTATCACGAGCCGATGCGCCTTTAATCTCTCCACATTCTTGGAGATGAGGGTCCATATCCACGACGAGAACGTCTCGACCCCCTCGACCTCCGCTCCCTTCCCCTCGACAAACCGTGAGGGTCGGGCATCAACCAGAGCGAACTTTCCCTTCGCTTCAAGAGGACTCAGGTCCCAGCCAAGGGCTGACGCATCACGGCGAACATGTTCTGGGGACTCGGCCAGAGCCAGGTAGACCCCTGGCTCTCCGTGTTGTCTCGCCCCGTTGTACAGAAATTGGAGCGAGAACAGTGTCTTCCCACTCCCCGGACCCCCGCTCAGCAGAACCACCGCTCCCCTGGGGAGACCTCCCCCGACAAGCTCGTCGAAGCCGGGAAGCCCCGAGGGCACACGGTCGATCTTCATATCAGTTCCTCGCTGAACCGTTGAGCATTGTGCTAAAAAGCTTTTGCTCGATACACCCGCTCCTCGGGCAGAACCACTATCCCCTGAGCGGTGATCCTGAAGGGGTGCATCCGCTCGCTATGCTTCGTGCCTCTGATCTTCCGGATCTCGATGGCTCGAACTCTGACATCCTCCATCAAGAGATTGTGGAGGATGATCACGCCCTGGGCGAGGAAGGTTTCCACCTGATATCGACTCAGCGTAGCCATTTCCTCGGGGCTCTCGCTTAACAGGATCGAAGTACAACCGTCGGTTTCGGACAGAGACTTCATCAGGGTGAGGATTTCCCTTCTGACCGTGAACGCGTCCTTGTACTGTATCATGAGCGACGTGAGGGAGTCCACCACCACCCGCTTCGCGTTGATTCTTTTTCTAGCCTTATGGAGCACACTCAATACGTTCTCGATGCCGAAACTCGGTGCTCCCATTGTCGGAGCCTGAATAACGTACTTGCCCAAGCCCATCCTGATGGGATGGGCGTCGATTATCGCGATCTTTCCATCCCTTTCTAGCGCCTCCAGGTCCATGCCGAAGCGCTTCGCGTTGGTTTTTATGGATTCGGGAGTCTCGTCGAAGGTCAGATACACGCCGTTCTCCCCATACTTGGTCGCTCCATTATAGAGAAACTGGACGCAGAAGGTCGTCTTTCCCGAACCGGGTCCACCCACAACCGTGTAGCAGTATCCCCGCGGTAGACCGCCTTCCATGAGATCATCTAGCCCGGGGATGCCGGTCTTTACTCTCTCCATATCTATCGTTTGGATAAAGCCGCACTATTCATAGCTTTTGAGATCTGTCAATCCAATTGGGAGAACGCCCTATCCTTCACGAAAAGCTCGATTGTCCTCTATGATGCTAAGGTGTTCAGGTATCGAAGACAGATGTAAGACTTCAGAGAGTATTCTCAGATTCGAGAGTTGAGATGACGAGGGACCTAAATGCCTTAGTCACTAAATAACTGTTTAGCGAAGTGAGGTCGCATCCGTGAAGATCTTAACCGTAAAGACCGAAAAATCGTCGAAAAGTCACATGAGAATGCGTCTTAAAGGAACTCCTCTACTTCTTTGCCTTCCACCTCTACATTGATCAGTCCCAACTTCGGGTCTTTCCTGTAGGGCACCCAGTTTGTCGCGTGCTTAACGCCCCTCATTTCCATGACGCGAAGATAGTAAGAGATCCCGGTTGGCTTCTTCTCCATTTTCATTTCCAAGATGCCGTCCACGAGCTCCATCACCTTTGCTATTTCGTTCGGTAGAAATGCGGCCGGGTTCAGTATAATAAAGCAGCGAAATTTTGTGCGCTTGAGTTTTCCGATGCACGTACGAAGAAACCCGAGGACCGATCGAATGCCGCCAATTTCAATCAGAGTGGTGAGTGAGTCCAGAATAAATACGCCCTCATCCCCACCCCTAGCCAACACCTTCGATACCGCTATGCTTAGACTGGAAAGATTGGCGGGTTCCTCGAAGTATTTCTCCTCGCTTTTCTGCCCGATTTGGGGTGAGTAGGCATCGATGAAGGTCAACTTTCCCTTTTTTTCATACGATCTAGCATCACCACTAACTAGTGTGGAAATGTCTTCTCGGATATTATCGGGGAAGTCGTCCAGTGCCATGTAGATCCCACGCTGACCTGTACGCAGGGCTGCGGAGACCAGCTGTTTGCATAGAAGGACTTTTTCCGTCCCAGCGACACCGAGAATGAGTATGCTGGAGGGGGTGGGGCAGCCATCCAACAATAAACCATCTATCAGATCGACTCCCAATTTTCTCTTGGGCCCCACTACACGCTCCAGATCCTTGAAGTCTTTCATATCTTTTTGGGTTTTCTTGCCTTCGTGCTTAACTTTTGAGGGGGTCTTCGCAGCATCAAAAATATAACATTTTTTATTATTAATAGAGTAAAGTCCGGCAATTTCGCTTCTCGTATCATCGTTGATAGGCGATTTTTTTCAATTCACTCCGTATCTTGGTGGTGTGCAAGCTCCCTAGGAGCCTTTTCAGGTCAGGGAAGGTTTCAAGGAAGCCCTTCCCCTCCTCGGTTGTTTTGTAGACCTTCACGTTCGATGTGGGTGTCTGGGCTGAGATGAGCCCATTTTCTAGGAGAAACTCTAGGTATCTTTTGGTACGTTTAAAGTTCATGTTTGTCTTGTAGACAATCTCCGTAATCCTCGCACCGCCTAAAGAGGCTCGAAGTATGTCCTCGATGATTTCTAGGCTATTCCTACGCCTATTAAAAGGCACCTTGATCGCTGAAAGGTTGAAGATCTGCTTTTATAGCATAGAGAACCATTCGTTCTAACCTCACCTGAAAAATTACCAACACCTCTGGGAAGGTCGCCAAAAAGCTTGGATCACGAAGCAGGACTAAACTCCTTGATCACGTTCTGCGTGCCAACCCCATATGATGGGAGCTGCAGTGCGCACTCCGGGTCTTTGGCCCTTCATCTGCTTTGATGGTTTGAGCAGGTAGCCGTTAGCGCCTTTGTCGAGACTTCGATGCGTTCTGCAACGAGGGGTAGCCGGTTATGATGAGTTCGATCATTTTCGGTGTGGTTTCCTTCCGCCAACAGTTTCTATGCCCATCATATCGGGAATCGGATGTCGACCGGGGCTAGGTTATAGAATTTAGCTGCGGATTTTTTCTATGGCTTATTTTCCGTCTCCGCCGTAGCCCTTCGATTGAAGAGCATCCTTGAAGTTTTAAGGATAGTTTTGTCGTCGTCTACGACTAGGATACCTCTCTTCTCCATCGCCGCGTCTCATCGGTTGAGATGGGCTGGGCGAGGTTTCTCACTGACGGAACGAAGTGTCCGGCTAGTTCGGTGGAATCCATAACCAGTAAGCCTACGATCTTTTCGTGCCGCCTTAACGGCTTCAGGATGCCACGCCTCTTCTCGTAACCCAATTACGTCGATAAAGTTGGTTTCAATGGTTTTTCCCTCTCTTGCGAGCTGATTAAAAAGCTTAATCTATTCAGGTTAGTCATGTAGCCTTTGTACTATCTGATAGTTGCTTTCTCTCCCGCCTTAACCTTTCGGGGGATAATGACGTCGTCGCGATCCTGAGCTTAGAGCCCGTCCGTCATCAAAAAGATGCTCGCGTTGTATCATTTCGACCCTCAAACTCCTCCCTCACGGTCTGTAGATCTCAGCCCCGCCCAGCAGAGCATGTATCCTCGCAGCATCGCTTTCCGTGAAGCGGATGATCTTGATCAGGCACTCGCTGTTTACCCTGTGTCGATCCATTGAGCCAGCCGTTGCACTCACATCGCATTTCCTAGACGATTGGAATGATCCTCGTCTCGGGATAGCCCTCGGGAAAACCGATTCTCAGAACGTAAGCACCTGTCGGTGGGACCACGCCGTAGAGAAGGCACACTCGGTTCCTCTCCACGATCTTCCAGTAAGTGTCGGCGAGATGCGCTACGTCCCTGGGAAGTTTCTGTCCCTCGAAAAGAACGAGCAGCAATACCAATTGCCCGCCCTTCACCGCCTGTGATATCCTGTTCAGAAATCCCATTGCCGCTTTGGGCCCAAGTTCACGTTCGAGCATGTCCAGACCGAAGGCTATTATGCCAACACCGTCCTTAGAGCTCCTTATGAGCTCAAGTGCGAGCTTGCTGACCTCTTTTTCAAATCGGTCGGGATCGCTCATATCGAGGTGAACCACGTAGGGGACCTCCCTCAGCCTAGGTGATGTCTTGCTCTGTACGAAACGAACCCTCTCGTCAAGGTTTTTCGGTTTCACGAAACCAGACATGAATGCGGTACCTAACACGTACCCGCTCTGCCCCCCGGGTGGGTAGACCAAGACTGCCCGACCTCCGTTCACAGAAGAAATGAGTTGTGGAACTATCAATCCGAAGTAGTCGACTCCGACGTTCTGGTTAACCTCCAACAGGTTGACGCTGCCCTTTCTCCATCCCCCGCCGAGCAGGTCGTCGAGCCCATCGACGCACGTGGAAACTGTTTGTGGGTTCTTGTCCTTGAACACCGGATCCAGTCTCCTCTTTTCCAGTGGAGGCGGGACAAAGGGGGCGGGCTCGAAGTACCGGTACCTCCCGCCCCTCAGGGTGAAGAGGTACTTATGCTGCTTTCTCTCGACTCCACGAAGCTTGTTCAACTCGATCTCCCTTATCTCCCTTCCCTCGATCTCCGCTCGGTGGAGCGTGACGACCCCGTCCACCAGGTAGTCGAGCGTCGTCTCCTCGGGTTCCTCGCTTGTGAAGATCACTTTGCCGTTCATATCCTCGAGGCCGGCAACCAGCTCCTTCTCGATGCCTATCCTGACCTTCTCCTTGAGCTCCTTGGCTATGCCGTCCCAGCTGTCCGCCACGATGAGTGGCTCCTCGAGCCCCTTCGCGTGCTCAAAGACGTCTCTGATAAAGCCTGCTCCCCCGCTCAGGGTCAAATCGAGGAGCTTGATCCGCGTGGGATAGACCATCTTCTCCGCTCTCTTCTTTTTCGTGGCGATAATGCGCTCTTGGGGGAGGGTATCCTTCAGCCACGGATATTGTCCGTAGAGCTTCTCAGCGGAGACCCTGGTGCTCAGATAGATGGCGTTACCCTTCTGAGCGAAGTGACGTAGAAGCTCCAGCGCCAAGATCGTCTTACCCGTACCGGGTGCGCCCTTGATCAGAAGGCTGGTTTTTGGATCATGGAGAAAGGCCAGTAGCTCCCTGGGCAACCTCTCCTCTTTATCGATGATCATTACCAGATGGGGCTGGACTTGCTTATATTTGGGTAAGTACCTATGGTACTCTCCAAATTTGCATCCTCTCGATTCTCTCCACCTATATCAGGAAGGGATGGGACGCGAGCGAATTCTGCCTCTCATAGGAGATTTTTACCATCCTCTCCAGCTCCTCGATTCTAACCGCCTTCTCTAGGGCGATCTCGAAGACATTTATCGTGAAAGCCACCAACGAGTTCACGAGGGTTTTTAGGTGCTCCCTAAGATCTGAGGATAGGCGATCCGAGATATCCTCGACAAGGGAGGAGGGCAAGGGGTTTGTCTGATCGGTCTTTAGGGCTCGGTACTGCACGATGTGTTTATGGTTTCTCTGGATCCACCTAATGACGCATTCGTACATGCCCATCGAATTCCTCAGTTCCCTAGCGGTCCTCTCCGAGCTCGTCAGGAGATCTAGATTTTCTTCGACAAGGCTGCTGATCTGGTCCGTCAGTTCAGTGGCTTCTTTGAGCATTTCCTCGAGATCCCATTTCTGCAGAAGGGCAATTCCTTGTGAGTAGACGTGTGCCAAACGATCGGTGATCCCCTCTATCCTATTCTTGGTCGAGCGTTCACTTGGGTTTCGAATTGCCCTCTGATGGTGCCACATGTTCGCGCCCACCTCCCCGTTCGTTCTCTTCGAGTTCGCTTTAAAAGTAAGGTGAAACAAGCGTCAGAACTAGCGGTTAGAATTTCAGAAGCGACCTTGCTCGTATCTCCCCTTTTACTCTCTAAGAGCCGATCGCTCAAGTTCATAGGAGGAAGGGATTATTTCCATCCCCCTTCTCGTTATCATGACTTCATGATACCTTTTACTGTGTTTTGTCCCTCGCATCTTGTGGATCATAAGTCTAGTTTTTAGCTCTTGGCTTTCTAACGTGCTTTCAAGTGTTATGACGGCGTCGGCAACAAACTCTTCAATACCGAGCCCAAGGGATCTGGAGCCGATGGGTAAGCTACAGGTCAATACGGTCGTGCACCCCCGCTTCTTTATTGCCCGAGTAAACAGATGCATCAGTGTCCTATACTCGAACTTCACAGGATAGGCCGTCAGGAAGGCCGTTAAGGAATCTATGACGAACCGCTTAGCTCTCATACGGTCTACCTCCCCCAAGAGGTACTCGGTGCTAGAACGCAACCCTACGTCTTTCAAGGCTTCGAGCTCGATGAGGTCGATTATTTCTAAGGCGCCCTTATGTTCCAGCTTCCCTAAGTCGAAGCCCAACCTCCCCATATCCCTCTTCAGGGTCATCTCATCCTCCTCAAAGGAGGCGTAGATCCCCTTTTCACCATGGACCGCGGCACCGTGGTGGATATACTGGGTGCAGAAGATGGTTTTACCAGTCCCGGTATTACCAGCCAACAAGATGATATCGCCTCTGAGAAAGCCCCCCTCAATTAGTGGATCTAAGCCGTGAATCCCAGTGGGAACCCTATCAACCAACGTACCATACCTTTGCGGAACGTTCACTAATTAAGAGCAACGAACCTCAGATCACTTATTCAAGGCCTTCCCTCTCCGCTTAGCCTGCCGATCAAGGAAAGCCCAGCTCCTTGACCCTTGTCTCGATGAACTCCTTGACCTTCTCCTCGCCGTACTTCTTCGCTTCCTCTTGTTTCTTCAGGTGCTCCCTGATCGTGACTAGAAGCTTGCCCATGTTTATTGGCTTAAGCACGTAGCCGTCAGCGCCCCTGTTGACGGCCTCGATAGCGTTCTGCAGTGATGGATACCCGGTCACGATCAGCGTGACCATCTTTGGGGTGGTCTCCTTCATCGAGGTCAGCAGCTCCGTGCCCTCCATGTCCGGTAGCCGGATGTCGATCAGGGCTAGGTTGTAGAACCGGGCCTTAGATCTTTCGATCGCCTCCTTTCCCGTCTCCGCCGTGTCAACGCGATAGCCCTCTGATTGAAGGGCATCCCTGAAGGTCTTGAGGATGGCTCTATCGTCGTCCACGACCAGGATGCTTTTCTTTCCCGTCGCTTTTAACTCGCCGCTCTTCTGAGCGGTATCTTGACCGTGAATGTGGACTCTGCTCACCTCACTTTGAAGTATGGTTTAACCTCAAACTCACAGGCTGCATCACCAACACCCTCACAGAGTTTTTCGTGACAAATAGTATTCTCTCCGAACAGGAACTTGCCCACACCACCGAATATTCCAGATATAAAATAGCAAGAGGGTGCGTTAGCCTTACTCATCGAAGCGACCTCAACAGAGTCCTGAACAGAAGCTTTCAGATACTTACGTTTCGGATTGTAAACCACGCCGCTAAATTTTCCGAATCCCCATACGGTAAACGTTTTGAACAGGAAGTCTACAAGTTCTAGCTGGTTCAGGTTCCATTTCTCCTTGTAACCCTTCGACAAATAGTAGCCAAAGGCTTCCCCGTACCTGTAGAGCAGTACCTTGGCTGCGGGACCCATGATTCTCTTGAACGTCGAGTGCATGTAATCTAGCATATACTTATGACCCAAAAAGAAACGCTCGTCCCTGAATAGAACCCTGCCTTCCTTAAACCTAAGCTCCTCGAGTAGCTCCTGTGGCCACCCCCTAGTCAATACGCTCTCGTATCGTACTGACTTTGGGCAAACAACTTTTCTAAAACTAGAGGTTATTCGAGCCCGCCGGTTCTTGTTATTGAACTCGAGAATGCCAAATTCCCCCAAGAAGCGTAGAATCCTTAAGGTTGCCTCGTAGGATAGGCCTACCCTAATTGCTACTTCATCCGCTTTGTGCCATTCACCATTTGACAGGGGTCGGATGACCCCCGAAATTCTCGATCTCAAGCCAGCTTTTTCCTTAGATGGGCTGCTTTTTAAGGATTTGAACGACAGGTTAGAACAAATCATAAGAACCTTTCCAGTGGATATTTTACCGTTTTTAAAAACCTGATCTGAGGTTTGTCGCTTCTCATGGGGCGAATGTTTCCAGTATAATCAGAAAGATCTAAACGATTCTTCTCAGCGCCTGGAACCCGTCTATAAAATCGGTTCCTCTCACGGTGGTTTTGTAAACATGGTTGCCATCTTGCTCAACCTTTGCTAGCAGTTTCTCCTCCAACAAGAAGTTGATGTACCTCTTGGCCCGAACGAAGTTCAGGTTAGCCTTATAGACTATCTCCGTGATGTTGGCCCCCTCTGAAGCCACATTGAGAATGTCTTCTATTATCTCTAGGCTGTTTCTCCTCTCCTTTGATATGGAGGGGAATGCCCTAATAGAGAACCTCGTAGCCAATTGGCAAAAAAATTAACAAAAAATATTATAAAAAAAATAACAGAAATCAAAGTTCTTACTTATCGTCCTAAACAAAAGTCCTAAATTAGGCTCCTTTCTTAAAAATAACCTCAAAATACCGGTCTCAAATCCACGGGGGTTGAGTTATTACTTGTTTAGCGCCTTCCTTGCGCCAATTTGCACAGAAAAGATGGGAAATCTGCCTTTTTGGAGGGGCGTTTTGTTCAAGGATTGGTGAAAAAAAGCAGGTGCTGTGAAAAGCCCTGTGGATGGAAAAGGTCCCTCTCGTGTGGTTTTCTGGGGATCAAAGTAGATCTTTTAGTACAAAAAGTTACAAAAATTAAAAATATACTAGTTATGTAAAGATACATTAGTTATCAAAAGTGGCACATTGAAAGCCCCACTCGAGAGGTTTGTCAAGAGCTTCCGCGACTTGGTGATCCTATCGTTACTGAGCGAGAGGTCATCGATTGGATACGAGATCATCGGCTCCATACATGACAGGTATGGGATCATGCTCAGTCCTGCCATGGTATACGGCACCCTAGACTCGCTGGAAAAGGAGGGATTGATTGCGAGGGAGAAGCCGAAAAAAAGCAAAAAGGAGAAGGCCTACTCGATAACCCAGAGCGGCCTAGCCAGACTAAGGCACTCGCTAGACGAGTTCCGGGAGGCCTATGGCTCACTGATGGTGTCGGCCGAGGCACGGGACAGGGTTACCCGCATTGAGACGGTTCTTTCGGCCCTATTCGGAGAGACGGGCAGCAAAACTATTCTACGGCTCCTAGAGGACAAATACTCGCTCACGAAACGCAGG
This sequence comes from Bathyarchaeia archaeon, assembly GCA_046760555.1. Taxonomy (GTDB): domain Archaea; phylum Thermoproteota; class Bathyarchaeia; order JBHIEI01; family JBHIEI01; genus JBHIEI01. The sequence continues at coordinate 49,674 of JBHIEI010000003.1, forward strand.
ATCGAGGAGAACCCCGACGCGGTCTACTATGCTCTGGAGAGGCTGTTCGGGGCAGGGGCACCCATCATTAGGAAGGCTCTCTCCGAGAGGAGAAAATGGGAGTAGCTCCTAACACCCCTACGTCCGCCCCGGAACCAGGGGGAGAACGCGTTCCAACGGGAATCGAGGGCTTAGATCTCTTGTTGCAGGGAGGCTTCCCCAGGGGTAGCCTGATTCTTATCGCTGGAAACGCGGGCACGGGCAAGACAGCGCTCGCGACCCAGTTCCTAGGTCATGGGGCGACCAAATACGGCGAGAAGGGCATCTACGTCACCTTCGCCGAGGGCAAAGAGATCTTCACTCACAACGCCCGAGTTCATTCCGGCTTTGACTTCGAGAGGCTCCAGGACGAGGGGAGGGTGAAGGTCATCGACATGGTGCCCGTCAGGGAGGAGGCGATATCCGCCGTTCTAGAAACGATTTTGGGTGAGATCACGGCGGTGGGGGCTAAGCGATTGGTCGTCGATCCATTCACCGCCCTTGCCCTCCAAAAGAAGATCGAGGCACGTGTGTTGCTGCGGATGTTTCTGGGAACCATCGTGAGGGGGGAGGGATGCACCACGCTGCTGGTCGACGAGGTCCCCATGGGAAGCAAGAGGATTGGCATGGGTATGGAGGAATTCGTAGCTGATGGCGTGATCGTACTGAAGAAGTCAACAGTGAATAGCAGACCGCTTAGGGAACTCAGTTTCGAGAAGATGAGGGGGACCGTAATCCAGAGACCCTCGCATCCTTTCACGCTGCATAAGGGGTTTCATGTTTTCCTCCCGTTCGAAGCGAAGCCCCCTAAGGAGCCGCGAAGATTTGAGCCGATCCCGGATAGCGAGGATACGTTCTCTAGCGGTAATACGTCCCTTGATAGGATTCTGGGCGGGGGGTTTAGAAGAGGATCTATCGTTTTGTTCGATGTCGATCCTGATGTCCCACCAACAGCAACAACACCTCTAGTTTTACCACCGATATTTAATTTCGTGGAGCAAAAACGAGGCGCCTTTTGTTTACCAACGCTGAGATTTGGGATCCAAGGTTTTAGGATCTACGCCTTCCCGTACATCGGGAAGAGTGCTGTTAAAAAGCATATTAGGCTGATGTCCCTCGGCGGTCGCCCAAGTGAGGAGAGGGAGGAGCCTTGGCTGATTGGTGCGAAGGGTGAAAGTGTGGTTGAGGATTGGGATAGGTTCTTGAGGAGCTCGACCCGGATGGGACCTGCCTTCATATTTGTGGGCTTGGACAGAATGGAGTATCGTTATGGAGCTGAAGAGTCGAAAAGGGGTCTGGAGTTCATAGTAGCCAAAACGAAGGAAATTCAGGGTTTAACTTTCCTTTTCGGTTTCACTGGCAGGGGATTAACAGAGGATGCTTGTACAATCTCTGACCTTCATTTCAGCATTCTCAAGCAGTATCAAACGATGATCTTGTATGGGAAGTCCCCAGACCTCGGGGTTTACAACCTGAAGGTCGACGTGTCCAAAGGATATCCGCTAGCTGTCCTCACTCCGATAGTTTGATGTGGAATCGACAAGACCGCCGCGAAGTCCACGATACCGAAAATTGATTCGATAACTGAGTTGGTTCCTATTTTAACTCCGGCTCTCGGATCAAAGAAGGAGGGGGGGATACTTCATCTCACGCCTCTCCCAAT
>JBHIEI010000004.1:0-49522 GCA_046760555.1 Bathyarchaeia archaeon
CGTGTCCACGTCGATGGCTAGACGAGAAGCCATAAAAGTAGGGGGAGCTTGCCTTTCCCGCCGCAGGTTGGACAAGGGATCTCCACACCCTCGGGCAAGCTAACATCAATTTCTAAAACAGGTAGCCCCTGTCGACCTTCTAGGTATACACTGAAATCCACCTCAACTCGTACGGTGTGATTCGTTGCATTTGCGGGGACCTCGAAGAATACTGTCTTCTCGCTATACAACTCGCCAAATGTGGCATCTCGGATAGAAACTAATAGAGGCCCCTCTATCGGGGTAGGGCTATCGTTCGCTACCGTCGCATTGATCACTATGTCATACGCAGCCCATAAATCGCATCCGAGTAATTCGTAGTCTACCGTGTTGTTGAAGCCTACTATTCGAAGGTTCTCTAGGTTGGGGATATTACTGATATATCCGGTGCCGTCACATGTTGGACAGGTAAGCTGTGTCAAGACAAGCGCCCCCAGTAGCGAAAATATCAGTCCGAAGGCAAAGAGATTCGTTCGAGACATACTAAAAAATAACGATAAAGTACCTTATCAGTTCGTCGCACTATACTGGAAGCTTATCCTTGCTAGAACCGTGGCACGTTTTGGACCAAGTCTCGCGTCCTAGAGAACCTTCTCGAGATCATAGTGCATACTCGCTTTTACTTGCGACTCGAAGAGTAGGTGGTGAGTTGAGTACTAGTGGTGTGCAAAATGGTCAGATGCTAAAGCGGTTTTGCAACTTTATTAAAGTTGATTTTAGAACTTTTTGAAGTTTTACTAATAAATGTAATACTTTACATTGTATAAAGAATCTTTTTAATCAAACACAGGAATTAAATAATAGTTTTGACATCAGAAGGAATTACAAGAAGAGAGTTCTTGAAGGGAGCTGTAGCGGGTGCCGCTGCAGCCGCTGTAGCAACGGTAGCAATCGAAGAACTTAGACCACGAGCGCCAGTGGTAGTAGAGGTAGAAAAACCCCCACCACCGGCACCACCTGAATACTCTAAGCCGATAACGCTGACCGTGAACGGCGAGAAATACAGTCTCAGAGTTGGTAACAACTGGACTCTAGCCGAGACCCTTAGGGAAAAGCTAGGACTCGTAGGTACCAAGATTGGTTGCGGACGAGGAACCTGCGGAGCCTGTACGGTCATCGTCGACGGGAGAGCCGCTTTTTCCTGTTTGATGCTCGCAGTCGAGGCTGAGGGCAAGGACATAGAAACCATCGAAGGGCTCTCCGACGAGATCACACTTCATCCGCTCCAACAGTCCTTCCTCGAGCGTCACGCCTTTCAGTGCGGCTTCTGCACCCCGGGAACGATCATGTCCGCTAAGGCGTTGCTGGATAGGAAGCCAAGTCCCACATTAGAAGAGGTTAAAGAGGCCCTCTCCGGGCATCAGTGTTCGTGTGGTGAGCTAAGGAAGCCTGTCGAGGCGGTGCTAGCAGTAGGGAAGTGAGAAAATGGCCGAATATGAGGTTGTAGGAAAACCCGAGCTGATCGATAAGCAGGGTAAGTACGTGGTCACAGGGACTTGGGACTTCGCAGACGATCACCGACCGCCTGAAAAGCTCTACGCAAGGATACTCCTGTCCCCGTATGCTCATGCGAGGATCAAGAGCATAGACACGAGCGCGGCGGAAGCACTCGAGGGCGTGGAAGCAGTGGTCACCTACAAGGACTGGCCAGTACCAGCCCCTGCTGGATTGGTGAAACCCATGAAGGAGGAATTGCTCCACTGGGGGGACGAAGTGGCTGCGGTCGCAGCCACAGACCCGAGCATAGCCGAGGAAGCCCTAGGGCTCATAAAGGTCGAATACGAGGAGCTTCCGTCCGTCATCGATCCGGATGAAGCCATGAAGCCAGACGCCCCACTTTCCGGGGTCCTACCCGACTCTAACGTCGTGAAGACTACGGAAATCACACGAGGTGACGTGGACGCGGGCTTCGCGGAGGCGGACGAGATAGCCGAGGACGAGGTGGGTTGGACAGGCTACTTCCAGCACAACCCGTCACAGACCCGCACAGCTACGGCCATGTGGGTTGGAGACCATCTTTGGGTCTGGACCAACTCCCAAAACGTGTTCCTCCACCGTGCAACGCTAGCCAGCGCCCTAAACATGCCCCAGAACAAGGTCAGAGTCATCTCCCACGGCACGGGTACGGGCCATGGAGACCTGCACTGGAACGATTGGACAGTCATAGCGGCGCTCCTAGCCAAAAAGGCCGGCAAGCCGGTACAACTCAGAACCACCAGACTCGAACACTACTGTAACTCCACACACCAGTACGCGAACAAGTGCAAACTAAAGATAGGTGCCAAAGCGGATGGGACGTTCACGGCGATTGAAGGTACGTTCTGGGCAGACGTAGGGAGCGGCGGTCTCACGGGGTTGGTGGGCGATACCATCTCCCCGATCAGGATCACGTTCGAGTGCCCCAACGCGAAGTTCACGGGCTACGGAGTCGTCAACAACAAGCCCATGGGCGCCTACTGGCGATGCGTGGGGGAGCCGTCAGGCTCGTTCCTCATGCATATAGTCATCCAACAGCTGGCTGAGAAGCTGGGCATGGACCCCGTGGACGTTTATCTGAAGAACGTGAAGAGGGAAGGTGCAATAGACGCGGAGTCCGGGAAGCCCATCGCCAGCGTCGCCATGGCCGAATGCATAGAGAAGGCCGCGGAGGAGATAGGCTGGAAGGATAAATGGCACGCCCCGGGCGCCAGAACACTTCCCGACGGGAGGAAACACGGCATAGGCTTCAACGCCATCGTCTGCAACAAGGGAAGGATGTCAAGGCCAGTTAGCGCAGTCGTGTACCTCACGGGTGACGGCAAAGCTGAGTTACTATCGGGCATAACTAGGGCAGGAGGTGGAACGACCACCACACACGCCATCATGGTCGCCGAGGAACTGGGATTGAACTTTGATGACGTTAGAGTGATACAGGGAGACACAGCGACCTGCCAGGACGGTGGAGGTCAAGGAGGCAGCACCAGGACGATCACCACGGGAGCAGCCTGCGTTGAGGCTGCCAGGGATGCCAAACGGCAGCTCTTCGAGGTGGCCGCCGATATGCTTGGAGTAACTACCGAGGAGCTGGAAGCCAAGGACGGGAAGATCTACGTAAAAGCAGATCCGGAGAAGTCGGTCACACACGCTGAAGCCGTCGCCAAACACTGGGGCCCCATCGTAGGTAGAGGCAACACCTGGCCGTCTGAGCTACTAGAGCCTATAGGCGAATACCCAGCGGGCACTCCGTGCCACGTGTACACCATGGTTACGACGTTTGCCGAAGTAGCCGTGGACACCGAGACCGGAGACGTCGAGGTGCTGCGCATAGTCTGCGCCGACGACGTAGGCCAAGCGATATTCCGGAAGGGCTGCGAGAGCCAGATAGAGGGAGGGAACGTGATAGGAATAGGCGAAGCGTTCACCATGGATCAGGTTCTCGACCCTGAGACCGGAGCAACCCTCACCAGCATGTGGGAGCAAAGTCACCCGACCCAGCTCGATGTCCCCGATCCCGAGGATAACGTATCCATCATAGTGGAATCAGGCGACAAGTGTGGGCCCTTCGGATGCAAGGGGTTGGGCGAGCCACCAGTAGCGACGCCCCACGGAGCCATCTGCGCCGCCGTTTACAACGCCACTGGCAAGTGGATCAAGAGCCACCCGATCACGCGAAAGAAGGTGCTTGAGGCACTGGGGAAGGGATAGAGGTGACGTGAGATGAAGATATTCTATCACCACGACGCGAAGACGCTTGACGAGGCGGTCTCACTACTCCAGCAGTATGAGGGGAAGGCCAGGGTCATCGCTGGTGGCACAGATGTGATCTCCGGGTTACAGGCTAGGCTGTACCCCGAGTTACCGGAGGCCTTGGTGAACATAAAGACCATCCCGGACCTCGACTACATCAAGGAAGAGGGAGGGGTCCTGAAGATCGGAGCCCTAACCACGCTCTACGACATCTACACCAACGGTACGGTGGCTGACAAGTACAAGGCGCTTGCGCAAGCGGCCCACGCAGTGGGATCACCCGAACTGAGGAACATGGGCACCATAGGAGGAAACCTCTGCCAGCACCTGAGATGCTGGTACTACAGACTAGACTATAACGCGTTCCACTGCCTGAGGAAGGGAGGGGTTGTCTGCTACGGTATAGCCGGAGACAACCGCTACTTAAGCATCTTCGGAGGGCCGGAAGGCTGCTACGGAGTATGCCCCTCAGACACTGCACCAGCCCTGGTCGCACTGAACGCGAGCGTAGTGACAACCGAGCGGACCATACCAATCGAGGAATTCTTTTCGAACCTCGAACCTGGGCACGTCCTCGGTCCTAGCGAGATACTGACAGAGATCCAGGTGCCTGCTCCTGGCGACAGCAAGCAGGCGTTCCTTAAATCCGCCGTAAGGAAGACGTTCGACTTCGCCTTAGCGAGCGCTGCAGCCGTCATCTCGCCTGCAACCGGAGCGGTCAGCTCCGCCAGGATTGCCATAGGTAGCGTTGCACCAACACCACTGAGAGCCACGGCCGCAGAGGAAGCCCTCATAGGGAAGACGATCACCACGAGTGTGGCCGAAAGCGCAGCATCGGCGGCGGTCGAGGGAGCGGTACCTCTCTCCATGAACAAGTACAAGGTACAGATCGCTAAGACTCTGGTAAAGAGAGCGATCCTAGCGTAGAAGAAGCTTAACTTCCGCCCGAGTTCCCTTCTTTAAGTAGGTAACTCTCCAAAAGTATAGACAAATTGAGTAAGCCTATTGTCGAATCTATAGGGGATATTATGAAGCGGTACGAGGGACTATGGGTCGCTGTAAAAGTGACCGAGAGAGATGAGTCCGGGCAGCCGCTGAAGGGCGAGGTGATCTCCAAGCGTGCTCTTCGGTCAGAGTTGATGAGCGAGATCCGAAAGGAAGAAGACATCTGTGTATTCCGTGCGGGGCCGGTCCCTAGACAGAGATACGTGGCGATGTTCTGATGAGGGTGGAGCTGCCCCTAGAGACGCCCATAACCCTTTTCGTCCGCATCGTCGGTGAAAAAACCACCCGAGAGCTACGGGCCGTCCTGGACACGGGCTCGATGTACTCCTTGATTCCCAGGGAGGATGCTGTCCAGCTGGGCTACACAACCCTGTATGACCCCCTGCAACCACAGCTAGGAGGGGAGGGAGCACTAACAGTCACGGGTAGCTACATCATAGAGGTTCCTGTCGTTACGCTAAAGGAGGTCAGACTTGGGGGACTAAAAGCAGAAAACGTCAAGGCGGTCGTCTGGGACCTCCCGGAACCGAGTGGAGCGGATGTGCTGCTTGGGATCAACTTCCTAAAGAACTTCAAAACCACGCTTGACTACAAGAAGGGAACCCTGACAATAGAAGAGATTTAGACCCCCATTCAGGAACGAATCGGACGTCACACCAAATAGCCTTAACCAGGCATGCTGAGAGTAACTAGACAATGAGTGAGATGGAGGAAAGGATAAACGTAAAGAGGCTAAAACTGATCGTGGCTGCGTGGGAGAAATTCCCCGGTGTCCACACGGTTGAGGATCTAGCTCGGGAAACAGGTCTTCCTCTAACAGTCGTCAGTGAATTCTATCGCCTGCTGGAAATGATCAGGATGAAGGGTTTGTATCCCACCCGTCTCGAAGGCACCGAGCGCACATACTTTATCAAAAGAGTCACCATTTGAGACCTCATCAACAGTTTTGTGTGCTCCGGGGATAACATCGAGAGGCTTTACTCTCAGGTAAATACACGCGCAACCCGCTCTGAAATTCCTCTACTCGTGAACAGAAAAATTCTTCGCCGGAGTGATACGGAGACCGGCTTATCGGGACTGGAACCTTTACCACCAGTCCGATGACAGTAGCAGAAGCCGGCTGATTTCGAAAGTATTTCCAAATTTCGGGTATTGAGCGAAAATCCTAGCCATCATCGGAACGTGGTCACCGTATTATCGCGGCCATTGATTCCCATCAGAAGGTACCGACTAGCAGACCTTTTTATGGATAGATGCTTCGAGGCTTTGGTCAATAATCGGGCTATTCCTCTCAAGAGCCTTATGATAACAAGGGAAGTTGCTATAGACCCAAAATGCGGGTATTGTCCTCAGACCGAGTCTGCCTCGTGAGAATAAAAACCATCTCAAACTTATCAACAGTATTTGGCTTTCCTTCAGAGGTATCTCTGATGGGAAAATGTGACATCTGTGGCAGAAACGAAAAGGATCTCACCCTGATCGGGGTCACCCACAAGGAGTTGGGTTTCGTCAACGTATGCCAAGCCTGTTGGAAAAAGCTCTATGAGGACAACCTCTTCGTAGGCGGGTCCAGTAGCTCAGATGGTCCATGCTGTGGATAGCGAATGAAAAAGTCATTTCTTTAACGCCACATTTACAAGGGTTATCAGAACAGGCACCTCAATAAGTGGACCGATAACGGTGGCAAAGGCTTGACCGAACCAATCCCAAAAATTGCAATGGCGACGCTATTGCGACCGGCTCGCTATAGGGACGACTATCCGCCAGTAAATCGGCTTTAATGCTTTGAAACATATTTAATTATGTTATTAATGAGCGAACGTGTAAAGGCAAGGCTGCGCCGTCTGATTTCCTCGGAAGTCTGCAAGGCGGAGGATGTCGAAGGGTATACAGCTGAGCTGAAGCGACTTGCCAAGAGTATAGGTAATGAGGCGACTTTCAGATCTAAGAAAAGGTTCTTCAAGGCATTAGGCGACTCGACTCGGCTAAGGATCCTCAAAATGCTGGGCGCGAAGGAGATGTGTGTATGCGAGATCATGGTTGCCTTGGATCTCACCCAGCCCAACGCCTCGCACCACCTAAACATCCTTGAGCGTGAAGGCATCGTCAAGAGGAGGCGTGAAGGGAAGTGGGTGATGTACAGCCTATCCATGCCTCAGATTCTGAGCATCATCGACAGTGTTGCTCCCGCTTCTTCAGCTAAGGTCCCCTGAATCGCCCAGATGGGCTATTTATCAGTAGGATAGCCTATCCTTCTTTCGAGCGCCGGGGGTGGGACTCGAACCCACGAGGGCCAACGGCCCACGGACTATCCGCCTGGCTTAGCAGGCCCGCACCTTAACCGCTCGGTCACCCCGGCCATAGAAAAAAGGTCCGTGACTATTTATGAGGACACCCCACCTGACCCCATCAGCGCTACGATCAGCCCTCTTCCAGGCATGTGGTGCGGCGATCCCAGCACTCGATAACCTAGCTACCCCGGGCGTGGCACACGCCCTCGAATGCGGAGACTCAAAGCGATCCAGCGTCCGAAGTAAGGCTGCTCCCTCCCGGGCCTGGCCCGTTCCCCTCGGTGAGGAACGCCGTTTCTCCCCTACGAGAGATAGACGTCTCCGTTGGTCCTTTGAGGCGCACCCTCACAGTTAAGTGTGCCGGCCTAAGGGATAGGTCGGCTACCTCATGCTGGCATTCAGCCCGCCATAGAGAGCATTTGCGATACAGGAGAGCCCTAGCCTCCCGCCTAGACCGCCGCACCATCCTCTTGGAGTAAATGGATCAATTAAATTTTCAGATAGTCGAGAAGGCATGGCGTGGAGGTCTCCATGATCTCTCGGTCTGGAACGGCGATTCTGGTGGCATGTCTGAAAACGAGAGGGCGCAGACGTTGGGGAAGCTTCACGCTTTCAGGACGTTCGCTCTTTTGGAGAATGCATTAGGGTCCAAGCCTGGGCTCTCTGGCTATCGTTGTGAGATCCGACTTAGCCCGCCATATCGGAGGCTCTATCGAGGTGACCATTCTGGTCGAAGAGCGCAACCTGGGCATCTGGATTACAAGCGATAGAAAGACGCCGCCTTGATCAGGCTTTTATTTTCGAGACAGTAGAGAGCAGGAGTTACATAATTCGTTGGTAGAAGGTTCGCCGCAGAGCCTGCAGCTTCCAATGATCCCTGTCTGCCTTGGCAGACCTTCTTGAATTCTAAGAAAAGAGCGGAAGAGATTGAATTTGATACCGGGATGCCTCGTATCTAATCTGTTCATGAGGGATCGGATGTCACCCCGTAAGGACAGGGTCGCGTAGGGGCACACCGACGACTGGAAAGGTATCGACTTAAGATGGGCGTACAGAGACAGCTCTCTCTCCGGCGTCTCGAAGAGGGGTTTTATCCTTCTGACAAATTTGGGGTGATCGATCGTTGTAGTGGGGGATACACGAGAGATCCTGTCCACATTGCCATGGACGACATTTAGCAGAAAGGTTTGAACCACATCGTCCAGCGTGTGGGCCGTCGCCAGTTTGTCAGCCCCCATTTCCCTCGCTAAGACGTTTAATGCCTTTCGCCTGAGTACGCCGCAGTAAGAGCAGGGAGAGAGCTCGTCTCCCTTGGCCCTGACTATCTCGTCCAGATCGTAGCCGTAGAGCTCTTTAAAGGAGCGAGTTGTGAACTCGATCCCGATTTTGCGACAGAACTCTGATGCGATCTCTACTGCCTCAACCCGATATCCTCCTATCCCCTCGTCAATGGTTATTCCCACCAGCTCGCTTCGGGGATATCCCTCCTCGATGCGGCTCAGAATCGACGACAGGGCGAGGCTATCCTTCCCCCCAGAAATCGCTATGGCGATTTTATCGTCCGGGTCAAGCATGCCGTACTTGGCGATCGTCCTCCTCACCTTCGCCTCAATCCACTGAATGAAACAACCTCGGCAAAACCGAGTTCCGGAGGACACTTGCATGTACGTGGCTCTTTTTCCACACATCGAGCACCGTTTCTCCTCGATCGATCTCATCGCAATACCCCTAGCCCCACCAGCATGGATAGGAGGAGAAGCGTCACGAAGAAGACGCTCGAAGCAATAACTATCAACCGGCTCCTCTTCGGCCAGTATCTGTCGGCTACGGCCTGCAGCATCCCTCCCCCGTCTAGCAGGTATATGGGTAACATGTTGACCACACCGACACCCAGGGAGAGCATGTGCGCCCAATCGAGTGTTGCCAGTAGACCGATCGACACCTCCTCTCCAGCCAGCCCACCCCGTAGTGGGAAGTAGTTCCTCGGACGGATGCCTATCACTGCCCTACCGTTTTGGCTTCCGGCGGACAGGATCACCTCGCCCCTGCTTGTTTCAAGAACGAGAGTTTCTCCGGGGTGCACTTCGCTCATGAACTCGGATAACTGCCTGACGCTGTTTATGGGACTGGAGTTTATCGAGTAGATCACGCAGTTTTCAGCAAGCTTACCCACGATCTCATCCCTTACCACTCTCACGACCTGAACGCCCGTGGGGGTCGGTGAGAATAACGCGGGTACCAGGATGATGATCAGCAGGGCTACTGCGAGGTTCGCGGTCGATCCCATCGATAAAACTCTGAGTTTAGAAGATAGGGAACTCTGCTTAAAGTGCTCTTCGGAGGGCTCTATGTACCCACCGGGGATGACAAAAGCGAGAAATATGCCCGCTGCTTTGACCGGGATCCCCTCAGCAGCCGCCATGTACCCATGGGCAAACTCATGGGAGATTAGCACGATGGCCGCGGATATCACAAAATAGGGTAGCTGGGGCCAGTCTATGGTCACCCCAGGAATGGGGGGGACAACTGATACGACCGCTTCCGTCCGAAAGAAAACCTGTCCAAGGTTCGAGATGAATATGTAACAAGCGAAAAACAGTAGGCCAGCACCTATGGCGATCCCGATGTCGCCGATCACCTTTCCCACCTTACCACCCTTCACTCTCCGGAAAACCGATGCGATGCGATCCGACTTGAGGTTTATGAAAAGGGGTTTGACCTCCACGCCATACTTGCCCAGCTGGCGATATCTCCCGATCAGGTATACAACTGCCCAGAAGGACAGAAGGAAAACGATGAACGGCAGAATGGGGCTCAAGTTACACCCGTTATAGGGAAAGGTGCTTAAATAATACCCTCCAAAAAGGTTTGCTGGGGGTTGCGGTAAAAGGATTCCACTACCTTCTAGCACTACCGATCGGGCTACTATTTCTGGCGATGCTCACGCCAGCGTACTCTTCGGCGACCTTACAACCCCACGACACCAGTGATGTCGAGGACGTCATCCAGAAAGTCACCAGTGTGATCGAGACGTTTCTCCAGGTGGTAGCGAACTCGGCCATGAACATAGCCCGTCTCTTCTACGTTGTGATGGCAATCGTCGGCTCCATTCTGTGGACCTCTAGACTCGATCGCCTCATGGGTCGAGATCTGATATTGGGAGCGGTTTTACTTGCGTTTGTCTCCGAGTTCATAATCCCAGTGATCCTACACTAATGGGACGAAGAACGCGATGATCCTTTCTCAGGAATGGTGTTTGGGGTCCTCACTCCTCCTCGCCTCCCATTAGCAGGAGTTAAAGAAAGCGAAGTCTGACTTCAAGATCAGAGATCCCTTTTCGAATCACGCTTCAGCAGCCTCAAATGCCATATTCGATCGCGCGTACACCATATGGTGCGGGACATCCGGATCCGAAGGGGAAGAATCAGAGACCTTGGAGCCGTATGCGAGATCGAGAGGCTTTCATTTAGTCATCCCTACACTCCCACCCTTCTCAGAGACCTCCTTCTATCCAGCCCGGACTCGTTTTTTGTTGCGGTCTCGAACAGCGATGTGATCGGGTACATCGCAGGGAGATTGGTAAAGAGGCATGGGGGGCACATCGTAACTCTGGCTGTGCACCCAATGTTTAGGGGGAGGGGAGTTGGGGAAAAATTGACCGAGAGGTTGATTCAACACTTCAGGGCAAGAAAGGCTGGAAAAGCACAGTTAGAAGTTCGAATAAGCAATGTGATGGCCCAAGAGCTTTACCTTAAGCTTGGCTTCATCCGCCATCGGATCATCCCCTCTTATTATCCCGATGGGGAGGACGCGGTCGTGATGGTTGCTAACCTTTAGTTTTAGTTCGAATTATTGAATTGGATTGGAAATAGATCTCTGGCCCCTCGACTTCACGTACAGCATCTCCGAAGATGAGGTTCGATTGTGGGGGATCGATGGTGAGGGGAGAAGGGTAGTCGTCCTCGACCAAGGCTTCCACCAGTATTTCTTTCTGATCCCCGAGCCTGGTGCAGAATCCGGGGAGTTGATAAATCATCTCAAATCGAGGGCAGGAAGCGAGGTTCTGAGCCTGGAGACCCAGGAGAAGAAGCTCTTCGGAAAACCAACGGAGGTAATTCGAGTTACATGCAGCAACCACAAGTTCTTGCAATCCATAGCTCGCCGGCTTCGCAAAACAAAAGGGGTAAAACGGGTTATCGAAGATGACATTCGCTACACAACGAGGTACCTGATTGACAACGACGTTCTACCCTGCACCTGGCACACCATAGACGCAAAGGAGGTCGAAAATAGGTGGGGATACGCCGTAGGTGCTGTTTACGAGGCTCTTGAAAGACCGATTAGAACCGAGAGGGTCGAAATCCCCCAGCTGAGGACGCTGTCCTTCGCCATCGAATACTATGCCCCCATGGGTGTTAGCTCCAAGGAAGCCTTCGTAGCGGTGATCTCAGCTAAAACGGAGGAGGGAGGCACAGCACAGTTTATGGCAGAAGATGGGGATGATCACGGCGCAATCGCCAAGTTCGCTACCTTTGTCATGGAAGAGGATCCCGACATCGTTGTGGGCCATGGGTCAAATTTCTTCGATTGGAAGGTCTTGCTGGATCGGGCATCGGCAAATGGCATGAAGATCCCTATCGGACGGGATAGATCAAAGCCCCACCGAAGTGTGTATGGGCACATTTCGATAGCCGGCCGCGCAAACGTGGATCTTCTGAACTATGCGGAACGGGCACCGGACATAAAGCTCAAGGACCTCATCCATGTGGCATCGTTTTACGGTTTGGATCGAGCCAGAGATGTCGCCCAGGTTAGCTCGATAGATGTCCCCCGCCTTTGGAGGGAAAATAGAGAGGAGCTGCTACGTTTCAGCCGTCATAAGGTGGAGCTAATCCACGAACTCTCCCTCAAGCTCCTCCCATTCTTCATCCAGCTGTCTTGGGTGGTTGGCCTACCCCTCGATCAGGTCGTGGCTGCTGCCGTGGGCTTCAGGGTTGAGCGCAACCTGATGAGGCACGCCCACATGGAGAACGAGCTCATACCAAAGCGGATGAAGCGCCCATTCTTGCCCCCTTACAAGGGGGCTTTGGTTTTGGCACCCAAGCCTGGCGTGCATCGGGACATTGCGATCATGGACTTCTCCTCGATGTATCCCAGCCTCATGATCAAGTACAACATTTCACCGGATACGCTTGTGCCCTCCGATGCCCGGGTCCCTGAGGATCAGGTCAACCTGGTGGCAGAGCTGAATCAGCGTTTCTTCAAGTCGCCCGAGGGCTTCTACAAGAAGCTCCTCGCGAGACTGATCGAGCTCAGACGCGCAATTAAGACGAGGATGAAGAAACTACCTCCCGACTCTGAGATGTATATGCTTCTCGATCAGCGGCAAAAGGCAATCAAGATAGTTACCAATGCCACTTACGGCTACATGGGCTGGGTAGGGGCTAGGTGGTACGCGAGGGAGGTCGCTGAAGCCACAGCTGCCCTAGGCAGGGAGACGATAGAGAGAGCCATCAGCGAGGCAAAAAGAATCGGGCTTGGGGTGCTGTACGCCGATACCGACGGTTTGATGGTTCGAAACGAACCAGAAAAGATCGAGGAATTCCAAAGTCTGATAGAAAGGGAGATCGGTTTGCGTATCCAGCCGCACAAGTTCTACGACTACGTACTCTTTACCAAGGCTAAGAAGAAGTACGCTGGTTTGGAACCCAGCGGGGAGATCGACATCGTCGGATTCGAGAGCATCCGTGGTGACTGGGCTATGGTGGCGAGGGAGGCAGAGGAGGAGATCATCCGGATCCTACTGAAGGAAAGATCGATCGAGAAGGCAAGATCTTACGTTGAGAAAATCATCGAGCGAATCAGATCCAAGCGGGTCCCGTATGACAAATTCATTATCTGGAAAACCTTAACGAAGCCGATAGCGGAATACAAGGCTCGAGCCCCTCACGTAGCGGCGGCTAAGAGGTTGTTTGATGCCGGAGGGAAATTGGAGGCTGGTGATAAGATAGGTTTTGTTGTGACACGGGGGGAGGGCAAGCTATATGAGAGAGCGATGCCCTACGCTCTAGCCTCCCGTGATCAGATAGACCTCGATTACTACGTCAACAATCAGGTTCTACCTTTGGTGGATCGGTGCTTCGAGGCCTTGGGATAGGTGCTACAACTCCTCCGGTAGCATCACTCGCACACTTGGAGCCTTCTTCTCGATCTTTGCCCGGGCTCCGCAAACGTATTTTATCCCTACCTTCTTTGCAATGTTAACGATCCTCTGGGTTACGATCCCATCGAATACTACGGCATAGGCACCCTTAACATCCGGTAGAGTTTTCGCGAGCTCACTCACCGAACACGAGAATATGGGCTGGCAATCCTTATCCAGTACGCGCGCTTCCAGTGTTCCCTTGAGTTCCTCCAGGAGCTCCTTGCACCTTCCCCATAGCTTTTCATCCCTCTCGGGCTCCTCGGGCTTTTTCTCAGCCTTCTTACGAAATCGATCGATTGGAATCGGAGCCTTCAGAAGTTTTCTGATGGCTGTGGGGGATAGCTCCTCTACCTCCATATTCCTCGGAGCCCTGATGACATATTTCACGTCGGCCTCCCTGAGCAGCTCCCTGAGGATGAACTCTCCACCTCGATCACCATCGAGTAGGGCCGTCGCCTCCTTCTTCTTGCAGAGCTCGACAATCGACTTTGGCACACTGACACCGTTGAGCGCTATCGCATTGTTTATACCAGCCTCTAGCAGTTTTATCACATCAGCCCTACCCTCGACGATTATGATGGAGTCCGAGCTGGCAACGTCGGGTCCGGCGGGAAGCTTCTCAGCCCCAAACTCCCCAACCTTGTATGTGATGGCCGCCTTTTCCACCTGATCCTCGACGTCCTCGAGGCTTGGGACGTCGGTGAACCTCCACGAACGCAGTATCTCCTTGGCCCTCTTAACGATCTCCACTCGCTTAGTTTTCCGTGTGTCCTCGATCCCCTCGAGCTTGAAGTTTGCCGCGTATGGACCGACCTTGTCGATGCTCTCGATCGAGGCCGCGATCAGAGCGGTTGACGCTCGGCTCAGACCGCTGGGGATGACGATGGAGCCCTTGGTCTCCTTTTCCTCCAAGTTTGCCTCGACCTCTATCCTACCTACCCTTCCCGACTTCTGTAGCTCGCGCAGGTCGAGCTTTGGACCGAAGAGCCCCTCTGTTTGCCCGAAAAGTGCTCCAACCACATCGTTTTTGTCAACGTTCCCGTTGACCTTGAACTCGATTTTAACCAGATACTTCAGACCTTTACTCATAACACGCTCCATGAGCGGAGCACATTTAAAGTTTCATCTGTCAGCTTCATGGACTCGTCCCGTCTCATCAGCTTCATGGATGCCCTGATGGCATCGATATTTTCGAGTATGACATCAGCTTCGGAGTGGACCGCCTGCAAATAGTACAACTCGTCATCGATGATCGATACGGATTCGGACCAGACGGGGATTTCGTATACGTCACCCCTCGATCTGCCCAGATCCTTAGCCATGTCGATCACATGAGCGGTTGAAAGGATCCTCTCCTTGCCACTGATCAAGACCACTCGAGGAGTCTCATCGAAGAGATCGGTCACTCCCTCCTCGTTGACGCCCTTTGACTCGAGGGTTACTGAGAGAGCATGGAGGTGCATGTGAGTTACAGAGGTCTTCAGGGCCACAGTCACGATCGGAAGCCCTGGCAAAACCGTGTTCACATCGGGACCCTGGTGAGACGGAACCGTTATCGGGTCAGGTACAACCGCGTTCATGGGACCGTGACCAATATCATCGGGATCGGAGCCCCGTCGGATCAGCACTCCGCGGGCCCTTTTAACACCAAAGGCCTGATCGAGGGCATGAAGCGTTCGGCATAGACCCGTTGTATTGCAGGATACGCATCGGATATATCCCTTACCGTACGCCTTTTCGTAGTTGCACTGAGCGACGAAGGACACATCTGCTACGTCGGCTTTCTCACCGCCCTGGAAGATCGCATTGACGCCCATTTCCTCATAGATCGGTTTGTACCTCCTTCCGATGCCTCCTGGAGTGGCGTCTACAACGACATCAACACTTCTGAGCAGATCCCTCACCGTGCCCTTGACCGGGATGTCCTCCTCCTCAAACGATTTCAACCCCTTCTCTGTGGCTGAGTAGATGTCATATCCCTTCCTAATGGCCGCGATCGACTTGTAATCCGGTCCCGTTTTGGCTATCCCGACCAGCTTCATGTCAGGCTGTAGAGTCACGGCATCGGCAATTCGTCTGCCTATCGTGCCATATCCATTAACACCAACTTTAACTACCAATCCACCACCTAGGTACTAATAGTACGAATCTCTTTGAGAAGCTTTGGTTTCCTCTTGAAGTAAAGCCGAACAGGTCGCAGGATCGCGCTCAGGCTCTCAGCAACGGCCATTTTGACATCCAGTGGGTGCAACCCTCTAGCGTACTCGCAGGCTAGATCCGAGTAGTCACGAAATACTGAGCTCCTCTTCTTCCCTTTGGCTCTAGTTACAACTAGCTTGTCGACCCTTGGAAAGATGAGATATCTCGCTATCTCCAACACGGGATTCATCTCGACCTCTCCGGGGGGACAATAGGCCTTCATTATCTTCTCCCGTATCTCTTCGGGCTCGTCGTGGATGAAAATAGAACTGGCTGGCCTAGACTTGCTCATCTTAGCATCAACTAAGATCTCCTCACGTCTCATTTTCTGGGTATCCATCCGATTCGTTCCTTGGAGACCCACTAGCAGTGGGGTATGAACAGCGATCGGCTTCTTCCTCCCTAGCTTTGGGGCAATCTCTCGCGCCAGTACATGGGCTCTACGCTGGTCTTCGCCCCCAAGACACAGATCAACATCCAACATGAATATGTCAGTGACCTGCATGGAGGGGTAGATGAGCTTCGCGAAATCTATCCCCAAATCGCCTTTCTTTCTCCCCAGAATGGTCAGTGCCCGTTTGGCCCGAGCTAGACTCACGTGCTTAGACAATCGGAGCAGGGTGGTCCAGTACCCAGGCTCGCCTATTAGATCCTCTGCGTAGACGAAGGATGCCTTTCGAAGATCAACCTCCAGAGCCTCGAGACATTGCTTGATGTACTCGGCACATTTTCCGATATTACCGATGTTCCCTCCAAGCTTATCGTTGATCAGGGCATGCCATGTAGCCAGGAGAACCGTCATGTCTACGCCAGCGTTAATCAGATCCTTGAGCTTTTCGATCCATATGATCCAAGAGATCGGCAATAGCCCAGAGGGCTCGACGCCGATGTATCCTGTCAATCGAGCCCTAGATTCGATCGATTTTTTCAGCTCATGAGTGGTAATTACCTCCTGGGTGTTCCTCGTTATGAGCTCTAGGCGCTCCTCGGTATCCATGATATCTCAGTAACCGTAAGTGGGCTTCGCCTGTCCCATGTCTGGGTGCCCCTCCCTCATCTTGTATCGGTTGAGTCCGTCGGCATGGATTTCCGGCGAAGCCATCTCAAAAGGTCGTTTCGCAATAAATCTTTTAATCAACGCCATGCGCCCAAACCTGATACCTGACTCAAGTCCACTTCAAACGCGGCCACCGGCATATCCAATTGAAAGTTTGTGAGAACCTCAGGATGGATCTCGCCCAGAACGCCGAGCTCACTATTGCGGACCACAATACCAGCACCCCTTCCCTTCAGGAAGCTACGGTGTCTGATCGGTTTCAGGGTCCACTTTTTAACCCCGAGGCTGGGGAGCAAGGAGTAGATAATCGCCTGAACCCCTTCGTAGCTCACCTTCGAATCGCTAATGGCTGCCGCGAGCTTTACCACACTTCTGGTCCCCGTTTCCTCTCGACCATCGACCGTCACCACATCACCGCACTCAAAAATCTTCTGGGGAAATGGGGCGTGCTTGTTGAAGCTTAGGAAATTCAGAAGGCATGGCAGCAGCCAGTTTCTCAGCGTGCTGTAGGTCTGTGAGACGGGATTCGCGACCCTCACAATTTTCTCTGGGGAGAGGCGCATCCTCGTAAACAAGACCTCCTCGTTGGACATCATGTAGTTTAGAACTTCTTGAAATCCAAAGCCGACCATCAGATCTCGAACCCTCCTTATAGCCTCAGCATCCGCGGATTCTCTGCCTATGGTGGCTATTGATGGATACTCAGGCTCGACGTTATCGTATCCGTATACCATCAAGACATCTTCGACGAGGTCGATCTCGTGTAGTACGTCGCTGCGATAGGCGGGTACCAGAACCCTCAAACGGTCACTATCTACCAACTTTACGCCCAACCGCATCCTCTGCAAGAGACCCTTGATCTCGCGAGCCGACATCGATAGACCCGTTATCTGATTCACATAGTCTCTGCTGAGCTCCATTTCCGCAGGTGACAGATCTGGGGTATGATAAACACGACCGGAATCCTTGACCCTGACATTTCTGACCTGTCTGCCCCGTTGTAATAACGCCAACGTCATGATGCTCAACACGTTATCAACGAGTTTCTTGTCGGTACCTGTAACGTCTACAAAGATGTTACGGGTGCTCTCGGTCACGACGGTATGGATGCTGTTGATGATGGGAGGCATCGATAGGACTGTCCCCTCATCGTCTACGAGAAGGGGATACCTATCAAATGGTCTAATGATGTGACCATATTGTACTCCCTTCGGGGTCAGATCTAGGATCTCGCTCCCAGACATCTCCCGAGTCTCTCCGAGGGGCACGAACCTGATCTCATCCGGTTTGAGCGCCAGATAGTTGATCCTGGGAGTTATGGCATCCTTGTCGTGGATTCCGATGGAAACCTTTCTCCTATGTCTACAGTAGGTTTCATGCAGCTTCTCTTGGAGTTGCATTATCTGCCGCACCGCCTCGTTCGAGAGCCGTAGACCCAACACCTCGGAAAAAGCCACGCACGGTCTGACCCCCTTGACACTTTTGTCGATCGTGGCTGTGACAACACCCCTCTGTACGCGTATCTTTGGGGGACCAACTTCAAACCCCTCTAAGCCCTTGAGCGCGACGGCTATCCCCTCTGTGGAGAACAAGTCGGGCCTATCCGGGGTCACTTCGACGGTGATCTCATCGCCCTCGACCGCCTGCACCTCACATTTGAGAGAGGTCAGGTCACTTAGTAAGCGGTCCATGTCCACTGCCTTGCCAAGGATACCAAAGAGGTCGTCGCGGTCCATCGTTACCGTGGGCATCTACGATCCCCTAAGCGCCTCGAGGTCCCTGCTAAACAGCTCACGAATGTCGTCGATTCCCAGTGAGGCCATAGCCAACCTTCCGATTCCAATCCCCCAGGCCAAAACAGGACACTTAACATTGAAGGGTGCAGTGACTTCTGGTCGGAAGATGCCGCCTCCCAAGATCTCCATCCAACCTATTTTTGGGTGATGAACCATGCTCTCAACGCTTGGCTCCGTGAACGGGAAGTAGCTTGGCCTGAACCTCACCTCCTTGAATCCTAGGAGCTGAGCAAATGTTTTTAGGAAGCCAAGGAGATGCTTGAAGTTTACACTCTCCTCGATGACTATCCCCTCACAGTGGTAGAACTCCATGGAGTGGGTGGAGTCAAGTGCCTCGGGTCGGAACACGCGAGCCAAGGCGAACATCTTAGCTGGCGCCTCTCCCGTATAGCCGGCCATGTATCTGGCGGAGATCGCGGTGCCCTGGGTTCGCAGTACTAAACTTCGGGCTACATCAAAGCTCCATGAGTAACCCCAGCCTCTAGAGCCGGTGGTTCCTCCCTTCTCGTGGGATAGTTTCACCCGCTTCACGATCCTCTCGGGAGGGAGTCTACCCTCCTTGGGGTATTCTAAGCGATAACTCGAGTGTATCTCTCTCGCCGGATGATCCTGCGCTTGGAAGAGGGCATCGAAGTTCCAGAACTCCGTCTCGACGTAGGGTCCGCTAGCCTCCTCGAATCCCATATCCAAGAGGATCCTTCTCACCCTCTCAAGGTACTCTAGATACGGATGCTTTTTTCCGGGATGGATCCTCGGAGGTGGGATGGCTACATCGTACCCCTTAAGCCGTACCTGTCTCCACCTCCCCGTCTTGATCATCTCGGGGGTTAGAACAGTGGTTTCCTCGATGGCTGGTATACCTCTCTGGATAAGCTCTACACCCCTTCCGCTCAGGCTGATCTCCACCCTAGTAACTCCCCTCGTCTCTATCAGCCTCCTCCTCCTTAGATCCGATACCACCCCTCTGAGATCCCTTGGCAATCCCTCTACCTCACGAGCCCCCTCACCAAGCATGGTGAGTAATCGCTCGTCTGTCCCTTGCTCCGCCTTTCCCTTGGTTACGAGAACACTCACCCCCTCGGAATCAGCCATCTTCGCCCACCCCTTTCTGAGGATCCATCCGATGGCTATTCTTCCCTCGTCCCTCCCAAGAGAAGCCTTCCGAAGGCAATCAACCAAGGGGGCCTCGCCTCCAAGCTCCTGAAGGGCGTTCCATAACCTTCTCTCCGGCAAACCAAGCCTCACGTATGAGAGCCCCTCCGCCGTGAGACTTGCCAACACCCATTTATGCTTTGAAACATCAACCAACCCACGCTCAAGGAGAGACTGAACCAGCGCCATGGTCTTTCCAAGCCTCATCCCAACCTTTCGGGCAAGGGTATCAGCATCGCTTCGACCCTCGAGTCTACTTAACCCTTCTAGGATCCTCCCCTCGTTGGGATCGAGCTTCAACTCACCCACAATTTCAATGAGCTTATTAAGTATCTTTTAGAGGGCAGATGATAAACTCTATCGATAAGTACAAACAGGCGGGTAGGATAGCGAGAAGAGCTCTGCGCGAGATCGGGGGCCTCGTACGAGCTAACGCGAAGGTGTTGGACATCTGTGAGAGGATCGAGTCGATCATCATCGAGGGGGGAGGGAAACCCGCATTCCCCTGCAATGTTTGTATAAACGACGTCGCCGCCCACTATACGTCGCCTCCTAACGATGACGCCACCATCCCCCCGAGGTCCGTCGTCAAGGTGGATCTTGGGGTTCACGTGGAGGGGTGTATCGTTGACACAGCAAGGACGGTGGCCCTGGACCCCAGTTTCGCAGAACAGGTGAAAGTAGCCGAAGGGGCTCTGACCTCGGGCATCGAGGAAGTACGTGACGGCGTCAGCATCTCGAGTGTTAGCAGGGCTATTCAGGGCCACATTGAGGAGGCTGGGTACAAACCCATATGGAACCTCACGGGGCACAAGATCGACAGATACGTCCTGCACACGGGCAAGTCCATCCCGAATGTGGTTCGGCATTCCGCCGGGAAACTGAGGTCCGGAGAGATCTACGCCATCGAGCCCTTTGTAACTGAGATCCACGGCAAAGGCGAAGTCACCCATACCGGAGAAGCGTACATATTCCGATTCGATAAAGCGAGATCAACAAAAAACAGGGAGGAAAGGGAACTCGCTGATTGGATAAGGAACAACTTCAGAGGTCTCCCGTTTACCAAGAGATGGCTTCCCCCAGACCGTCGCGACGCGCTACCGGGTCTTCTTTCCCGAAAGATAATAAGGCCCTACCCCGTCCTGATCGAAGCAGGTGGGGGCAAGGTTACCCAAGCCGAGCAGACGATCGTCGTGACGAAGGACGGGTGCCTGGTTTTGACCTAGATGCCTACTTAGAGCTCCCCCTGTAGATGGCGGTGATCGTCATGTGGGATTTACACTTCGGGCACTCCTTGACCGTCCCCTTGAATATAACGTCCCCCCTTTCGAACCCTCTAACCGACTTGAAGTTGCACTTGTCGCACTCTTCAACAGTGAATACCCTTTCGTTCTCCACCCTTCTCACGGCACGATACCTCCTTGAGATTTGGGACAGCATGGAAATGGTCACCATGAGGCCGAGGATGCCTGTGAACAGGTAGATGGAGACCCTGGAGAACTCTGCGCCCTCGACGAAGTAGAGCTGCCAAGCCGAAAACAGAGAGATTGCGGTGAGCACGACAACGATCAGAAGGAAGAGAATGGCCGTTATGGGAAATAGCCCCTTCCTCTTAGGAGACTCCAATCGTATTACCTATCCCAGCGATAATCACGGCCCCCCTCTTAGGGACCCTCTCCTCGATTATTCGTTTCACCGCACCCAGCGCATGTTTCGACGAATCTAGGATGGTTTTGGTGATCGGCGTGATCGCCTCAAGGATGCTCTCCTTTACCACAACGCCGTAGAGGGGGATCTTGTACTTAGAAGCCACCTCTTCTATCTTATACTTCTCGATCCCGATCCCGCCTATGGCGGCCCCGATCCCATCGGCTATGCTCCCCGATTTTTCCCCCTCCAGTTTAAGTGCCGCATCCACCATGATGATCGCGTCCACCTTGCCACCGCTCTCCTCGATGACCCTCTCGATACCATCGCCGGGCTTGCCCACGCTCCCTCCAGGTCCCTTCGCCTTCAGAGCGAAGACGTGCCTACCATCAATCGAGAGCTCGCCCACGACGACGTCCTTTGCGATCTCCCGCCTCTTCTTTGCTGAACGCAGGAGGTTCGCGGCAACAATCGCTCCGATCCCGTCACCTATCGGTTGGCCCTCAGCGAAGGCTGACAGAGCCTTGGCGTAGGCTTGAGCCTGCTCCACTATCAGCGGTAAGACCATTTGGAGTTGGGCTATGACGAAGTAGCTCTTCGTCCTCTTTCCCAGCAGGTAATAATGCCTAATCACCTTGTAGACGAGGTTGAGGGCAGCCGCAGCCTCAAGCATGTTCTCTAGGTTATTTACTTGCCCCTCGTCAGCGGC
Source organism: Bathyarchaeia archaeon (assembly GCA_046760555.1). Classification (GTDB taxonomy): domain Archaea; phylum Thermoproteota; class Bathyarchaeia; order JBHIEI01; family JBHIEI01; genus JBHIEI01. The sequence continues at coordinate 21,827 of JBHIEI010000004.1, forward strand.
AGGAGCTAGCGTTTTAACCTCCTCCTTGAACTTATCGTCTCTGACGTTGACGATGTGTTCGAATTTCCATACAACGCCTGCCGGATCCATGTCCGCGGGGGAAACAACGAAGTGCTCCATGAACCGATCTACCGCCGGGGTTGGATCCTCCGTGCCCCCCTGCTCCCTGATGGCCTTTATCACGTCCATTCTCCCCTTGGCCCTCATGTACTTCAGTTTGGTAAGCTGTCTGCTAACCTGAAGTAACGATAGCGAGAGTTGGATCCGTTGTCCGTAGAAGATGAAGACGAAGAACATCCCGTAGAAGGCCAGCTGCAATAGCAGTCCGAAAGTATCCCCTGTTGTTGGGAGCTGAGACACGGGCATAAGCATACCTATTCAATCATCTAGATTTTAAAAAATTAGCAATTGGTGACCGCGACTTTCCTGACTTCGCGTAGCCGAAGACAACACTACCGTCAGGAACGGAGCGCGGCTTAACTTCCGAGTTCGGAATGGGTTCGGGTGTGTCTCGCGCCCTATGATCGCGGTCACTTCTAATATCACAGTGGCATAAATATCTACACCCGTGAATGGTGGGGCTGGCCGGATTCGACTCCCTGCAGATCTCCAAAAAGACCTTAGCCCACTCGACTGTTGAAGGCATCGCAGCACCAAGCCATACTTCTGAATCGAATAGTTACCACGAGGACTCGATTCGCGCTATCGCGTATTCATCCGATCGAATCACATCGGCCACAGTTAGCTTGGTAGCTCCAACTATTGATATGCTCGGCGATTCGCTGATCTTCTTAGCCTTCTTAAAGAGAAAGTTCGCCAGCGATTTTGCACCTGAAGCGTCTTCGGACCACGAAAGATCGTATACAATAGCGTCTGCAGCACGTACGTGAACACCAATGAAGGGACCGCTTAAGCTCACCCTATCCTTCTTCTGAAGGTCTTGGGGGAGATCCGGCCGTATCTTCTCAAAAGCTTCTCCGGCGAGTCTATCAATCGCTTCCTGAGCTTCTTCAATGTCGTTTAATACAAAGCGCATAGGGGGGATTTCATCCTGACTGCCGATATCGAAGTCAACAAGTTTGGAATCTTCCCTAAAGGTCTCAAGCAACCTCTTGAAGCCCCTCTCCACATCTACTAATTTCTCGCAATACGCAGATATATGCGGGTGATAAATACGAGTGGGCCCCTTGGACTTAAACAGGACATCGACCCTGAAGAAAGTTTTCGCTGGAATCTTACTGGCCTTCTCCTTAAGTTGTAACAGCGCGTTCTGTTCCCATTCTGACAACGGCAACGTCATCTGCCCCAGAACCTCTTTATGTATCTATCCAATTTCCTCCGCTTTTCCGGAGAGAGAAAGCCTATCTCATCCCGGAATTTTATGCATCATCACGCCTAGCTATCTCTAGATCATAATGTTCAGACCAGCTCTCGGTGGCTTTGGTTTTCTCGTAGCCGTGGTGAGATATCGTGCTTTTTATTCCAAAGAAATCTCTCAGCAAAGTTTGCACCTCCTCTAATCCTCGTTTGTTCGACGAACTTCCTACAACTCGGGTGCTAGAGGGTTTATCCCCGGTGTGAAGATATCCATCGCCCTCAAAATAAGCGCTCAACCAACACCTTGCTCCCTCTTTATCCAAGTGTTCAAATGGCACACGCCACGCATACGTGTAGATAGGTCCATACTTAGCAAAATCATAAGCCATTTCCTTTCCGTAACCGCGTATTTCATCGCGCTTTGGGTAATCGTGAGCCTTTAGGTCGTAAACTTTTTCGAAATTTTCAGCGAAAATCGACCTAACGGCTGGATTTGACTCGCTCAGCCTTATTTCGTACTTATAATGCCATCCCCATTTCCCGCGATATTTTTCCCAATACGCACCGCAAGCAAGACTACCGTCTGCGCAGGCGGCACCATGCAAACTCGCTTTCTCCCTCGAGAATATTTGACGATGCCCTTCTGGCACGACCTCAAGTAGCATACCTTTGCTTAGTTTAAACAGCGCTCTGTTCTCTTCTATGAGCACCTTGACCTCTGCAAAAGAGCCTATCTCTTGGTCTCCCTTGCTGACATGAAAGCCCTCTTCGGTTTGGAGTATGATGTACTCTCCGATCTCGTATCTCTCGGGCGCTGTCTCAGGGCAATCCGCGGGAGACCCCGACTCGATTTCTTGGCCCAAGTGAAATCTCTCCTTCGCCTGTTTTGTGTGAAGTCCAGACCCCATACTACCGCCTCTCGTGTAAACTGATTATTTGGGCCAAATTGTGAAGCGCCATGGATTTTGTATCAACGAGTAGCTCATTCCACCTCCGCCCTCGGCAAAAGTCGCAGTCGCATTCGTAGAGAATGTTGGACTCCAAGCTTCCTACCCCATCTCTTACGTAGACCATACCTCCCTCGGCCCTTAGGAACCAGCTGAGGCTGGCAAAGTGTACTATCGGATCCTCGGTCAGGTACGCCAAGAATGGATCCCTAACGAAGGGCGTGCCGTAGATCACGACGTTCGCTCCGAGTTTTTGGCCCTTCTCAGCATGTACTTGAACAGGATCTTACCCACCTTCCCCATGCGGGACAGCTCCCTGTGGGGGAGGACGAGGGTTCGGAGGCCCATCTCTAGGAGGCGATCTACGCACCAGGAGACCTGCACTTGATTCGCTCCCTTAACTATGCCTAAGAGTGGGATATCCGTGTTTTCAACTGCATAAAGGGCGTTGTTCACGAAACTGAATATTTGACTCCACGATATCGCCAGCGGGTCGTCGACGTAAGTGTAACAGTCCAGAATCATCGCCACATCCGGGTCGATCGCGTTCAGGAGCTCGACGTACTTCTTACCTGTCAATTGGTCTAGGAGTTCGTCGGGCATAACAGATGACACTATGATTTTTCCATCAATCGAGAAATTCGTGGATGCCTTTATCCTTGACCTTTTTGAACAAATCCTTATCGCTAACAGCCTCTCCATCTTGACGATTGCAGCATCGTAAGACACAGAGTCCCAAAACCAGCTAGTCTTGTCGTCGAGTTTGATTATAGGTGTAAAAGCGGGCAAATCGATATCGGGTTGTGGTTCCAGTCTTGGGACTCTCCTAGGCTCTGCTAAGGCTAGCTCTGTGAGCTACTCCTTGGGCAAACCGACCTGAAGGCGCAGAAACTGCTTGGATACGTCAATCCGATGTGTTTAACGCATTGTATACAACACTGCCTGACGAGGCAAGAGACGCCCTCGCATCCACCGCACAGATTAAGTAGGGGGCACCTAACACAATCCTTTCCGCAACCACCGCTAGGCACAATCATTTGTTTCGGTTCGTTTGGTGGGGCTGGGGAGATTTGAACTCCCGCCCTACGGGTTCCCCCAGCGCGCTCCAGAAGATCCTCATCCCGAAATCGGTCAGCACGCTTCCACAGCCAATGCTTCTGGAGCCCCTAACGTCGGCGAACCGATGTCGTCATAGCTGGCTAGACCACAGCCCCACAGTCTTTGTTGTCCCATACTACCCTTAAAAATTTCGTTGGGTTGTCTGGACACCAGATGGGGCCGGGGAGATTTGAACTCCCGACCTCGCGGGCCCAAGCCGCGAATCGTAGCCATGCTGGACCACGGCCCCTTCCTTACACCTCGATTCCTTACCATGTACTTCCAACTTCTAATCAAGGATGTGGGGTCATTATTCTAAGCCCAGATTAAATAATTATCCACGGATAGAAGTTTATTCGAAAAGCATTGGATTACTACCATGCGACCAGGGACTTTTGGTTAAAAAACCTGGCATCCCAATTGAAATCACCGACCTTGGTGAGGATCGACATAAACGTCCCCGTTGTCGATGGTAGAGTGGTTGAGGATAACCTGCGTCTACAGGTTTATAGCCACGTGCTGGAGCTGCTCTCGGAATACTCCGGGCTCGTTGTGATGGCTCACCAGGGGAGGCCGGGAGGGAGGGGCTTCATTCCGCTCGAGCAGCACTCGATCGCGCTCCGTAAGTCGTTGCCCTCGGGTACCAACATCGAATTCGTGCCGCTAAAGGAAGTCTTCAGTGAGCAGACCTTAAGGAGGATTCGGGATCTGAGGGAGGGAGACATCCTTCTGCTGGACAATGTGAGAATGTTGGACGAGGAATACCACTTCGACCCTTCTAGCTCGGCTTTTGTGGATCACTTCAAGGGGTCAATTAAAACCTGTGTTAATGACGCCATATCGGTGTGGCATCGACCCCACTCCAGCTTGATGTGTCTGCCCTACATCGCCACAACGTACATCGGTCTCAGATCCACCCACGAGCTCAGGGCCCTGAGCGACATCCTGAATGAGAAGGGCGAGGATTGTGGCATCGTCATCGGTGGCTCGAAGCTCGGTAAGGCGAGTTACCTTGCGAAGATCCTGAAACGCATGGAGGCCTTCACGGGGGGTCTACCCGGGCAACTGATAGCTCGGGCAAAGGGGTTTGATCTGGGGAAGAACAACAACAACCTACTGAAGATGAGACTTCGCTCGGATCATTTCGAACTCGCTAGAATCCTGGTCAAGAGGTTCGATGTGCACCATCCGATCGACTTCTGCGTTGTTGAAGATGGGGAGAGAAGGACAGTACCACTGGAACAGATGAAGAGGAGCGAGGGCTTGATCATGGATATCGGAGAGGAGACGATCAAGGAGTATGCTTCGAAGTTGCAGGAGAAAACGATCAAGATCAGGGTAGGACCGCTGGGGGTTTACGAGCGGGGGTTCGACGGTGGGGCGAGATTGACGAAGATGATTGCTGGAAGCGGGCTGATCTTCGTGGGGGGTGATACCTCTCAGGAGCTGATCCGGTACGATCTCGATGGTAAGATCTCTAGCATGGGGGGGCTGATCCTTCTTGGCGGGGGTTCGTTCATTCATGGGTTAGCTGGTGAGCTCTATCCCTCGGTCGACCTAATCCTGAAACAGTAGACCCTCAACGTCGACCCACCATCGCATGGTTCGATCGAGAGAGCCCCAGGCGGGATTCGAACCCGCGACCTGATGCTTACAAGGCACCCGCGCTTACCGGCTGCGCTACTGGGGCTTCCATTGATTAGTGGGATCGAACTTTAGTCTTTTCGCCGTAGAACGAGCCTTGGTGCCGGGGGAGGGACTCGATCCCTCGATCTCTGGATGTCTCAGGCTCCCTCATGAGTCCAGCGCATTACCAGCCTATGCAACCCCGGCCTCAATATGATTGCGCTTCCTTGTGCTTTTGACTTTTTATCGTGATGACGCCCGACCTCGTGCCAACATAGGCCAGCGTTGCCATCCGGAGGAAGAGCCCATTCTCTACGACCCCCGGGATGAGATTCAATTTTACCTCCAACCCCAATGGATCATCGATGAATCCAAAATCGGCATCCACGATAACATTCCCATTATCGGTGATAACAGGACCTACCTTACCGCTCCCCTTCCGCACCTTTCCGCTCCCACCCAGTCCCTCGACCCTCCTCAAAACGAATGGGAGCGCGAAGGGAAGCACCTCGATCGGTAATGGCTGCCCCTCCCCGAGCCTGTCGGTGAGTTTGGTCTCATCAGCAATTATGACGACATCTCTAGCCATGGTGTCCACAATCTTTTCAAGGGTCAGAGCCCCTCCGCCACCCTTTATCAGGTTCAGCTGCCCCCGATCTATCTGATCGGCCCCGTCGATTGCCAGATCGATCGTTGGGTGCTCGTATGGTGTTGCTATCGGTATGCGATGCTCCGAGGCGAGCATTTGGATCTGCAAGGAGGTTGGTATGCAGCTGACCTCGAGGCCTTCGGCCTGGATTCTATTCCCTAGGGCTTCGACCGCGTGAACGACTGTAGAGCCACTTCCGAGACCAACGACGGAACCGTCTTTGATGTGACCAACGGCTTTGAGTGCGGCTCCCCGCCTTGCACCCTCGATCCATCCTTCCTTACTCCTCCTCGACCTCCATCCTCTCAAGCTTCTTCAACTCCTTTTCGATCTCACCCATCAGCCTTCTGACCTCTTCATCAGCCTTGGTCTTCTCTTTCCGAGTCTCCTCCCTCTCCTCTCCCTCAGTAGTTGGAGTTGGTGGAGGAGTGGTGGGAGGCTTCGGTGGAGGCGCCTTGACGATCATGAGCTTTTCTCGAAGATCCGCCATCCTCTTATCCATCGAGAGGTACCTCTCGGCGAAATCCTTCACGAGTTTTCCCCTCGTCTCCTCCAGATCGTACAACTCCGCTACAGCCTCGTTGCGGGCAGCCTCCTCGTCGAGCTTATGCATCCTTTCCCTATACCTCTCAACCATACCCTCCGCCTCATCGCCTGCTAGGATCCCCTTATCGCGCGCCTCGTAGATCTTCGTGATGAAGTCGGCTAGGAACCCCCTCTCCATCTTCAGGGCCTCTAGCTTACCCTTAGCCTCCTTAGCCTCCTCGAGCTTTACCGTATGTTCTAGGGGTCGAGCGAGAACCTCTTCGACGGCGACCTCCCTGACGGGAAGCTCTTCCTCACCTGTCTCCATCCTCCTCGGTTTAGTTGCCGAAAAAACAATGACGATGAAAAATGCAATGGCAATCAATCCTATGATAACCGAGACATCCAACGTGGAGAGTGGAAGGGGCTGAAGTATGGGTTGTAAAGCGGTAGCCCACCGGGTGTTACCGATTGCTTGGATGATCTCGATCAGCGTCATATGTCAAAACTTCTCTTAAAAATAACGATCCCTGGGCAAATGGTTAACTTATTTTGACCTAACTCCGTCCTCACCACGCTCCCTGCTCCCCCTTCCCGATTCGTGTTATGTCTGATAGTTAATTTAGCTTCACATTTCTTTCGATGTTTGCATTTAGTTCTGATCATCGTGATGCCGCAGCTAGAGTCACAGCCCAAATCATCGTTGTCCGCGGACATCTAGTCACATGTAACATCGAGGTACCGGTGATAGTTGGCGATCTGAGGGCAGGGCGATGAGACAGCGAATGGCAGAATACTACTAGGACACCCTCCCGCGGCCTAGCCGCAACCTTTCATGCTGGCACCATAGGCGCAGAGGTAATCCCAAACATTCCAAGAAATGTTTGAGTAAAAGATGATTAGCGTGGAACCCATATACTGAGCTATGGTTAGAGCCCAAGTTCTGGAGTTCGTACGGAACCTGGCGCCACACCATCATTCGGTCTTCTTTTATGATTCGTTGGAGGACAAGCATGAGGTCCTCGCCGTGTTTGTGGAGGCTGGTCTGGAGAACGGGGAGCTGGTCATCTATGTAGCCAGCGAAGAAACGCCTCGACAGATCACCGAGGCACTGAAAGGGTACGGTGTAGACGCTGGCCATGAGGGCCTGAGGATTTTGAACTTCGATCAATGGTACGTTATCGACGGTAGGTTCAGCCGATCGACCGTTACGCAGAATTGGCAGAAGGCCGCCTCAACGGCGATTGAGTCGGGCTACAAGGGACTTAGGGCAATGGGTGAGGCAGCCTTCGCCTTTTCGCATGGCTTGGAGGAGAAGTTCTCAGAGTACGAGCTGTCCCTTGGAAGCGAGCTGAAAATCCCGATGACAGCCATATGCCAATACACCATTAGCGTCATTCCAAGCGATCGATACCTGGCATAGCGTTGAAGCTGGTTGAGTGAATTTTAACAAAAGCCTAGCTCTAGCTGGCGACCGTGCTGGTAGCGATCGCCGAAGAAACGCGTATGACCAGGCTATTGTGTCTAGGGCAATCGGAAAACATGAAAAAACGCAAGCTTGTGGAATTGCACAATCCTCCTGAGTCGCCCTAGGGTAAACGTGTGGGGCTTCTCAGCGTGCGATCCACGATACGGCTGGACTACCCGGGGCTATATCTAGCAACTCATCGAAAAAATGTGCTTTGGTACCAGACTGGTGGAGGAACCTGGGAAAGTCTGAATAACTTGGGATATTCAGTTTGAAGAACAATACGATTCATCTAACGTCAGCTTCTTCAACTCTCTCTCAAGCAGGGCCAGTTCCTTTTCCGAGAATGCTTTCGGATGTACAGGAATAAGCATAATGCCATTTTTAGTTGCCATGTCGTTGCGTTTATCCTGGACAAAGTTGTAGGTTGCGTGGAACCCATTACGATCTACAAGGTACTCCAGACCATCCAAGAGGACGATGGGATCTTTAGCGGAGTCAACAAAACCCACTATCAGCAAGGACAAATCAAGCAGACTGTGAACAGTTCTCTCCTCCCTCCCACCCTTATCGGTTAACCAAAAGATAGCTGATCCATCCACACTGTATTTCTCCCTAACTTTTTCGGGATGCTCTCTGCTAATACACAAGCCCTCCTTTTTCAGAAGCAGATTGGAGTTGAAAATGTGGAATGCCTGCCTTGGGTCGTCCCCCACAATCATGTAGCTTTCCGATGGCTCAAGCCGATATTTCGGCAGAGTGCGGATAGTGGTTCCGAGCGTGGGTCTCTCATTTTGGCTTGCTTTCTTTACGGCAAGGGCGGCCTGATCAGCGTAAGCCTGCAAAGATCGAACATCCCTAGGGCTGAAGTCATCGGGTTTATCGCTATACACGTTGAGAGCACCTATCACCCTGTCCTTAATCCTCATAGGGAAAGCTGCCGACGAACGGTAGCCCCTCTCCATCGCCTCCGATCGCCAGGGTTTATACCTTGGATCAGTGTCTATGTGACGTTGGGTAACGGGTCTTTGCTCCCTGATTGCTGTGCCCGTTGGACCCCTACCCAATGGCGAATCATCATACCTGATGGTTATTTTTTGCAGATACTCTCTTACAAACCCTGCGCTGGCGATGGGTCTAACCTCTTTGGATCGTTCATCGATTAACCCGATCCAAGCCATTCTATAACCGAGTCTCTTTACTACATCTTCGCAAATGAGATTCGAGATCCACGCTAAATCCAAGAAAGAACTGAGTCGTAGGGGTACTGGCTGAAAACTCGCCACTTTCAAGATATAGAAAACGACGAATAATTAATATACCGTAACAGAGCGCTCAGCTGCGCCTGTTTTCGTAATATGGAGCTAAAAAAATTACGGAATCGGGAAAAATGCACTCTGCGAGCTGAAGAGCCGTTTCGCACCTGTCTTATCCTCAGGTCCCTCGGCGAAAAATAAACCGAGTCACTTTGGAGGAATACGCCTTTAACGTTTACTTCTCGAAAACCTCTGGAGGTTCTCACGAAACTCCAGCAATAGCTCGACCAACTCTGAACTGTAACTTATGGTTTTCCTTCTTCGCCCCCCTCTATTTTATCTTGAGAGGGAAGCATTCGCCTTGTTAAAAACCACCTGACGGCTCCGACGTAGGTGACGATCAGCGACCTAGATATCGTCCTGTCGGCGTTTTTGCCGGTCTTCTTCCGTGCTCGTTTCGCGGCCAATCAATCCATGGTTGACCCTGTTCTTCAGGTTCTCGTTGCCGACGCGACTTCTTGCGATCCCCCCTTCGCCTCGTCGATGAGTTGCGTAGCGTCCATCCCGTGAACTCCTGACGCCGAAGGCACAAAGCCCTTGGTCTTATTTCCAGCATCAAACATGGAAGGAGAAACTTGTCGGTTTACTCCGATGGCGAGGCAGGTTTAGAAAAATCACACCGCTTCAAAAGAATTAAGAGAAGCCGCGGCAAAACTACATTGCATGAGCCCCGGTGGCTCAGTGGCTAGAGCAAGCTGATTGCGGTCAGAGCGGCTGCCTCGTAGCGCCGAGAGAGAGCAGTAGGTCGCGGGTTCGATCCCCGCCCGGGGCTTTTTCCCATGAAAGCGGGCAAAATATGCGTAAAATCAAAGAGGCTAAACCAACATCGAGGTAGAGTAAGACAAAAGGGGGTTTCAGAAATGAACGCAGTCGATCTGGTGCTCGACGAGATCCGTCAGCGTATAGTACCTACTAGGAAGGATGAGGAGAAGATTAGGGAACTACAGGACGACCTGATCGGGCGGGTTGAGAAAGCACTGAGAAAGCACCGAGTAAGGGCGACCGTTTCTCCCCAGGGATCCGTGGTGAAGGGAACGTGGCTTAGGGATGACGTCGACGTCGACATCTTCGTTCTTTTTCCGACCAGCGTAACAAAGGAGGGGCTGGCCAACGTCGGTCTAAAGGTGGCTAGGGAGGCCATGCGAGGGTTCGAACAAATCCACCGATACGCCGAGCACCCCTATCTGGAATGTATGGTGCCCCTGGAGGGCACGAAAGTCAGAGTAGATGTGGTGCCGTGCTATCATGTGGAGAGGGGCAGGTGGCTTAGTGCCACAGACAGGACGCCCTATCATACTCGTTACGTGCTCAAGCGCCTGCGTGAAAGTGCAAGTCTTGGTAATGAGATAAGATGCACCAAAGCCTTTCTCAGGGGTCTAGGGGTATACGGTGCCGAGATCAGGGTACAGGGATTCAGCGGCTACGCCTGCGAGTTACTCACGATTCATTTCGGATCTTTCCTCGGTCTTCTGAATGCCGCATCGAAATGGCGGGGCAGAGAGACGGTCGATGTGGAGGGGCACTACTCGGGAAGAGAGAAGGAGCTCAGGGAACGCTTTGATCCCGTCCCCCTGATTCTCGTTGACCCAGTGGACCCCAAAAGAAATGTAGCGGCCGCGTTAAGCCGGCAGAGCCTAGGACTCTTCGTGGCAGGGGCTCGTGGTTTTCTGGAAAGACCCGATGGGAAGTTCTTTTTCCCTACGGTCCCCAGTCCGGCTCGGAGCAGGGAGGAACTCGCGGGGAAAATAGAAGCGATCGGAGGAAACATCCTATTCCTTAGAATTGGCAAAGTTAACACGAGGGCTCCAGACGTTCTCTGGGGTCAGCTCTACAAGACACGGGACGCGATAAGAGCTCTACTAGAGGAATTCGATTTCAGGGTACACAGAACGTGGGTTTGGAGCGACGAAAAGGAGCATAACGTACTGGCATTCAAACTTGAGAGTCTTTCACTATCCGAGACCGGGCTTCGCCGAGGGCCACCAGTTCACATGAAGAGTGACAGCGACCGATTTCTGAAAAAGAGCATGATCTCCCCAACCACGGTTTTTGGACCCTGGATAGACAAGGGTCGTTGGGTAATCGAGTGCAAGCGGAAATACGTGAAAGCCAGAGACCTTCTCATGGAAAAACTGAAGGAAGGGGGGGAGGAGTTAGGTGTGGCGAAGTTGGTTGCTATGAGCCTAAGGCAGGGATTCGAAGTCCTCACCGACGAAGGTGTATGGGATCTGTATCGATCCGATAAGGAATTTGCAAGTGCATTGACATGCTTTCTTGTCGGTAAGCCCCCTTGGTTACTATGAAACCCATCGAGCTGGTGAAGGAACTTACCAAAAGGTTATCGAGGAGCTCTACGCCCGTCCGTTCTGTGATCATCTTTGGCTCTGCCACCAGACCACAGGACTACGTGGAGGAACTCAGTGACATCGATGTGGCTGTCATATGTGATGGGATCAGCCCGAAGACTCGGGAGATTGTGTTGGAAGGAGCTCGCGAGGTCTCCCCCCACCTCTCCCCCATCGCCCTCGACCGTTCGGGTCTAGAGACCGAATTTAGCATACCTTCAGATCTGGCCTTTCTCATCCAGAGAGGCGAGCCGATCCTTCTGGACGAGAGAACGGGCTCCATCATTCAACGGAGGATCAGACCCACGAAGGGAACCGCCAAAGGACTAGTGCGCGGGGCAACGATCGCCTCGAAGATGGCATTCAGGTCGTATCAAAGGGGAGAGCTCAAGGAGGCTCTTAATCACACCTACCACGCCTTGAGGCACGGAGTAAGATATCGCGCCCTCGAAGCCGGTAAGTTCCCGATATCAGATGCCGAAGTCCTGCAAGCGGCAGGGGAGAAGGAGAGAAAACATCTCCAGTACCTGATCTCTTTGAGGTACGATTTCAAGAACGCTATAAAGAATCCCGAAGAGATAGCAGACGCAATTTTGAAATCCGACAGGTTAATTGACTCGCTGCTCGGATTGGGGGAGACGGTTCCCCTCGAGCACCTCACGAGGATGTGCTACGCAAGGGTAATCTGCTACCCCAAGCCAAACCTCGATAGCCTTCGACGCCGAATCGACCAGATCAAAGAACTGGGACTGGAAGCCATTGAATTTACTGGAGGGAAGGTTGTAAACGATCGTTTTGTTCTAGGGAAGGGGTGTGTGAGCGTTGTTGTGATCGGGTTGAGAAAGAGAAAGCGATTTGCCTTGAAGATCCTGAGAACAGACTCGGGTAGGGAAAGCACAGAACACGAGGTAGGGATGCAAGAAATCGCGAACACCGTGGGCGTGGGACCAATGCTCTACGGCCACGGAAGAGACGTGATACTAATGGAGCTGATCAAAGGCACTCACTTTCCCGATTGGTTAAAGAGCGAGGGCTTGCGCGATGTGCGCACGACAAGGAGGACACTGAGAGAGCTCTTGGAAAAGTGCTGGAGGCTTGACTCGGTCGGACTGGATCATGGAGAACTGAGTAGGGCCCCAAAGCATATAATTGTCGACAAAGCGGGCAACCCTCGCTTCGTCGATTTTGAGACCTCGAGCAACGTGAGGAGGGTGGGAAATGTCACCTCGATCGCCCAGTACCTGTTCATCAGGGGAGAAATAGCGAGAATCATCCAAGGTGTTGTGGGCAAGATCGAACGAGAAGAGCTCGTCGCTGCCTTAAGAGCATACAAAGCTAGGGGGACTAGGCAAGACCTCGAAAGGATAATCGACGTCTGTCACTTGGCTCGGGAATAGCATCCCAAGGACAAACTCGCGGGCGTCGATCTACTTTCAACCAACTGGCACTAACGGGTACTAACCGCTACCCCACGAAAATTTGGATCGTGCCAAGTCCGCTCGACTATTTCTTTGGCGGCCCCTTCTTCTTGCGTGTCGGTCTCTTCTTTCGAGTAGGCTTCTCTTCCTTCGGGGGGGCCTCTTCCTCCGGTGGGACCGCCTCTATTTCCGGCGGTGCCCCCTCTGAATACACCAAGGAGGCTGATCTGGCCACAAAAACCCCCAAGATCGGGCTGACGGCGAGGGAAATTAGCCAGCCTATGTATGGTACACTACCCAAGGCTCCCACAACAACACAAAGGATGAAGATGACGATCAACCACAAGAGGTAGCTGCCAACTCCGACCCTAGTTATGACACCCCATATCTCTGAGAATGCGAACGCCTTCCCAAGATTGTCGTGCTTAGCCATGTTCACGATCGCCATAGCAAGGAAGAAGGCGATGAAGAAGGCGACCAATATCCCGACGAAGAATAGCGGAAAGGCCCAGAAAGCGAAGGCGGATGGGGCCATCGGCGGTCTAGGGTAAATGTCGTACCATGCACCATACCAGCCCCTAAATGGTGCAACCCAAGCCCAAAGGAGCGGGACCGTCAGAATCGCTGGAATGATAAAGTAGACCAGAGCGACAACTAGGATCTTCAATCCTTTAACCCATGTTTCGCCGTAGTCCTTGAGGGGTGGCGGCTCTTTTGACACGGGCGGCTCGCCCATTATCCTATACAGGTAGCCCGCCACGATCAGGTTCACTATGGGGATTATGCCCAGAACTATCAGCAGGATCAATCGCCCGACATCGCTCAGGAAGGCTCTAGTGTAATCGTACGCTTCACCCAGGTTCTTACCTAAGTCCACGGGATACCATTCGCCTTGGAGTTTTATCTACTTTTTGTTCTTTATTGTACCCGAGTGGGGCCGTGGTCCAGCATGGTCTAGATCCAGCTAATCTCCGCATTCCTAGGATTTTCTGCAGTTACATAGTCCCATGGAAGGCTGGGTGCTATATTGTCACCGAATAACACCTAGAGACGTGTGTATTGGCTTAGCATCGCTCGGTTCATCCCGTCGATCCCATCTGGGATTTCCAATGCCAAATCGGCCTAAAGAGAATGGCTAGAAGATGACGATTGTCGAATTCAACAAATGAAAAGGGATATCGGCTAATCTCGTTCGCCAAGCGGATGTTTTCAAAAACGAACACATGTCTTACATCTTCGGGGCGGTGTGCGGCTACGCCAATATCCGAGTACAGACGAGGGAAAAATTGGTTCGAATGCTACATCAGACTTGGGTGTTGGCTTTTCGATCAAATATAGACGAGAAAACCTCGATAGGACTCTGTCAAGCTATAAGCGATTAAAGATCTCTAGAGGGACGCTATACGAACTCTATTGTAAGGAGAAGTTGTCGTTGCGGAAGATCGCAAAAGGAGTTGGAGTAAACAAGAAGACCGTACTCGATGGATGGATCGGTATAACATATCCCGACGCGCAAGAGGGTTCGAGGAATCCTGTATGAAATGGGGTCGGCGAGATTTGAACTCGCGTCTCGTGCACCCCACGCACGGATCCTAACCAAGCTAGACTACGACCCCTAATCAATTTTCGAGTTGCACATAAATGAATATCTTTGGCCACAACCGATAGGCTAGTGCTACGGGGAACCAAGTATCCTAGCGCAAGAGAGGGTAAACCGCATAGGCGACATCGTTATTGCCCATCATAGGAGGGCGACTTCATCGACTTAGAATGCCCACGAAATAGAGTTGGTTGCTCAGCGAGCAGGTGCCAGGAAGCTCGAGAGGTCGTGGGTTCAAATCCCAACGGCCCCACTGGATCCAAAGACTCTACGGAATTCCCGTCTAATGAACTGTACGAGCGTAAGCCTCCTTCGCTTTGCTACCTTCCTGATCGCCCAATTTACACCGCTGGAATACTGGACCGCCCTCTTTGGCTTTAGCACAATGCTCTCTGGAATCCCCATGTCCCCTCCAACCTTCCTGATGATTCTCTTCCTCACCCTATCCTCGCCTGAGGTTATTTTCAATCCCAGCGGGAGTGACAGTGAGAAATTCACAACCCTCCAGTCCGTGAAAGGGAATCGGACCTCCACCTTGTTAAAGGAGCTGACCTTATTGTCCCTCTCGTAGTCCCTTTCATGAGCGGTGATCAAATCCTCGAACATAGCCCTTTCGGTCGCTTCAGCCCCCAATTCTCTGTACACTCGGGCGTATCTCGAATACCCTCCGTATAACTCATCGCTTCCTTGACCAGCCAGCATAATCCTACAACCATCCTGGTTGGCCATCATGGACGACCAGAAAAAAGGGATCGCCACACCCAACTTCATCAGATCAGGTTCCTCGATTAACCATAATACCTTAGGGATGGCTTCTCTCACGTCCTCAACTGAGTAGCTCCTTGTCCGCAAGGGGAGATCCAGTTCCTTGGCCGACTCCTCCGCGGATCGGATGCCCCTCCCCTCGACTCCTACAGCCACAAGCTCCACATCGACCAACTCCGCGGAGACCCTTGCGATCAGGCTACTGTCAATGCCACCAGAGAAGCCGATCGCGACTTTTTTCACATCCCTAACTCTTTTGGCCACTGCCTCGGTGAGCAACTGCTTTAGCTTTGCGGTTGCCCCCTCAACGAGTATCTTAGCCACCCGCGGTCTCTCCAACACTCTCACCGGAACAAAGGCTGTTGTCCTCCCCAACTTCGCCATGTGACCAGGAGGGAACGATCGGGTCCTCCTTATCCCGATTTTCCAGAGCGCCTTCCTTTCGGAAGCAACTCCGACGAATCGTTCATTCTCTCCATAATAGAGTGGAGCGACACCGAGCGGATCTCTCGCTGCGACGAGTCCCGTTTTCATGGCTGAGACGAAGGCATAGTCACCATTGAATCTACGTACCAAGTCGGCCACCGTTTTAGATGGATCCTCTCCGAGAGCTTTGGAGACTTCGGCGGCTCCCCCGGCCAGAGGTCCGTATATCCTGCCGTCTAGGGCGTAGGTGTAGCCGGGACCCAATAGGGGCTGAGGGACGTCAGAATTCGTGACCCTCAGTAGGCAAAAGCCCAGACCTAGGTTCGAGGATATCCCGGGCAGATCACTTGGATCGGAGGCGAACTGTGTGTTGGTGGGAGAAGCTATCCCAAACTTGTCATCTGCCCGGTGAGCCAGGGCTGTCAACGAGGCTACGAGCTCATCAGAGACATCGTTCCCGTCCTTCCTCAAAAGGGCGACGATCGCTCCCAAGGTGTCTTCCTAATGAATCAACCATGACGAAAATAGTGTTCCGCGCGATCGCCACATAAGAAAAAAGTGGTCAGGATAAGCAGCGTGCAGAGAACGAAATGAGCGCGTAAAGAAGATCACCGTAGAGGACGGCGATCAGAAAGCCGAATAGTATGGACACCATCATGGGGATCCCAGGTGAGGCCCATACGTACTCACCACTTGCAATCTCGCTCCTCGTTGGCTCCTTCAGGACCCTCACGAGAAACCTGAATCTCTTTTGGGCTTTATCTTGCGCCTCCCCGGTCTTTTCCATGGGATAGAAGAAACCCTTGCTGAGTTCGCTGGCGCTAACCTTGTACCCGGTGACAAAAGCCAAAAGCTTCTTAGTAAAATGCTCCCCCTCAAAACCCTCGAAGAGAGACTCTTTCGTCCTGACCTTCCAAAGAACGTTTCTGACCGTCATGTACGGAACTGCTACAACTATGGAGACGAGCGAGGAGTTGAACAGCACAGTGACGGGTAGGGGGTATCCAGGTAAAACACCCCTGAAGAAAGTGATCGAGGGGGGGAGATAGGGGAGTATCAGGGAAAGGCCTATCAAGGCCTTTGCGTCAGCCCCTCCAAAGAAGCCAACGTAAAAGAATATGATGGCAAAGGCGGCGCTCATAACCACCGAAAACAGGTAGTAGATCCAGTCCCCGTCAGCAAGGAAGATCCCCAGAGTTCCGAGCAATACCCCGACTGGGTAGTAGAACAGCCATAGGTAGTTGGAGACTTCGCGGGTTCTGATATCACTCCAAGCTCCGAGGCTGAAGACGATTAGCGTGATGAGAACCCTCAGGCCATCGAGTAACATATCAAACAAAGGAGATGGACTGGGATAGTCGCACCGAGAGACCTAATGGCCTAAAGGGCATGTTGGCCGTCTCACCGAGTACCATATCGGCCAGCCTCTCGACCCCCATGCTCTCAATGTGCCCCTTCTTGGGTGTTGAGAGCCCTCTGATCGTCACCGATATCGTCTTAGTTCTCTCCTCCTTTTCTCCAACTACGCCCACATACGGTATCCAGTTTTTCCCACTAGCTCGAATTTTCCATTCCACCGTTTTCCTCCGATCATCCACATCCGCCCTCACCCTCTTGGAGCGAAGCCGATCGGCTATGGATAGGGCATAGCCCGTATGCCTATCGGCGACGGGTATGATCCTGACCTGAACCGGCGCGATCCAGGTGGGGATTGTGGGGAGCGCTCCCATCCGCATCTTCTTGGCTGCCGTTTCCAGTATGGCACATAGGCATCGCTCTATGCTCCCCATGCTCGAGTGGACGATGATGTAGCCCTTTCCTTTCCCCTGCTCGTTAAGATAGGTAAGTCCGTATAGTTCGCTGTCCTCAACGTCAACCTGAGCAGTCGCGAGTTGAAAATTCCTACCCGTTGAGTCGATGAATTGAAACTCGTTCTTCATCGTCCAGTAGTGGGTCCTCCATGCCAGCAATCTCACCAGCGAAATCATCCCCAGTTCCCTAGTGAGGTCCGAGAGAAACTGCCGGTGCTCCTGGTAGAAGTCCTCCGTGGATCTGAAGACGTGCACGAATTCCAGATCGAGCCCACGAAGCAATCTCGCGTAATTAACGCTTAACCTTCTAAACTCCTCGAGGGCTTGCTCCATGTCCCTGCAGAAGCTGTGGATATCAGGCATCGTGAAGGCCCTCTGTCTCCTCATTCCCACGCACTCGCCTCTCTTTTCGAGTCTAAAGCTTGGCGACAGCTCGAAGATCCGTATGGGGAGCTGCTTGACGCTAACCTGAGCCCTTTTTAGCATCCGAAAGACGCCGAAATCTCCAGCAAATCTTAGGAAGAGCTTCTTCTTCCCAACCTGTACCTTGTAGTCTCTCGACTCAAACCGCGACGCTTGCTCCTGGATATCCCTCTCATCTGCCCGGTACATGATGGGCGTTTCAACTCTGATCGAGCCGATCTCATCGGCGATCTGGATCGCCCAGTCCTCCAAAAGCTCCTTCATCAGCGCGCCCTTAGGATAGAACCTCAGGTGCCCCACATCGCTGGCTCTCTCGTAGTCCGCGATTTCCAGCCTTCGCATTATCCCGATGTGGGGCGGCTTCTCATGGGGGGCGTGACCTATTTCCTCGCAGAGGAGGAGGTTCCTCAGTGGTGGACTTCTCCGTACAAACTCGTTCTTTTCGATGTCTACCAGATCGAGGGGGTGCTCTTTCCCTTGGGCATCGATAATGAGATACTCTGAAGGGGAACTCATCCGATGCTATACCTCACTTCTTTTGTTTGGTCCATCTTATATGCGGTGACCAAATTACGAAACACTAACCCATGTTTAGAAAATTTTGTATCGTAGCATCTCCAGTTTTCTTTTCCTCTTCCCCTTCCTCTTGACTTCCTTGTAGTGCTCTTTGCACAGATAGCTCCTTCCGGTGGCCTCGACGCTCATCTTCGCCTCTGAGATCTGTTCCGCCGAAACCGACCTGACGGCTCTCTCGTTGCACCCTACCACGCTACAAACTGTGCCCCGGGCTACCCGTCCCATCTTACCTATTCGGGCCTTTGCCTAAAAGTTGGTAGGCTTATGGCTTTCCGAGCAGATGGATGAACGCCTCAGCGGTAGGCTCTCGCTTCTCGAGGGCGGTTTCAGCATGGTTATGCCCTCCTTTCCCTCCAGGACTTGACCGCTTGCTCGTAGTGTCGGTGTATAGCCCAGTAACCGAGGTGTGTGGAAACTCTGCTCACCATTCTGTCCGCCTTCACGACGGGTGCCCTCTCAAAAGCCCTTCTTGCCTCCTCCAGTCGTAATCCCTTGACGTCTATCCCATCAAGGTCAATGACGCCAAGTCCCATATCGCCCGCCAGTCTGATGTGGTCTACCGATCTGGGCTCAAAGCCCATGATCCACACCGCACAGCTATCGACCGAAACAGCGTTGTCACCAGCCATGATCATATCCAGCTTTACAGGTTTCCCCTTGAATGGCCCCTCACCCTCGAGTCCAACAGTGGCGTCTATAATGCAGAGATCTGGGGGCAGGGCCGCAACCACGTCCGAAATTATGTGATCTAGATTCGGATGATACCTAGCCTTTTTCCTTTCTGGAAGGACGCCTAACATATTCTTCATACTAAGAGTCACGGCAGTGGAGGAGTGCGTCTTCATCACAGGTATGCTGATGATTCTATCTGCCTCTGCGACACGTGGATGCACCATGAAGGCCTTCATTTCGTAGCCCTTAGGGACCTCCACCTGCACCATTTCGCCTCTACTTAGATTGACGACGTCACATCCAAGGCTTTCTCCGACATCTCGAACATGAGTCTCCTCGAGCATCATACCCGCCGTATACATCGATGAGTCTGCCTCACCAATGGCTACCTTCTCCGTTCTTCGCTTGACCAATTTAATCGCTGCCGACAAGACTGCGGTGCTCGTAAAGGTTCCCGCTTTTCCAGGTACACCACCGCAAACGTTCGGTTTAATGAACGCCCGTTCTCCTCGCCTCACAAACCCTTCGATTCCTCCGAGCAGGCTCACCGCCTTACTAACCATAGAATCTACATCCTCGCCCTTAACAATGGCCACTCTTGGAACATTCGTGCCGCCCACGTCGTCTTCTCATCTGAATTGGAATACTTATAAGGTGACGGCCTTGCCGAGTGCGCCCAGTCCGAGTCTCCTCCATCCTCATCCAAAGAGGTGATGGTGCGCCGAGTGGTGGCACGAATCGGCTTAGAGCCTATCCTAAAATCTAATGCCTCTTATACATATTCGAAAGGTGTTTCGTCTCCTAGGGCGCCCCCATCATAAGAAGCATTGTGAGATATGTAACAAGAGATCTGTTCTTGTTTCTTCGCAGCTACGGGTCTGTGCGGAATGCATCCGTAACCACTCAGATGAAGCTCTACCCCTCATTAAAGAGGCTCATAGGAATGCCAGGGCGATGTATGGTCTTGTGGAAGAGCCGCCAACCTCCGCCACAGGAGTGAAATGCGATTTCTGCGCCAATGGGTGCCGCATTGAAGAGGGGGGAACAGGGTTTTGTGGGCTCAGGGTCAATGACCGTGGGAAACTGAAATCCATCGCCGGAGCCAGTAGAGGACTGTTACACGCCTATCTCGATGCCCATGTGACGAACTGCTGCGCGGCTTGGTTCTGCCCAGCTGGGACGGGGGCGGGCTACCCGGACTTCGCTTACAGGGAAGGGCCCGAGTTTGGCTACTTTAACTTCGCCGTATTCTTCTACGGCTGTAACTTCGATTGTCTTTTCTGCCAAAATGCCTCTCACAAGGAGTTCAGCTCGGTTAAGACCTACGGCGTCAACGACTTCGTGCGTGAGGTGAGCGCGTATGATAAGATCTCGTGTATCTGCCACTTCGGTGGCTCCCCCGAGCCACAGCTACCGTTTGCGATACGGGCTTCGAGAAGGGTGATCGAGGAAAATCCTAAGAGGATCGTCAGAGTCTGTTGGGAGTGGAATGGCTGCGGCAACCCAAACTTGGTGAGGCGAGCCGCCGAACTCTCGCTCGAAACCGGAGGCAACGTGAAGTTCGATCTTAAGTGCTTCGATTCGATGATGAGCCTGGCCTTGAGTGGGACATCCAACCAGAGGGCCTATGAAAACTTCAAGATGATCGCGGATGACTATTACGATACGAGGCCAGATCTACCTGTCCTCACTGCCACCACTCTCTTGGTTCCTGGCTACGTGGATGCCCAAGAGGTTGGGAAGATAGCGAAGTTCATCGCCGAAATCAATCCTGAGATTCCCTACAGCCTGCTCGTCTTTCATCCCGATTTTCTGATGTCCGATCTCCCTGTAACGCCAATTCAACAGGTATTAGACTGCTACAACTCGGCAAGGGAGCACCTTCTCAGGGTCAACGTTGGGAACCTTCACATGTTCGGGGTCAAAAGGGTGGAGGAGCTGGTGCATTAGTGGTCTCATCCAGGATCAAGAAGCGGTTCAGGTCTCGGATCGCCCCGGCGGCGAGATCGGCTCATCGAGTGGGGCTCTCTCCTAACGCTGTTTCGGTCCTAGGTGGGCTCCTGGCCATCGCCGCAGGCATCTTATATGCACTGAGGGGCCGGAACAGCCTCTTTATTTTGGCTGGAGGCACCCTGCTTCTGCTCTCTGGATTTTGTGACGCGCTCGATGGAGCACTGGCTGAAACTTACGGGACTGGCAGCCCGTGGGGCGGATTCCTCGACTCTCTCACCGATAGGTACGCCGACGCCTTCGTGGTCTCGGGCGTCACGGTAGGAGGCTTATGCGATCAGTACGTGGGGCTCATCGCCCTGGTTGGGACCCTCCTCGTGAGTTATGTGAGGGCGAGAGCTGAGGTTATGGGCATCGGGATGGAAGGGGTGGGGCTCGCAGAGAGACCTGAGAGAATACTTCTGATCGCCGCTGCGAGCTTAGCGTTCTACCTCGACACCCGTGCGATTTGGTTCGGTATGCTACTATTGGCCGTGATCACCCATCTAACGGTTGCACAGAGAGTGTGGCACGTGTATAGGTCGAGGCCTACCTAGCCCTTCTCTCCGCCTTGGCCCGAACCTTAACGATCCCTTGGTAGACGGCGCACGAGATGCAAAAGTACCTGACCATTTTGGTCGCCGAAATCCTGGTGCCGGTCCCTCTGAGCTCCTTGGCTAGGGTTGGCTCAACCACAGAGACCCACTTGGTTACCTTTTTGGCCTTATCCCTGGGCACACGCCTGCCGCATGCAGAGCAGTAAACGTAGGCGCTCCTTCCTCTTTTTCTCCCCTTCTTCCTTCCCCCGCTCTTTCTCTTCTTGGTCACGAAATCCAAATCATTAAGGGGTCCTTATTTTAAGAAACCTCTTGCCGGATCTGGTGGTCGTCGGAAATCTCACGATTGACGAAATCCAAACGGATGACTCCAATCCGATCACCGCTATGGGCGGAACGGCGATGTACGCATCACTGGCCGCGAGAGAGCGTGGGATCGGTGTGGGAATCGTGTCCAAAGTCGGTTTCGACTTTCCGGACGAATACGTGCGCCGGCTTAGAGGGGTCGGCATCAACGTGGACCGGCTGAAGAGGGTGCCAAAGACCGTGACAACTCGCTTTTCACTTAGATACAGAGGCGAAACGCGGGCTCTACGCCTACTTGGGAGATGCGAGGACATGGGTGTTAGCGATGTTCAAGAGATGAGGTCGAGGGCGCTGCACATCGGAGCTGTGGCAGGGGAGGTCCCGACGGAGATGGTGAGGTTTCTAGCCGATAGATGCGAGATCCTGTCCATCGACCTTCAGGGCTTCACCAGATCCTTCGACAACCGGGGACACGTGCGCTTGAAAGAGGGGATCGATATGGGGGCTCTCGATCCTGCCGCCATCGTCAAGTGCTCCAGGGAGGAGCTCCTAGCGGCCACTGGAGAAGAGCGAATCGTGCGTGCCGCTAGGATTGTGAAGAACCGAGGTCCCGATACTCTACTAGTGACGATGGGCCCACGAGGCTCGCTCCTATTTCACGGCGACCGATGCCATGAGATCCCGGCTTATGAGCCCGAGAAAATCGTCGACGTCACCGGCGCTGGGGACGTCTTTGTTGGTTCCTTCATCGCGGAGTTTCTCAAAGGGAGAGATCTCCTCTGGTGCGCATCCATAGCATCCTCCTCCTCGTCCCTGACCCTGGAAAGGAGAGGCGTTTGGCTGGGCTCTAAATCCGAGCTTGAGAGGAGAGCCTCACTGATATCGCAGCGCATTAAGGAGATAAGTTCAAAGGCACAGATGTAAACCAAGAATGGTATACCTACAACTTGAAGGAGGAACTGCTATTCAAGCCTGAGGCTCCCAAGGTCCTTACCCCCTCCTACCTCGTTTCAGCTCGCTTCGACGGCGAAAGAGAGACCGCCTACCTAAAGCTATACGAACCAAAGTCCCAGAGGATCTTCTTCTGGTACGATGATGGCGGTCACCATCCGTACCTACTGTGCGATTCTACGCCCGAGGAACTCCGAAGGATACCGAGGATCGCGTCACACCCCGGTCTCCTCGGCTTTGAGAGGGTAACGAAGCACGATCCCCTGACCGAGGAGGAGGTTGAGGTGACGAAGATCCTACTCAGGGACCCCCTCTCCGTTGGTGGGCGAAGGGGATGCGTGCGGGACATCCTTCGAGAGGAGGGTATTAAGACCTGGGAGGACAGAATCAGGTACCATCTCAGTTACATCTTCGATCGCCAACTGATTCCGGGCATGCTCTACGAGGTCAAGAACGGAGATCTGGTACCAGTAGAAAGGAAGCCCTCGGGGGAGGCGATCGACGAGCTGGGAAAACTGGGGGAAGGTGAACATCCCGAGCTCAAGGATCACATGCTGAGATGGGCAACCCTGCTTGAGTGCCCGTTTCCCGAGTTCAAGAGGGTCGCGCTCGACATAGAGGTGTACACGCCTGAGGCTGGGCACGTTCCGAGCCCAAAGGAAGCTGACCACCCCGTCATCTGTGTCTCCCTGATAGGATCGGATGGTTTGAGGCGCGTCTTACTCCTGAGAAGACCGAACGTCCTCGAGGGGGAGGAGAGACTTCCCGCTGGTGTCAAGGTGGAGTACTTCGACGCCGAGGAACGCCTGATCGAGGAAGTCTTCCATGTCCTCCTTCGATACCCATTCGTTATCACGTTTAACGGGGACGAATTCGATCTCCCCTATCTGCATAGCAGGGCCCTTAAGCTCGGATTTAAGCGGCAAGAGATCCCGATAATCATCGGCAGGTCGGGAGAGAGGGGAACCGCCTTCCTGAGCTACGGGATCCACCTCGACCTGTACCGTCTCTTCTTTAACAGGGCGCTAAAGACGCACGCCTTCAAGGATGCCTATCGAGAGACGAGCCTGGACGACATAGGAGCGGCGATCCTAGGGATCCGCAAGCTCGAGCATGGGGTTCTGGTCTCCGATCTCTCGTACAGTGAGCTTGCAAGATACTGCTTTCGGGATACGGAGATAACGTACGGATTAACAGCCTACGACGACGAGATCGTGATGAAGCTGGCTACGGTCCTCGCGAGGATCGCGCACATGCCCATCGAGGATCTCTCGAGGCTCGGCGTATCAAAGTGGATCCAAAACGTCATGCAGTACGAACACAGAGCCCGAGACATGCTCATCCCGCAGCAGGAGGACATACACAGAGCGAAGGGAGAAGCGACCACGAAGGCGATAATCAAGGGTAAGAAGTACAAGGGGGCCATCGTGGTCGATCCGAAGCCGGGGGTCCACTTTGACGTCGCGGTGCTCGACTTCTCATCGCTGTACCCCTCCGCGATAAAGCGTTGGGGCCTGTCCTACGAGACCGTCCGATGCCGCCACAAGGGGTGTGAGAAAAACATTGTGCCCGGTACCCCTCACTGGGTTTGCAAAAGGGGTTACGGTCTGACCGCGATCGTTATCGGATCCCTAAGGGATTTGAGGGTCAGGAGGTACAAGCCGAGGTCTAAGGATCACAGGATCCCGAAGGAGCAAAGGGACTGGTACGAGGTGATAGAAAAGAGCCTGAAGGTCATACTCAACGCCAGCTACGGGGTGTTCGGGGCTGAGTCCTTCCCGTTCTATTGTCCCCCTGTGGCGGAGTGTACTGCGGCGGTTGGAAGGCACCTGATCACTCAGACGATCAAGAAGGCCGAGGAGATCGGAATCGAGGTGGTCTACGGAGACACGGACAGCGTGTTTCTCGAGAGTCCGAAGGAGGAGCAGACCCGCAGGCTGATCGGATGGGTCAGGGATCGATACAGGATGGACCTAGATGTGGACAAGGTGTACCGATTCGTGGTCTTCAGCACAAGAAAGAAGAATTACGTGGGGGTCTATCCGGACGGAGTGGTCGACGTTAAGGGGCTAACGGGGAAGAAGAGGAACATACCACCGTTCCTGAAGAACGCCTTTGCCCAGACCATGAAAGTGCTAAGCGGGATCAAATCAGAGGACGACTTCATGAACGCGAGGATGGAAATCGAGAAGATCGTGCAGAGCAGCTACTCAAGGCTAAAGAGGCACGAGTACCCCGTTCGGGACCTGGCCATCAGCGTCATGCTCGGAAAGATCCCGGAAAGGTACACAAAGACAACCCCTCAGCACGTGAAGGCCGTCAATCAGCTGATCCGAAAGGGGGCTGAAGCGAGGGTCGGGGACATCGTGAGCTTCGTCAAGGTCAGGGGAAAGGAAGGGGTCAAGCCCGTCCAGCTCGCATCCGCCGACGAGATCGACGTCCCAAAATACGTTGAGCTGATGCGGGGAACGTTCGAGCAGGTCCTCGACCCAATAGACATAAATTTCGAGGAGCTGATTGGGATACGAACCTTGGACGCCTTCCTGAGAGGTGAATGATGCTAACCCCCATGAAGAAGCTCACTGTGATCACCCTCCGAGAGTTCGAGGAGCTAATCCTGCGTGGGCTGGGCGATCTCGGCGTCCTCCAGTTGAAGGAGGTCGACGCCCCAGAGTTCGTGGGATTCAAGCCGGCCGTCGTGGAGGATGAGAAGAAGGAGTACGAGAAGCTCTACGACCGATTCCGTCTCTTACGAGATAGGCTCGAGGTCAAGGAGCTTCCTGAGGTTGCCGAGCCAATCGAGATCCCGGAGGCAGAGCTGAGAGAATACGTGGAGGCAACGGAAAAGAGACTCGACGACATCCTGGCGAAGTTAAAGGATGCAAAAGAAAGGGTGGAACGGATTGAGGATACTAGATCGAGGCTAGAGGTTCTGAGAGACAATAGGATCGAGGTTCGAGACCTTGGCACATTTAAGGATAAGTTCGTAAAGGCTGGGTTGATAAGCAGGCAGCTTGCGAAAAGGCTGGAAAAGTACTTCTCCGGATTGAGGTACGTCCGCTATAAGACCTCTATCGTCTCTCCCACGGACAGCTTCATCCAGGTATCGGGAACCCCCGAGATGGAGGGGTGGATCTCTGATATCTTGGCTCTCTTTAACTTTCGTGAATTTGTGTTCCCACCTTCCACTCCTGGCAGAACCGAGGACGCCCTGCGGAAAGCAGAGGGGGAGCTAAGGGAGGCCAAAAAGGCCCTCGCAGAGGTGGAGAGCAAGCGAGAAGAGTTAAAGGGCGACTTCTCGCAGAAAGCGGTGGCCTTGGGTCCCGACATCGAGGACTACATGAAGATCTCCGATGCAAAGTCATTCACCCTAAGGAGCGAGACGATGACCGTACTTCAGGGGTGGGTCCCAAAGGAGCAAGTGGCCGAGGTCAATGGCTATATCGAGAGCATTAAGGACCGGACGCGGGGGTGTGTGCTCGTGACCTTCGACGATCCATTGCCTGATGAGGAGCCCCCGTCGCTCATGAAGAACCCGAAGGTCTTTCGGCCATTCCAGGTCCTGACACGCCTACTCGGTACACCGGAGCATAGGGAGATCGACCCTACGATGATATCGACAGCCCTGTGGGTGGTGATGTTCGGGATGATGTTCGGCGATGTCGGTCAAGGGCTGCTGATAGCTGGCCTAGGAGGCTATCTGGGGTTCGTTTATAAAAGGGAACTTTGGGGGTTACCGATGGAAACAATCGGAAAGTTATGGATCGGCCTGGGGGCTTCGGCGGCGTTCTTCGGCTTGCTATTCGGGGAGTTTTTCCTTGTTGAAACCCATCCATTGTTGTTTCGACCACTAGAAAGCGTTTTGCGGATGATACAGATCGCGATCTTGTTCGGTGTCGTCCAGATCACGGTGGGTCTGGTCTTTGGCACGATTAACTACTTCAAAGAGGGCGAGAGGCTCGAGGCGCTCATGGGAGAACACGGCATCGCTGGTCTCATCCTGCTATACGGCATAGTCATGATGATCGTGGGGCTGTGGGTGGCTAGGAACTTTATATTTACCGTTCAATGGCCCGCGAGCGCCCTCCTCATAGGGCTCATCATGACCGTCGTATCGATAGGTATGATCTTCGCTAGACCGATGATTGCGGGCGAGGGAGCCATGCTGGGGTTTGGAGCCGCCTTCGACGCCTTCCTCTCTCTCATGGCAAACACCATCTCGTTCGCCAGGATCGCGGGATTCCTCTTCGCTCACGCGTCATTAGCGATTGTGGTTCACGAGCTGATGGCTCGAGGGCTTGCGCTGGGTCTCACTGGTTTGATAGGCATGAACCTCATAGCGATGACCATAGAGTTCATGGTGGTAATGATACAGGCGCTGCGACTTCTGTACTACGAGTTCTCAACAAAGTTTTACAGGGGTCAGGGTACAGCCTACAGTCCTTACAAACTCTAGAATAGAAAGTTTATTCTCAGCGCAACAACACAAGAGCTTTTTGGCGCTTCACAAAGCTTTAAAATTTTTCTTATCACGTAAATGGATGCCTATACTACGATTAGGAAAAAGCCCACTTCCAATTGCACTTCTGCTATCCCTATTGATCCTACCCTTAATCTGCAACACTGCTTTTGGATTTAGTCCGTCCGTGTCAGAGGAACAATCCCCTGCCGCTATGGGATTCCTTGCCATGGCAATTGCGACTGGACTTGCATGCGCAGGTTCAGGTTACGCGGTCGGTCAGGCTGGGTCTGCGGCATCAGCCTCTACAACCGAAAGGCCGGAGCTCTTCGCACGGGTGCTTATCTTCGTTGGTCTAGCGGAGGGCATCGCCATCTACGGCTTCGTCATAGCGCTACTCATCTGGATCTCAATCTGACTTCTAACTCCGATTCATGGGCAGGGATCAGAAA
>JBHIEI010000005.1:0-46816 GCA_046760555.1 Bathyarchaeia archaeon
CTCCTTGACCTTAGTCTCTTTTACCAGCTCGGCTACCTTCTCAGCGGTCAGCCTTCCGCCCGCTACGGCCGTAGTAACTGAAAGCCCACCGGTGTCCACCGCTAGTATATAACAGTCTATCTTGGATCCCTCTACATCGCCGAGGACGGTGTAAAAGGTCAGAGCGAAGTTGGTCGTTAAAAGTACAGGCGATTTAGGAGTGGGTTCTCCTACCGTGTGAAGTCCCGGCTTGACGGAGGTGGGTACGCTGGGATCCGAGAAAATTCCCTGCCTAAGCGCCATCACCGGAAGGATGGACCAGGTCTCTACACCGTGCAGTATAAGGAGACTGGCATAGCGGAGCATAAGCACTGAGGCGACCATCGATTCCTTGAACATCTTCCTTGGATCGGGGATGTCCTCCTGCCAAACCATAGCTGGGACCGCCATCAGCGGATAGCCGAATAATTTACCCCGCTCCTCCACCGCCGATCTGCGCATAGCTACGAGGTGGTTAACCGTATCAATTAGTGCGGGAATGCCAAGATCTATAACGAGGTTATCCATTCCCTCACCCTTAGCCCTCTGTATTAGCTCTTCCATTTCCCCCAACGACTGAGCATACAGGGCAAGGGGCACATCGGAATTCCTAGCCAACTCAACCATGGGTGTCCAGTTCTCAGAGGTCGCGGCGTAGAGCAGGGGTTTGCGATCAACGACAGCTGGCAATGCCAACCGAGTGACATCCGGATCCAATGAGCATAATATCAGCGGTAAGTCCATCTCACCAACTATGTATTCGATCGTTTCAACGTAGTTCTCCGGCATGCCAGACGCATACCTCACCGCCAGCAGATCCACTCCCAGCTTCTCCCCCACCCTCTCGAAACTGAGCTTCTTGATCTTGGTCAGCCTTTGGTCCAAGGATAATTTTGGTAGCGCATCGCTGACATCTATGGCCAGAGCCGTCTTATTGAAGAACCTTCGCTCGTGTCTGTGCATGACGTACTCGCCGCCCAGTTTCACGGCTTTATCCCCAAGACCAACGGTCACGAGCCTCACCGAAGGGCCTACGAGCTCTTCGATCTCCCTCCTCTGTTCGACGGTTAGATACGGGCAGGCAGCTATCGATCTCTTAAGGGCTATCAAGCCGACGGCGAAGGCCACGCAGGTGGATTCACCACATTCGCCGCAGTTGGTCTTAGGGAGAAACTCGTATATCTGGAACGGGCTTACCTTTTTCATTGATTCTTCCCCTCGATCCATCTCTGCACGCTGTAGTCGGTCTCTCTCCTCGATGACAGCTCATCCAAAGCATCCTTCACCAGCTGGACCGCGAGCGGATGGATCATAAAGAGCAAATCCGCACCAGCTAAGAGGGCCGTTATCCCTGTGATGGCTTCCCACAGGGGACCTCGGAGATCACGAGGACCCCACCTATCGTTCACCGACCAGGCCTCTCTTGCTCCCCAAGCATTCGCCGCGGCACTCATGATGGGCATTTGGAGGTACTCATCCCCCTTAAGGGCGGCTATTCTAGTCCGTTCCATTATGGAAAAGGAGTATTCGAGACCGTAACCGAGTGCGCCCGTAGTAACATCCATGACTATCCTGTCCTTGGTAAGACCCTCTGCTATCAGCAATTTGTTGAGTCTTTTCGCCTCATTCACGTTCACAGACGTCCAAGCTACCACGTTGTGACCGAAGGTCTTGGCGGCGAGCGCGATCGATTTGTACACGTCAGGGGTCACGGAGTTGAGCAGACACCTCTCGCCTTCAGAGACTTCGGCCGCCATGGAAAGTACCTCGGGATCCGTTTGAGGGTTCCCCGATCCACCGATAACTATCGGAACGGATACAGCCTGTAAGACCTCCTCAACGGTTTTTACGGCCTCCCTGCTCCCCCTATTGGCTCCCTTGGGGTCTGTGCTGACCAGGTGAATACCGATCATGTCGGCTCCCAGTTTCTCCACCCCCTTTTTAGCCCACTCGGAGGGATCGCTAATTACGTCCTCATAATGCTCTGAGATCGTCTTGGGTAAGGGGATGGGGATGTCGAATACATCTAGTGATACGACAGGTCTGTTTGGGACGCCGTTCTCACCGAAAAAAGAGAGACTGGTCTCCCCGCCTATAGTTATTACCTTTGATCTAGATCCTCCCTCCCCCTTGCCAGCACCGATCGTTACCTCTGATACCCTCCCAGTGTATCCGGTCATTCCGATGTTTTTCATACTCCGTAGTAAGTAATAGATTATTCGCTCTTGTTTGGTACCGCGTAGCGGTCTTTCTTACTCCTTTAGTAAGTATTCCTTCAGCTGTGCGATGTCCTTGGCATCCTCCTCGGTAGCGATCCTCTCGAAGACATCTTTGAGCTCCTCGGGGACTCTGTCACGGAGTTCATCCTTCAAGGCTTTTGGCATCCACACCAACCTTTTCAACCCTCCATCCGCTTGAAGGAACTTCTTTGATACGACATAGTTCTTACCGATTCCGAGCATCCCATCGATCTGTTTACCACCACCAGCGACGCCTGCCATGGTGGAGAACGTCATCCCATTCACCGATACATCCCTGTACTCCCGATTTACGATCCCTATCCCGTCAACCTCGGGTATGTAGAACGCTATGGCCTCGAAGCAGCCGCAGGATGTTTGAGGGAAGCCGAAGATGCTGTGAAGGAAGATCTTCTCGGTGGCACCATGGGATTTCTCCTTGACCGCCTTGTTGACCTCCTCGTATTCGCCCTTTACGGGATCCAACGGCTTTCCCTTGAGGACGATGAAGTTAGGCCCAGCCGGATCGAGCTTGTGGGCTGCCTTGGCATCAAGCCAGCTTATCGCACCACACAGAGAGATTCTCTCGGGGGTTATTATGCATACATGGGTGGGGGCAAAGGATTGGCAAAGGGTACAGCCATAGAAATCAGCGACATCTTCCTCAGTTAGACCGAGAAGTCGCTCATCCCTTTCCGTGAAGACCGGGCGGGCTTCGGCCAGTGCCTCCTCGACCTTAGCTTGATCTGAGATGACCGTCACCTGAACCCTCTCAGCTATGTCCCCGAACCTATCCTTGAGACCAGCGTAGATGAGGTCCCCAAGGTGCCTTAACTTGAAGCCCTTCTTGGCAGCGTCCTTGCTTATTCTTATCCAGTTAATGTCTCGGGATCCCACGTGCATGAGCCCCTCTCCATAGTTTATGAACTCGTGAATCCTCCTCTCGAAGACCGATTCCATGTCCTTTTCTACCTTATCCCCAGCGACATCGACCACAATGCCGAGGGGGTATGCTTTGCCCTCCTCCATCTTATCGATCTCAGTCCCGATGACTTCGACCCTACCGTCCTTCACCTCCTCGAGTCCTCTCTTCCTAAGAACTTCGAACGATGTGCTCTTCCCCCCGCCGAACTGGACGAACATTTCGGTCTTCCTTACGCTCTCGCCCTCGAAGACCGGTCCGTACTCGATTGGGACATCCACCTTTAGGACCTTGACCTTAACTCCCTTTAGGGCACATCCCGTCTCCACCAGCTTCGATACATCGGTTTGGGACACCAATTTACCCTCGATCTCAGGAACCTCCTGATCGCTGATGACCGGCAAGTTTGCGGCGATCACACCCGCTCCAGCGGCCAGCGTCGGCTCATCGAGCGGTCCAAGAGCCAGGAGGAAAGCCGGGAGGCGGTCCCTAAGGTAAACCAGAATCTCCTCCTGCTTTCCTGGTTCAATGGCGCCAAACATGAGGGGTGCACGAATTGCGACGCCCGCCGCATGGACCGCAGATGTAAGCTCTGGCCCAATGGGGACAAGGTTGTAATCTAGCCCAATTTTTAAACCAGCTTGGGTCATCTGATCGATAACTGGTCCAATCAGGAGACCCAGCACGTTTTTCCGTTGTATTTCTCTACCCAGGTTCCCGGCATCTTCGACCGATTTCGCCTTTCCCAATACCACGGCAACTGCTGGGATCGACCCATCTGCCAATGGTACACCGAGCTGTCTGATAACGAAGTCTGGTACGAAACCAACGAATGGAGACTTGTATGGCTCCTTCTCTGTCGTGTACTTGGCGGCCTCGATGATCTCCGCGGCTAACAGTGTCGCCACACCAGCGTTCAACGCGTTTTCTAGAGTGGGTTCATCTTTTACAAGCCCCTTAAACTCCTCTAGCGACCTTTTCAGATCGTCGACATTATCGATCTTTTTTCCGGTCAATCCATAGATGAGGGGGAGGTTGTAGTTTGTACCGGGGAAGCTTACCTTAGCGCCCCCTCCTACCTTAGAAATTGTTTGCTTGACGACTTCGTTGGCGATACCCAAAACCGCTTTCGCGCCTTTGATTATGCTTTTTGGTAGAGGCATATTACAACTCTGGCGGTAGTTTTATTACATTTATCATGATCCATCACGCCCTCAAAGTTTTAATTTGAGACAACTTCTACCCTATATGCTAAAAGGAACGGTCATCTCGATCTCAGGAAAGGGAGGTGTTGGTAAGACCACGATCGCCGCCCTCCTTCTCAGGGCTCTTTCTGGTGCGGGACGGAGCATTCTCATGGTTGACGCCGATCCCGCCACCAACCTACCGGACGCCATAGGCACCCACATCGAGAGCACCGTAGGTATGGTCGCCACAAGGCTCAAAAAGGAGGCGCAATCGGACGAGTTGCCCCCCAGCATGACGAAGAGGGAGCTTCTCGAGCTCTGGATAATGGAGACCCTGACCGAAACACAAACTTTTGATCTACTGGTGATGGGGAGAACGGAGGGGGAAGGCTGTTACTGTATGGTCAACAACCTGTTGACCAATATACTCGATGTACTCATCAGCAACTACGACCTGGTGATCATGGACATGGAACCAGGTCTTGAGCATCTCAGCCGAAGAACGGACCATGATGTCGACATCATGTTCATCGTCACGGAACCATCCAAGATGAGCTTCACCACTGCAGAAAGAATCAGGGATCTCACGAAAGAGGTGCATATCGATGTACGGCGTCTCCTTCTTATCGGTAATAGATTTCCATCCGGAACAGAGAAAGTGGTGATCGAGCAAAGTCGATCAACTGGTATGGAGCTCGCTGGCGTCGTTCCCGTCGATCCAAACATTGTAAGCTACAGCGTAGAGGGCAAGTCGCTCCTTGAGTTGCCTGACAATTCCCCTTCGGTTATAGCCTTAGATGAGATAGTCAAGAGAGTGGGTATTAAATAGGCAATTACTAAGACAGGAACTCTCGATCGGCTACTTTTGCCGTCAGTTCGGGGATTATTCTTTTCGAGATCAACTCAACGGACTCATTTATATCGGGCCCAATGGGCGACCCGATAACCAGCTGATCGATGCCAAGCCTTACAAGGTCATCGATCCTATCTAAACAATTATGAGGAGTGCCATAAATCGAGAACGCGTCGAGGATTTGGTCTGTAACCAAATCAAGGGCTTTTCTCCAGTTATCCGTTTTCAAAGCCTTTCTCGCTTCGGTTCCCGTTGATACGTCGATATTGTGCCTCTGAAGCACGTCTGAATGTGCCCCAGCTAGTATGAAGGCAACGACGGGTTTGACGGCATCCTTTGCTTTTTCTGGATCTTTGTGCACCGAAAAGGCTGCACAAGCAGCGATGTCTACGTCTCCAATTTTTTTGCCCGCCGCCTCCGCTCCCCCACCGATTTTGGACAGTGCGTACCTGACATCCTCCGGGTGAGATGCGTTGACCAGAACCCCATCTCCGATCTCACCTGCAAGTCTGAGCATATTTGGACCCTGCGCACCGATGTAGATCGGAATTTTTTCTTTTACTTCAAAACTTAACCTCGCCCCACGAACAGTAAAAACGTCTCCCTCGATAGTAATCCCCTTTCCCTCTAGTACTGAACGAAGGATCTTGACGCTTTCTCTAATCGCCTTAAGAGTTTTCTCTCTCCTCAAACCTAGCTTGGCCAACACAGACGGATCTCCAGCCCCTATCCCCAAAACAACCCTTCCCGGGGCGACCTCGTTGATGGATGCTATGGATTGGGCGATGATGATGGGATTGAACGTGTAGGGGTTGGTAACTCCAGGACCTAGGATGACCTTCTTCGTATTCGACGCGATCTGGGTAAGCGTGACATATACGTTCCTATTATTGAAATGATCGGTAATCCAAACGTATTCGAATCCCCCTTGCTCGGCCTGTTTGACGGTGGATATCATCTCGTGAAAGGGACGATTTGGAATCAGTTCGATGCCGAACCTGGGCAATCTCACTATTTAGTCAGGCTATAAATATTTGGTATCGGCTTCATAGGAAAAGATCCTTTTCCTTCGTTCTCAGTAGCTCCTTCCAACTTCCCTCTCCCCGCTCAATTCTACAGCCTTTGATGATTGCTACGGGAACACTCTCATCGGCCTGCCCCATCACCAACTCAGCAGCCGAGGTTAGCTCGTCGGCGATTGCCACCATCTTCACTCTGAGTTCACGACCAAACAGGTCTTTCT
Organism: Bathyarchaeia archaeon; assembly: GCA_046760555.1. Lineage (GTDB taxonomy): Archaea > Thermoproteota > Bathyarchaeia > JBHIEI01 > JBHIEI01 > JBHIEI01. The sequence goes on from JBHIEI010000005.1 coordinate 6,461, forward strand.
CCCCACGTCTGTCGTAGATTGGCTTCAGACCTGACACTCCGATCGCGACATTTATGTCCCCTTCTCGGAACGGTCTGCCATGAGTGTCCGATATCAGGACGGCAACGTCCTTACCAGCCATCCTTTTCAGATCGATTCTAATGCGTCTCGCTGATGCGTCTGGATCCTTAGGCAGCAGAGCCACCATATCTGTTCCAGGGACATTGGACTGATCAACTCCGGCGTTCGCGCAGATGAAACCATGTTCAGTCTCAACGATGAGATGTCCATCTCCCGTTCTCACAATCGACTTCGCCTCTCTGAGGATGACCTCTACTAACCTCGGATCCTTGCCCAGAGACCTGGCAATTCTCTTGCTTAAGACCGATGGGGTGATGGTCTTTAGGTCTACAGTTCTCCCCTCAGCCCTAGAAACTATAATATGAGAAACGACAACGACGTCACCGTCATTGATAGTCAGTCCTCGCTTCTGAACTGCCTCCCATATTAACCCACCAATGTTATCTCCCTTCTGAACTATCGGGATATGGTCGAGTCCTAGTATTTGGATGGGTGTCATGATCTCAACCTCCTTAATATGTAATTGACAATTTCTTCAGCGATGTTTGTTTCGGTCGTTGATTGGAGCCCTCTCCAACCAGGCTGACTGTTTATCTCGGTGATCAGAGAAGCATCCGATCCCTCTATAATGTCTACACCCGCCATCTCGCAACCCAGTATCTCGGTTGCTTTGATGACCATCTCTCGGAGCTCGTGGCCGAGTTCGTAGGGTACCGGCGTAGCGCCTTGGGCGACGTTGGATTTCCATCCCGTTCCCACACGACGCATGGATGCTATGACCTCGCTCCCCAGGACGAAGGCACGTATGTCCGATGTTCCATGAGGTACGAACTCTTGGAGGTAGAGAACGTGGTGATAAAACGCCAGGGTTTGAAAAACTCTCATCGCCGCCTCAGGATCGGTGACCCGGGTCATCCCCATACCTCGGGATCCAAAGATCGACTTAACAACAACGTCCCCTCCAAGCTCATGAAATGCGTTTAATGCTTGACCTGGATTCTCCGTGACGGCGGTTCTGGGCACCGGCATGCCCATTTCCTCGAGGATCGTTAGCGCACGATACTTGTCTACAGCCTTCTCGATCGCCTGTGGATCATTAATAACAAAGATCCCCTGTCTCTTGAGTCTGTATAGGAGGTCCATTCTGAAGATGATTTCCTCCAAGGATCCTCTACCTATTGGTCTGACTATGATGGCGTCGGTGTCCCTTGTCAGATCGTAATGACCAAACGTAACCTTGGGTTCAGACTTAACTCGAGCGGTGATTCTCGGAAATTCCAGAAATATGGGCTTGATATTCCCTTTTTCCATGGCTCGGTACAACTCTCGCGAGCACCAAGCCTCTCGGTTTCTAGTAAGTATACCTACTTTCAGGACCATCAATTCTTATTCATCCAATCGACTAAGGAAGATTCTGTTTACCGATCGCGAAGCGACAGTCGTTGCCTTCTTCGACCTTCTACCAGGAGGGAACCTGCAATTGGGACAAGAACGACATCATAATCAACATGACGGTATGCCATAGGCGCCGTACTCCAAAAAAGCCCTACAACCTCGTTGACGGCTCCTACACGGTCGGCGTGAGCTGAGAGGGGGAGCGGTCGGCGTAGCGTCGGCGCGGGCGTTGTGTGGCGTTTTTATCATTGACAGGGGTGATGACCCTGATAGCTGGCTTCCACTTTAACCTAGGAGAGATTTAGGTCGCCTTGGGGATGGCTTTGGAATCATTTGTTGTATCCTTTTTTCCTTCGCCTTCGGTGGAAGGGACTTATGTTGCGGTGACTATGCTTTTTCTATTGGCTGTCTTATTATGGTCTTTAATCTCTCGGGGGCCATTCTTCGTGGGTCACTCATGTATATCTCGTGGTGATACCCACGCATCTTGTAGCCATTTTCCTGGATGAACTCGTGTAGCTTGGCGATGGTTTCTCCCTCTTCGGAATAGGGGCCGATGTGCATGATCTGTGCCGACAATCCCTCGTGAAACTCCTCCAAGACAACTTCGTCGATCTCCTTTAACCCCTTCTTCTCCTTAGCTTCCGCCTTGGCCTCCTCCACCATTTTCGGCGTGATGAAGTCTGGCTGTCTGATCATGGACTTCCAGTTCCACTCATCTCTCGGCACTTCTTCAAAGGATGCCTCAGGGTCATCCCACCACCAGAGTCCTTCGAGACCCATAACCACAAAGTCATTTCCGGCAGCCTTAGATTTGAACTTGAGCGTGTAGGCGATTGAGTACAAGGCGTTGAGCGCCGCTTGATAGACTTCACTCTCGGGCGCACCGCGTCCAGTGATCGTCAGGAACTTGGCGGGAGGGACATCGATGATGCCTGGCTTCTTCGAGCTTGAATAGAGGTGCTTGAGCTGCTTCCTTAAGTTGATTTTCTCACTCATAGCCGATTCAATGATTGGTCGCTCTTCTGTTCTTCCAACTTATTTCTGGCTTGTTGTGCCTTTCTCCGTGCGATTCTCATCACTAGGTTAAGTCCCGGTTTGATTTCCTCGATGGGGCTAAGCTCAACATAGCCCCCCCTTTCCGCTTCTAACAATGCCCTCTCCCCCCTCTCGGTTCTCGCGAGAACCATGGACCACTCCCCCGGGACACCCACCCCACCCACCGAAAGATCAGCGAATTCGGCTGTGTAATCCGTGCATAGCTGGCAACTCGGCGATGCCAGGGATTTGATCTCCTTCACCGGCACCTCCAGCAACAGACGCTTATTACTAAACGCCCTGAACATTCCACCCTTGATCGCCGTATGGTCGACCTTAGATAGTCTGACGCCCCTCTGCCTCATGAATTCGTTGAATTTATCGTATTCGTATGCCTCCTCGCAAAAGAGACCAATAGTCAGTTTGATGCTATCCGCTAGTCTCATGGGACGTTTGGGGTTCGCACTGGTCTGCATCTTCCTCGCACCTCGAATCTGGCAAGGAGTTCCGACTAGAGCAACCCTTCGCATCTCGTATTCCTCCACCGCCGATGCCAATCCGAGCAACATCGGATTTGTACAATATTTCGCCCCGGCACACTCAACGAGCGTGTCGTACGAGAGGGCTACTACGGGTTTGGGCTTCCAGGGTCGTTCTCTCTCAAAGCCAGTCACCACCGCACAATCGATCTTCTCCGCCTCAAGGGCGTGTGCGAGTATCGAGGTGACGGCGCCACCGTCCTGTGCCACCTTAAGTACATCATCACGCGTAGTCCTCACGATGTACCCAGAACGGAAGATGCCGATCGGCTCATCTTCCTTCCTTGTACGCCCAAAAAGGAATTCTTCGATCTCATCTGATGGGAAGCTTAGCTGGGGACACACATTGTAGCAAACCCCACAAACAACGCATATCCCGACCGGGGAGGGCAACTCGTTGGGAATGGCGATGTGTGTTACGGTACAAGAGGCTGCGCACGCCCCACACGTTACACATAGATCCTTCTTGATAACATCCCTCTGAAGGAAGGCGAAGGCCTCGGGCATATAATTTTCTTTCTCTTCTCAGATTAAAAGTTAAGTTTCGATTTGTATACTTGGACTTGGACAAATTTCTTGGCTAATTTAGGTTTGGCTTCTCTTCTCCTTCTGTAGGGAGCCCAAAAGCCCTAGGACAACTTGAGCCAACGAGACCTTATCCCGAAGGTTTCTCATTATCGTGTTCGTCACGGCAACCCTCACGCCCAGTGCCTCGATCTTTCCTTTCAATCGGCGATCGGCATTGTCGATAACGAAACCGTCTAGAAAGTCCCGATACAGGTGTGCGACACCGTACGCTGATACTTCAATACCCAATGATCGCATGAGCTTGTCTGCTGGTCCCTTTATGGCGGCTCCCTTCACGATGGGGCTTACCCCGACGATTGGAGCGCGAGTGCGCTCCACAGCCTTTCTGATTCCTCGAATGGCGAGGATCGGTCCGATGCTCACAACCGGGTTACTAGGACACACGATGACGCCGTTGGCGCTCGATATCGATTCGATGACACGAGGTGCAGGTTTTGCTTCCTCCCGACCAGCGAACTCGACACCCCTAACAACGGGCTCAGCTCCCCTTTTTACGAGGTACTCCTGAAAATGCATTATCCCCTCGTCCGTAGCTATCCTCGTTTCCAAGCGCTCATTGGACATAGGGAGTACTTCTGTCTCCAGATCAAGCCACCGACAGAGTCTCGACGTCGCCTCTGAGAGCGAAAGACCCTCTCGAAGGAGCCTAGTCCGGTAGATGTGTGTCGCGAGATCAGCATCACCCAACTGAAACCATGTCTCCTCGCCATACCGACCCAACATGCCAAGGCAATCGAAAGCGTCACCACGGATCCCCCAGCCCTTCTCCTCGTCAACAATTCCGGAGAGCGTGTATAGGATGATGTCGATGTCTGGTGAAATATGCAACCCATGCAGGACAATGTCATCACCTGTGTTGACGATCACCGTGAGATCTTTCTGAGGGACGACTTGTATTAGACCCAGTAAGAGTTTAGCCGCTCCCACCCCTCCTGCGAGTGCTACGATCATCCTATTAGCTGTCCAGGCGCACTACCTCATCAAAATCGAGTTTTGAAGATGATGGCGGTGTTTCGTCTGGGTAGCCGATGGTGACGAGTGATTGAGGTTCCCAGTCCTTCGGCATCCCGAGCACTCTCTTCACCTCTCCTTGACAGAAGAGGGGGGCACAGTACCAACATGATCCCAGACCTTTAACGTGTAAGGCGACGAGTAGATTCTGGATCGCGGCAGCGACGCTCTGTATGGCCATCGCGTGCTCCGCCACCTGCCTTCGTTCATCGGGATACTTATCCATTCCCTTCATGGTCAAACACACGAGGATGAGGATCGGAGCTTTGCTGAACCTGGTCACGGAATCTTGAACCTTCCCTTCTACCTCCCCCATGGGAAGGCCATCCCGGATCAGATCTCTCCTGAAGCTGTCACCCATCGCCAAGGCGAGCTTCCTTTTGAGTTCATCTTTTTTGATCACGATGAATCTCCAGGGTTGCGCATTATGAGCCGATGGTGCTGAGGTTGCGACATCGAGAGCCTGCAGAATAGGCTTGATGGGGACCGGAATCGGTTTATACCTTCTGATGCTACGGCGGTTTTTGATGGCGAGAACCACGTCTTCCATCACATAAATTGGCACGATCCTTGTAACAATTCTCCAGCCCTTTCGAACCAGCCCTATATAAACGGGATGGCTACGGCGAGAATCAGCACCCCAATGAAGAAGAGGACGAGCCCCTTTGTCTTCTCTTTTTGGCTCCAACCATAGTCATCCAAACGGTATATGTGAATGCCTCCATACCACCAGAAGAAAGAGCACAGAGCGAGTACAGCCACCTGAAATGATAGTGTGGAGGCCTGAACGTAATAGCTTCCTAGGACAACAAGTGCCCCGGCTGTTGGAAACATCTCTTCTATGTATAGCAGTCCTTTGGCGTAGAAACTCAAGGCGATTCCTGCCCCTGCGAACAACAAAACAAGCCAACCGGATGAGTAAGTGAGGTAGGCCCCGATGATGGCGATCAGGATCAACCCACCCGCTATCAAAATTTTCAATACACGCTTGGAGTAAGTCTTCCTGTGACCTCCATGATAGAGGTCATGGATCCCGTGGGCCACCACCGCTTGTAACGTGAACACTCCGATTAAGACGAGGATGAAACGATCGAGATGTAGGTTTGGGTATGCCAATAGCGTTCCTAGTATCGCAGCCGAAATTCCCGATAGAAATGTGAAGATCAGATACTCGAGAGATTTGATTCCCTTTGCGGCACTCATGAGAAACCTATATTTACCAAATTATCTGCAGTCGACATAAAAACAATAACATGTTATGCACCATGGATCAAATTTCTAACTCTGCGCACGGTTCTTTTTGCCGAATAGACGGATCTTATCCTCGTCTTCTCCCACTTCTGTACTGTACAGATTGGGTCTTCTTTCTCAACGATCACTCCTGGTCTGGTAACGTCACAGATTCCTTCTACTTTGGAAAGGTTCCCAACTACACCCCTATGAGTGGCGTAGAGAATCATCTTTGTAGCGAAGCCCACAGGATTCAATCTATCGGGCAGACGCCCATTGCAGGCATCCAAATGTAAATCCACGAGATTCTTTCCAGAGACCTTCTCGATACACTCCAAGGTTGCTTGAAAGCGTGGATTGATTTCCATTAAGACCGGCGTCCCGTTTCGATCTACAACCCAATCGATACCGTTGGTTCCTACGAGAGTCAGAGCTTCCCCAAGCGTTTTCGAGGCTTCTTCGATCTCAGCTACAATATCACGTGATACCGATAATGGTACAACGTTTCCGCAGTATCCGAACGGTCTTGTCATCCCGAGATCTCCACGACCTATGAGCTGTTCGTTCACCGTAACTACAAAGCATTCCTCGCCATTGCCCAGAACGGACGCGCTCACGTCTGTACCCTTGACGTACTCCTGAAGGAGCATTTTCCTTCTCTCTCCGTAGAGTGCTCTGATTTGTTCCTCATCTTTGGCGAGCTCAATGTAGTATCCACCCGATCCAGCAGGAGGTTTCAAGACGATGGGGAATCCAATTTCCCTGGCCCCCTCAACGCACTCCTCCACATCCCTGGTTTCGACCGTTACAGGGCATCTTATGTTTAGCTCTTCGGCCAGATCGAAAAGCCTCATCCTGTCCCTGAGGCGGGGGAGAGATTCAGCTCCGTTGCCCAAGATCGGAGCCATCCGACTGATCCTACTCCAAATATCGGGTCGATCGTCGAGTCCGGAACCGAGTAAGACTATATCCGGTTTCCCATGATCGGCGATCAACTTGGAGGCAACTCTAAGGAGCGATTCGGCAACCGACTCCTTAGGACGGGTAGGTCTAGTGCCGGGTCGTTGGACGATAACGCTAGCCAAACCATCAACCCTACCTTGAATATCGACGTCCCCCCAGTAGTCAGCGGCAAGGACCCTAAAGCCCAGCCGCTTAGCGGACAAAGCGATCGGACGGGCGTTGAAAGCTATCACGAGAACAGTAAGCTCTGCTCGACTTGCTCTCTTCATTACAGAAAGATCTATCTTTTCAGAGAAGCCCTTAAGTCCCTAATAGCATCGGGTCTATTTGTGGCTATCCCGTCTACACCCATCGCCATCAGGCGTCGGGCTTCTTCAGGGTCATCAACCGTCCAAGGAATGATCGCCAGACCGAGTTTGTGCGCCTTCTGTATCATTTTGTTATCCACATAATCCGATCGAGGTAGAAGCACATCCGCGGAGGCTTCTATGGCTAGTCTGATCGGGGAAACCGGGTACGAGGAGAAAATTACTCCCACCCTCATTTCCGGGGCAAGTGCCTTGACCGCTTTCACAACTCGGTGGTAGAAAGACACAACCATTGAGTTTTCCATCATCCCTCCCTTCTTTAGTATATCAACGACCTTCTTCTCGACCCCAGGGATCTTTACCTCCACGACCAGGCCTACTGAGTGACTTACGGAGCCTATCACCTCTTCCAACGTAGGTATCCTCTCACCTTTTCCAGCATCGAGAGCCCGGAGTTCCTCGAGTGTCATGGAAGCAACAGGCCCACTGCCGTTTGTCGTACGATCAACGATAGAGTCGTGTATCACAACGGGTTGGCCGTCCTTGCTCAACCTCACATCAACTTCAACTGCGTCGGCACCCAGCTCAATCGCCTTTTTGATTGCTCGTATGGTATTCTCGGGCTCGTAGGCGGATGCTCCCCTGTGAGCGATGATCTGTAGCAATCAGAGACCGATCGATTTCTTGATGATGTCCACGTTGACACCACCGGCGCTGAAGGTTTTTCCCGACCGAACATTCGTCAACGATATGAATGCAGGTGCAAACAGTCCCGGATCTATCTTGTAGAAATCACGATCTGCCTTCTCGAAAATCTCGGAGAATGGTCTGCCGTAGTCCTTCGACGCGGATGATGGGGCTTCATTTACGATGGACCGCAACTCTTCGTCGCTATCGTGGTCAACGATGTACCCAGCTGTGCCTCCGTACAGCACCATGTCATTCGTCCTTCCCATGGCCTCCTCGAATTTGGGATGGATTGGGGCGATGGGCGCGTAACCCGATGCGTAGAGTATCCTCTTAGGGTCGAAGTCGAGCTCGGTGAGCTTATGAATGCCCGTCTCAACTATACGCCCTGAAATCTGCACCGATCCTGCTACGCTCGACGTTGGAGTCAAGATTAGGTAGAGACCGCCTGGTTTGACTCCACAATCACCGGCTATATGCTCAGCCACCTCATCCGTTGGGCCCTCTGAAGATTCTAGCATTAAGATGGCGACGTCTGATTCGTCTCTGTAGTTTATTCTCTCGAACAGCTCCCTCGGCTTAAGTGCCAGAGCCCGAGCGGGTCCAGAGCCCAGAGCGAAGTAATCTCCGACTCGAATGGCCCAGCCGGAGAGCTGGGATCCCAGGGTTGATAGGGCCGGATGGTCGGTAAAGACATGAATGGTTGGCAGATCCAATCCTCCGAAATCAGCATGGGATAGTTGCACTTGGCCGTATCCGCCAAGACAAATTTTGGTTACTAACCTGCCAGCTTGGAAACCCCCTCTTGTTTTCGATCCCACGTCGATGATGGTCGTCCCATTTGACATCTTGGTTACCTCTACCCCTAGCTCTTTGGACTTCTGGACAAGCTCCTTTACGAACGGTAGAGCATTCCTATTGACGCTCAAAGGAGACATTCTTTTCTAAGACACCAAAGGAAGTTTTATTTCAGAAACCCCTCATAAAACCTCAAGTGCGGATTCCGATTTGCTGAAACGTAAAGTCTCCCATGTCCACCCTCGGCAACATCGCCAGTGAACAGGAGGAAGGGGCCAACCACGGTTTCACCATTGATTTTCACCTCATCCCTGACTCCTTCGATAGAAAAGCTTGGTAGCACACTTGGGACTTCACCGTTTATGATTATCGTTCCGTCCCTCATGCTAGCTCCCATCCTCCCTTCGCATCTTCCCTGAACAATAACCGTTCCACCTCTCATACGCACACCGACAAACTGCCCAACATCTCCATCGATTCGGATAGTTCCGCCCCTCATGAAACCTCCAACTTCGATCCCTGCGTTCCCTTGAACGCTTATTACGCCGCCACTCATCCCTAACCGACTTCCTCGATAAGGTGATCCCACGTAATCGCCTGCGTTCCCTCTAACGCTAATGGTTCCGCCCTTCATTCTACTTCCAACCCATGACCCAGCGTTTCCCTTGACGATGATCCTTCCCCCGCTCATCTCCCGTCCTAGGTATAGCCCCGCATCGCCCTCGATCCTGATTGTCCCGAAGCTCATCCTCGCTCCGATCTCCCTGACCTTGATTACGTCTCCATAGATCGTTATCGAAGGCTCTTTCGAGATGCGCAGTTGACGTTTGATCACGAAGAGCTCTGAGAGAGCCCTTTTCCGGTTTCCTTCCCAAGCCTCTAGCTCTCGAATCTCCCTTAGAGATCGATCAGCGATTACATCCGGACATATATTTTCTCCTAAGATGGGGACGACGAACCGATACCTCGGCTTCAGGGATATCCTCATCAGATTTCCGCCCTAACGACGACTGGCTTAGAATTCGCGAGATAGCCCTCCTCTATGGGATAATTTTCGAATCTAACCGTGTACCAGCTCTCGAATTTTTCCTTGACGCTCGTAAGGACGGACTCCTTAAGGTCTCCGGAAAGCCTAGCATCAACCCAGTGAGTGGCAGCAGGCACTGTCCCTACGATCTCCCCATCGCGTGCGACGATGATGCCTCCCTTAACGGTGTAAGCGGCTCTCTGGAGGGCCCTTCGAACCTCCTCATAGTCCTTTGCAGGGTCTATCTTGGTCGGATCGATGCGGTAGATCGCCACATCCCCATCTGCTCCTGCGCCAAGATGTCCCTTTTCGGATAAGCCCAACGACTTGGTGGTCCCAGCTCGGGTGACGATGGCGATCTCGTAGAGCGAATACTCCCGGTCGATACTCGGGAGAAGGCTGCGCCTCTTTGCTCTGGGGTTGACTCCCTCCAGAGCTCTATTTCTGAGATCGGAGCTGAGGAGCCAAGAGACAACTGTTGGATAACTGGTAAAGGGCCCTCCGTTCGGATGATCGGTAGTTAGGCATACCTTCCAGGGATCCTTTACGAGGAGGGCTAATTCAAGCGCGATAGACCATTGTATCGTGTTAACGTAACTCCTTTTCCTATAGGTGATCGGAACAATACCTCCACCAGCCTCAACCTCTATATCTGCGTTTACCCATTTTTCATCCCTCAGCTGCTGGAGGATGTATTCGAAGGGTCCGTCCGCCGTCATGGTTGTGGTTCTTGTGAAGATGACCTGACCCGTATCCATTGTGACGTGTGAATGTTTGTTGATGTAGTTCGAAATGGGTTCAGCCCCTGAGCGAAGCGTCACGAAGGAGTCCCCTGCAAAGGCATTGAATTGACAATGTGTTATGTGAATCGCGGCCTTCCCCTTGCCCATGCCTTTCACCGACTTCATAGTCTCCAGAGTCGTCTCGTAATTCCCAGGTCTGCCTAGGTTGTTTGTGTGCACGTGGATCGTATGAGGGAGGTTCAACAAATTGCGTACCTTGCATAGACCCTGAACGATCTGTCTTGGTGTTATGTTAAAGTGGGGAACCTCGTCATCGTAGCTCCTGACGTTTCCTCCCCAACCCCAAGCCTCGACTCCTCCCGGGTTGACCATCTTTATCGCGTAGCCCTTCAGAGAACTCAACAACCAAGCAACGAATGCCGCACATTCCTCGAACTTGCCATCTCTCAAGAACTCCAAGACGAACCAGTTATTCCCTAACAGAATGTAGCAAGCCTTGTCGATCAGTGGGATGTCGTTGAATTCCTCATGAGTGTGTCTCGCCTTGATGGGAGGAACGGCCGGATCAGCAACTGTGGTATACCCCATGCGGGCGTATCTGTAACCCGTAACAAAGGTTGATGGCGTAGTCCGGCCCACACCGGAACGTGTCGTTGGAGTTTTAGACTCAGTATCTCTATAGTGGTCTTCAGGCCTCAGTAGCCTACCGGCACTTACCTTGGAGCCCGCGATGTGGGAGTGAATATCCACGCCACCTGGCATCACGGTTAAACCCAACGCATCAATCTCTGCGGAAGCAGAATCTGCACCTTCTACGATCTTGCCCTTCCTGATGAGCACATCCATCCTCTCTCCATCAACGCCGTTGAGAGGGTCGAAGACGAAACCGTTTTTTATGATCAGATCCGCCTTCAACGCCTGCGCCTCCTGATCCCTTCGGTGATCATCCGAATCAGCTCGACATCCGAAAGACACCCTTGGGGAGGCTCGATCAACTTTTTCACGTAGAGGGGGACACCATCCATTCGATAAGCCGTCCCATCGACCTCAACACCCATCATCGCCGAGGGGATTACCACATGGGCGGCCATAGTCGTCATGGTACGGCGGGGATCGATGGCTATGATCGGGTTCCTAACAAGGTTCCTTATGGCCCGCTGAGGAAGGTGGGCGATAGGATCCGCTGCCACCACCAGCGTGGCATCGATGTCGCCCCGCATCATGACGTCCACAGCAGAAGTTTCACCCGGATTGTAGCGGGGATAGCCTCGGCTAAAGTCCACGGCAAAGGGATAACCAGTTTCCCATACGGAAGTCATGTTGACCCCCGTGACATTGAAATGACCTCTCATCGGAATGATGACGAATTTTGTCCTATCATTCAGGTCCCTAACCAGCGATAGGGCGGCGTCTACGTTTCTACTCTTACCCGGACTCATGGTCAGTCCCAGACCGAAAAATAGCACGCCGAACTCACAACTCAAGAGCATATCGGCGATCTCCTCCAATCTGGAGATAGAGATCCCGCTGACCATATCCTGTTCTATCTCTTCGTCCTTCACCAGCATCCTGAGAGCCGTTAGCAGCTCGAAGTCGGCGCCCGGGTCGATTCGGATGAAAAGATCCGCTAACCTAGCCGTAAACGTCTCTCTCACGTCCACCACGATCAGGGTACGATCCTTTCGTCCCTCTCTGAAAGCCCCCCTAGAGTGTATCGAGTATCGCCTTATGTGATAGGGGTGGGCTTGGACAGGGTTACAGCCCCAGTAGATGATAAGATCCGCCCTGTTCTTAACTTGTCCCAGTGTACACGTGGACACACCCACATCGTGAAGGGAGAGTAGATAGGGGCCATGGCAATGGGTTGATGCGTTATCTACAATTCCGCCGATCTCCTCGGCGAGTTCTATGCCAGCCTTCATGGCCTCACAGGAGGTCGCGGCCCACCCGTAGAGCAGGGGGTACCTTGAATCTGCCAAGATCTCTATGGATCGCTGAATGGCTTCCTCCAAAGTGCTCTGTACGAGCTCTTCGCTACGCCTGATCAATGGCTTGGTGAGTCTATCGCTTTTATGACCTAGAAACTTGGATCTCCCGAGAGGACACGCCTTAGCCAGTTTGACGATCTCATCGTCCATGACCTCGACAGTGATATCGTCGCAGAGGCACCCACAGCCTGTGCAGATCACGCTTTGGTGTACCTTTGATCTCATTCTTTGGTGATTTTCCTCAAGAGATCTTCGAGCTCCGGAACTTTTTCTCCAGTAGCGGGTTCTATCACAGCAGGTACTCCCTTAAGAGTCGGCATGCCCGTTCCCTTCGTATCCGAGCCCATGAGCACGCTGGCCCAGGGCCCATAGGGAACAAAGGCTATACCGCTGTGAGGTCCCTCCTTGGATTTTAAAACCTTCAAAACCACGCTCCCGTGGCTGGTCGTCACCCTGACGCATTCTTCCTCAGCCACACCGAGGTACATGAAGTCGTAGAGATCAAGGCTGCATGTAGCCACCTTCTCCTTATACTCCCTGCTAAACTTGCCGGCGTACTCCATCGACTGCCCTTGACCGAGCGTTCTCCCGGTGATGAGGGTTACTTTGAGGCTGACCATAGAATCCTACCTCGGCTTTTCGATAAGACGGCTCTTCCTCAGGATCCTGCCGTTGGTATAGTGAGGGGTCCTCGTGACCCGATCGCCTCCCTTTTCTATTTCTCTGGCCTCGTCCGCCAGCTGGGCAGCCACTCTCATCATTTCGTGTGCCGATGCGACGAGAGGTATGTAGCGCCTGTGATCCTTGACCTTGAAGCATCCCTCTTGCGTTACATCGGTAACATGCTCTGCGATCTCATAGGATGCCATCGCCTTCGCCTTAGCGTACTGGTTCCGAAAACCAGCGGCTTCGACAGCGGTCTCTTTATCGATGATGATGTGGGGCAAACCTACATCTCTGCCAGCTTTCAAGCTGTCGATGGATCCATCAATTCCTTGAAAGACGGCGTTGCAGGCGCCAGTTATCGATAGGACCTTGATGATGTCCGAGTTGAAAATGACCATCTCGCTCGGGTCTAAAAATTCTCGTCGGGCCCCTATCATAGGGTCGGCAGTAACGATCAGGTAACCCAGTCCTTCGCTAGCGAGTTTGCTGGTGATCTTCAATGTGGGCTTGTCAGAGACTACGATGGCAGGAATTCCTGTTTTCTCGACCATTTTGATGGCTTGGGTAGGACCGGGGAGCGTGGCATTCGGGGTTACAATGATCAGGAGATCAGGTTCGGATTCTAGTGCCCTTTGAGTGATCTCTGTAGCTTGGGGCACCTCCATTTTCGCCCCTGAGCCAAAGACTCTGACATCTATATCCTCTCGATCGGCTCTCTCGTCTAGAAGGAATTCGATGAGTGGGGCGATGCCGAGATTCCCAAGCTTCAAAAAAGCGACTCGCAGGATAGAGCCTACCATTGTTAAATTAGACGTCCATGATTTATCTTTTTAAAGCCTCCAAAGCCACGGATGAAGCAACTAGGTGTTAACTAGCTGAAATTGTCTGAAGCATGTTGTGCCACGATTTTCTAATAATCTTTAGGGGATATCTTACAAATGGCATCCACTTTTTGGATGAATGGGGTTAAGGTCGAGGATACCTTTTCCGAGATGTTTTCCATGTGGGTGAGCAGGGTGGTCATTACCGCTGACACAAAGAAGTGGGCCATGACAGCGGCTCGGACCGCCACCGGGTTCGGATCCGCCATCTTCATGTCCCCAGCAGAGGCGGGAGTAGAGCGATTGATTCCGTCGGATGAGACACCTGATGGAAGACCGGGGGCGGTCATACAGGTATGGCAGAGGACGAGGCGGGAGCTAAAGAAACAATTGATCTCTAGGATAGGTAGCTGTGTCTTAACCTGTCCAACCACCTCTGTCTTCGATGGCCTTCCACGGGCGAAAAGGAGACTTAAGGTTGGCCGCGGGATCCGATACTTCGGGGACGGATTTCAGGAGGAAGGCGAGGTGGCAAGGAGAAGAGTATGGCGTATACCTGTTATGGAGGGGGAGTTCATCATCGAGGACGCCTTCGGAGCACAGATAGGGGTTGCTGGTGGGAACTTTATCATTATGGCTAGAACTAGAGGAGCGGGACTCGGTGCAGCAGAAGAAGCCGTTAGCGCTATCAAGCAAAACGTGGAGGGGGTTATTCTCTCCTTCCCGGGTGGGATTTGCAGGTCTGGCTCAAAGATAGGTTCTAGAAAGTATAAGCTCACCGCATCAACGAATCACCCTTTTTGCCCGACTCTCAGAGAGGCGATTCCTTCCGAGACGATGATTCCCGAGGGGGTAAGCACGATCTACGAGATCGTCATCAATGGGCTTTCCTTGGATGCCGTTAATGAGGCCATCAGCCAGGGAATAAAGAGAGCTGTGAAGGTACCTGGGGTCGAGAGGATAACCGCCGTTAACTTTGGAGGAAGACTTGGGCAGTACAGGTCCAATTTAAAGTCGATATGTCTGCCCTAGCTTATAGAGCGAGAAGATAGCCAAAATTTAATTATTGAGTAGCAACTCAAAAAAGAGTAGAATGGAGCGCACCCTTAGTTCCACATACCAGATAGCAGCCTCGTCGGTCTTCGGAGCCCTCTCCATCCTATTCATCTTCGTCCCGGACATCAGGCTTCCATGGGGGATGGCCGTTTTGGACTTCATCGCTGTCCCTTGGCTAATCGCATTCCTGATGTTCGGTCTCAAGACCGGGGCGCTGACTTCTCTAATAGGATTTATGGGCATAGCTTTACTGTCAGAAGAGCCCGTGCCATGGATAGGGGCGACCATGAAGTTCTCGGCCACGATACCGCTAATCGTGATTCCAGCGTTGCTACTTAAGTTCTCGAAGTCCAGCTACGAGGGAAGGGTGATGATGTCGAAAACGACCTTCATACCCTTAATGGCCCTGGCGATCCTTGTTCGCTGCTTGCTAACCATATTCTTAAACTACTTCTTTGCGGTCCCTCTCCTTTTCGGGATTACCCCTCAAGAAGTACCGGAGTCGTTCAACTGGTTCTTTTGGGGGAGGGCGGCGACTGGAAGTGAGTTATTCTACTTTGTCCTTGGTGTGAGCCTTTGGAATACATGGCAAGGGATAGTGGATGCCGGCGTAGCTTGGTTCGTCACGTATCTCGCACTTTCACGTGGCGTTCAACTGGCCTGGTAATGCAGGATTACGACTCGTTCTTGGTAAGAAGGGTCCCCGGATGGTGCGTCATTCGATGATGGTCAACCATTGGATGTAACGGGGATCCCTCCCGTGGGTAACGTCAGAGAACTTCTTCTGTAGCCTTTTTGTGACTGGCCCAGGTTCACCATCGCCTATCGCCATCCCGTCTACCTCTACCACGGGTTTTACTTCGGCGGCGGTGCCGGTCATAAAAATCTCGTCGGATGAATAGAGCTCGTTTTTCGAGATGTCCCTCTCATAGATCTCGTACCCCAGGTTTCTCGCCAGTTCAATGATACTTGCTCTCGTTATCCCCCTCAGGATCGAGGCGTGTATCGGGGGAGTGTGTAGAACCTCCTTTTTAACGAGAAATATGTTCTCTCCAGCCCCCTCGCTTACGAATCCCCGATGATCAAGCAAGATGGCCTCATAGCTGACTTGAGGGGCTCCCGAACGATCGAGCGGGATCAAACCCGACTTTTCGGCCATTGATTGCATCCTCGCG
Organism: Bathyarchaeia archaeon; assembly: GCA_046760555.1. Lineage (GTDB taxonomy): Archaea > Thermoproteota > Bathyarchaeia > JBHIEI01 > JBHIEI01 > JBHIEI01. The sequence goes on from JBHIEI010000005.1 coordinate 22,554, forward strand.
GCAGAAAAGACCGCGAGTTGGGAGTTGAGGTATTGACCGCACGCCTTCGCTAGAGTGGGTAGAGCATCCGGACTGATCCTCCTCCAACCGGACGTGATGCATCGATAAATCGGCGCCCCGTAGGACGGGAATTCAAAGGTTATCACCGCGACATGGATGGGGCAATTTAAGGGGTTGAGACCTATGTATCCCCAAGTATCATCGTCCTCGACATACGCCCTGTAAGCAATTGGGCGGATATAGCCCCCTTCCGATAGGTGATTCGATTTGACGACCAAGCGACAGGCTTGTGATATCTCTTGTGTACTATAGGGTAGGTCCATCATGTACATCCTCGCCGAGTTCTGGAAACGGTCAAGGTGTTCATCTAGCCTAAAGATCGCTGTTTTTCCCTCTTTCGTGAGGTAGCATCGGATTCCCTCAAATACCCCACTCCCATAGTGAACTACATGGGAGAGGATGTGCAACTTAGCTTCGTCCCACTTTACGAGCTCCCCATTAAGCCAGATGTGGTCGACCTTCTTGTATGGATACTTGCCCATTTCTTTCTACCTTTGTTAACTCAAGATAATTTAGAGAATGTTATCACTTACACCAACTTAAATTGGGCCGACCCGAAGGAGCCACAGAGCAGTTCGGACAGTGCCCACCAGAGTATGATGGACACAGGGGAAGACTTGATGCTCCCAAGCCTACCTCGATCCAACGCAACCATCCGGAAAGCGGAACCGCGAACCATGCCATCCATTCTTGTTATTTAGAGCCGGTCGTCACAGCTTCCTGTAACTTCTTCCTAAAGTCTCGCAGTCCTCTAACCAGGTCGTCCCTTTCAGCGATGAGGAACTCTGGAGTTTCCAATAATGCACCCCTGAGCATTTTCACCTCAGTTAACTTTCCTGTCGTCACGAAGGCTTTGATGATCCTGCCCAACCTTCGTCTCCTCCTTTTGTAAACAGCTCTCAGTGTCCTCTCGACCACGGTCATCTTACCAAAGGTTACCATAACATCGTCGTACGGTATCTCGTTATATGGAGCCAAGTGCTTACACTCAACGATGAGATAATTGTCATTTCTTTCGGCCATCACGTCGATCTCGTGTCTGCTGCCCCGTGTTCCAATCACCTCTCCACCTATAACGGTGTCCCACCCATCGGCCTCGAGTAAACGGGCCACATACCCCTCGAGGATAATACCTTCCTCCCAGGCCAACATGATTGAGTCGCTGATTCGGTATACTGAAGACTTCACGTAGTGATGATTGTCTTCGCAGCGAAGAGACACGCCGGTCTCGGTTGGACTAACCACGTAATCCCCGCAGATGACGCAGAACTTACCCGTTTCCATGTGCTTGAACACCGACTTGTTTTTACCTATAACCCTCTCTAGCAGCCTCAGCGAGTGTTCTAGAGAGAATTTCTTACCGGTGAGGGTCGCAAATGCCTCTTTTAATGACGAGGCCGAGGTTGCGTAGGTAAGGAGAATCATGCTGCTTGGTGATGAAGTCACCCTGATTTTGGCGACGGCCTCACCCTCATCCAAACCCCGAAGATCCAAGAATGGGACGTAGCCTGCCTCGAAGGGGAAGGTGATGAGCCGAACTCCGTCTTTCTCGCCAAACATACTCCTGGCTTCCGTCGCTGCGATCTGCTTGGGGTTAAGCAGGAAGAAGAGCCTCGACGAACGGTCCTTTTGCATGGAAGAGGAGATCCTTCTTAGGTTCAAAGCGACATTCCCGCCAAGCTTATCGATCAGTTCTCCGTACCTTCCCCTCTCAACTCTTATGACCTGCTTATCCGGCGGAAATAGCATTGTCAAATTGCCTATTATTAAGAGCGGGGAGAATTATACAACAGTTTTGGATCGAAAGGTCATGGGCGTCAAGAAGAAGGGGGCTATGATCGCAATTTGTGGGCTTGATGGTTCAGGTAAAACCAGCATCGTGGATAAACTCATCGGCGAACTCGAAAAGAGAGGAATCAAGACCCATCGCGTTAAGGAGCCTCACATAAGAATGCTGACGCACCTGTTTAGGCTCTACGAGGACCCCTACATCGACACGCTGATCTTTGCGGTCGACCGATTAATCCTGCAGAGGAGTATCAAAGAGATGCTACGAGAGGGCATCGTCATATCGGAGCGCTGTATCTGGGATGGTCTCTGCTATCAGGGGGCTGCAGGAGTTTCATGGGATAAGATCATGGACATAAATAGGGCCGATTGGGAATTCAAGTTCCCTGATCTTGTCGTCATCCTCGATGCCACCCCCGAACAGGCCTATAGTCGCATACTCTATTCAACCCATGGGAAGGTCAAGGACAAGTGGGAGAAGAGGGATTACTTAAAGAAGGTACGATCCGAGTTCCTGAGGCTCTACAAATATAGAAACAAGTTTCCAGGCGAGTTCCAACTGGTGGACTCCACTGGCTCGCTGGACGAAGCCTATAAGAAGGTTAAGAGTAGGGTCCTTAGGTTTTTGGGACTAACAAAATAGAAAAAGCCAACCGAGTCAAAGCCTAAACGAGCTGGCATGTTTGGTCATCGTTTTCCCTTTGAAACCGCCGAAGCGATTCCATCGAGAAAGCGGTGGCCGAACAGGTCAACTTGTTCAAGCCTGCTCCTCGGCTGGCTGACCCATACTAAACAAGCCCCATAATAAAGATTTGGGAGTCGGAGAGCTCTCCATTCAATTTCTTTTTCGGCTTCTTTGCCCCTAATAAGGCAGGAACTGCCTTATTACTCCCCATTTAAAGTTATGCCTTCCACTTTAACTCTTCTTAGTAAAACTATCGAGGCTCACCCCCGGATTTTATGATAGAGATAAGTGTACAAAAACTGCGATTTTCGTTCACGAGCTGATTTGGAATTCGGGATCTTTGCATGACGCTGTTTTAATTACTCAAGTTCCAACATTCAAAGATGAAGGTCGACGACGTCGACGAGAAGATTCTTGGGATGCTGAAAGAGAATGCGCGGATGGCCTACGTCGATATCGCCAAAGAGGTTGGTCTATCCGAAGGAGCTGTCAGGAGAAGGGTCGAGAAGCTGGTTAAGGGTGGAATAATCGAAAGGTTTACAATCAGTGCCCGGAGGGCGGGGTATGTTACCGCATTCGTTCTCGTTAGAACCGACCCCGCTGTTCCAACCTCCAACATCGTTAAGGAGATAGCCAAAATGGATGGCGTTAGAGATCTATCGGAGGTGGCAGGACCCTACGAGATAGCGTTTCTACTAGAAGAGACAGGGATAGACACCCTAAATGAGGGTATCGAGACCATAAGGTCCCTTAAGGGGGTCATCGACACATCAAGCTTTATGGTTCTAAAGAGGCACTAGTTCGGAGTCCAACTCCACCAACGGTAGTTAGCAGACTCGTTAGTCCAAAGTTTATATACAAAATAAGATTTTTCAAATCGGAAAAGTATTGGTTAAAATGTCCGATAATCGTACCAATATTCCGAAATATATAACATCGATAGCCGATGGGCTTGTCGATACCGAGAGGCGTAGATGGCTAAACATGGTCGAGGAGGGAGTCGTGATGAGCCCCTACGACATCGGGGTCATCAAGCGGAGAAAGACCGATGAGCTGATCGTTCATGACACCACACTGAGGGAGGGGGAACAAACTCCCGGTGTGACCATGAGTGCCGAGGGCAAGATCAAGATCGGGATGGAGCTCGACAGGGCTGGGATCCAGCAAATAGAGGCGGGATTTCCGGCGGCTTCTGAAAAGCAGTTTACCGTGGTAAAGAGGCTCGCGAACGAGGGACTGAACGCGGAGATATTCGGATTCGCCAGAGCAGTGAAATCCGATATAGAGACCGTGGCGACGACTGATGCGTATGGGGTGGTTCTGTCGTATTCGGTGTCTCCCATAATGAGGGAACTGAAGTTTCACATTTCGGAGGAGGAATACCTGAACCGACTTTCTGGAAGCATCGAGCACGCCAGGGATCACGGTCTGTTCATCGTATACAGCGCCGAAGATTCGACAAGGACTCCGTTGGGCTTCCTGAGACGAGCATTCCTGGCGGCCAAGGAGGCTGGTATGGATCGAGCCCGGATCGTCGACACATTGGGTTGTATCATCCCTGAAGCCATGACCCGTCTAGTGAAAGAGATAAAGAAGGCGGTGGACAAGCCGGTAGAGGTGCATTGCCACAATGACCTTGGTTTAGCACTATCAAATTCCTTCGCAGCGATAAATGCGGGCGGATCAACGGTTTCGTCCAGTATCCATGGACTCGGTGAAAGGGCAGGGATCACCCCAACCGAGGAGATGATGGTCATTCTCAGATTGTTCTATGGGGTTAAGAGGTTCAGGATCGAAAGGCTCCCAGCCCTGTCTAAGCTAGTCGCCGACATCACTGGTCTCCCCATTTTTCCCCTGAAGCCCATTCTGGGGAATAACATTTTCATGCACAAAGCCGGGATACACGCCCATGGCATGTTCAAGGATCCCAGGACCTACGAGATGTTTTCTCCGGAGATCGTGGGCAAAAAGCGCGAATTTGTTTTAAGTGAGTTGTGCGGAAAGTACAGCGTTAAACACGTGGCCAGGAGTGAGCTGAACATCGATGTCCCCGACGGCGTAGCAGCGAAGATAGCCGCGAGGATCAAGATGCTTTATACACAGGGGAGAGTGAGTCCCATACTTCCAAGCGAACTTCGAGAGATGATTAGAAGGGCGTAACCAGGGCATCACAGTCATGACCATCGTCGAGACAATATTCTCCAGAAAACTCGGGAGAGAGGTGGAGCCCGGAGATCAGGTGGTCATCGATGTTGACAGGATAATGTCTCATGATTCGTCAACGCCGCTGGCAATTGAAGCCTTCGGTAGATTTAAGGATGGAAGGATCCCGAAGGATGTCGTGAAAAAGATCGTTGTTGTCTTTGACCACGTCTATCCCTCGCCGAACGAGAGGTATTCGAACTTTCAAAGATCGATTCGGGAGTTCTGTAGGCATCATGGCATCAATCTTCTAGAGGGGGAGGGCATTTCCCACTCGGTATTGATCGAGAAGGGGCTCGTGAAGCAGGGGGATGTTGTAGTTGGAGGAGACTCCCATACACCCATCTGTGGGGTGGTAGGGGCCTTAGGATTTGGAATGGGCTCGACCGATATCGCTGCATGTTGGAAACTGGGACAGACCTGGATAGAGATACCGGAGAGCATACTGGTCACCGTGACAGGTGAGACAGGGCGAGGAGTGTTCCCTAAGGATGTCGCCCTATCCTACGTCGAAAAGCTCACCTCTCGAGGTGGGATCGGGAAGGCGTTGGAGTTCGGTGGCTCGTACTGTAAGGAGTTAGGCATCGATGAGAGAATGCCGATAGGAGCGTTAGCCACAGAAACCTCGGCGACTACGGGGGTGTTCTCTGGCGACCTGGTGGAGACTGGGTCGGATTATGCGGATCAAATAGAAATAGACGCCTCGGATCTTGAACCACTCGTCGCCTGCCCCCACGAGGTCGACAACGTTAGGCCAGTCTCCGACGTTGAAGGACGAGAGGTGGACCAGGTTTTTGTCGGAAGTTGTACAAACGGAACGCTGTGTGACCTAAGGATCGTCAATAGGATTATGAGCAAGAGAAGGGTTCACAAGGATACGAGGATGGTTATCATTCCGGCCACGAGGCGAGTGTACGAGGAGGCTTCCAAACTCGGCTACCTCGAAACATTTCTGAGGTCAGGTGCGGTGGTATGCTGGCCAAGTTGCGGTCCCTGCCTAGGCAGGTTCGAGGGGGTTTTGGGGCAGGGTGAGGTCTGCGTCTCGACTAGCAACAGAAACTTCAGGGGTAGGATGGGAAGCCCTCGGGCAGAAATCTATTTGGCCTCCCCAGCCGTCGCCGCCGCATCGGCCATTGAGGGCAGAATCAGGGATCCCAGAGGCTATTTGTGATGGGAAGGGCGTGGGTCTTCGGCGATAGCGTGAGTACCGACGACATAATACCTGGTATCTTCAGCATATCCGTCAGGATGGAAGAGGCCTCATCGCACGCTTTTGAGTATGTGAGGCCGAAGTTTTCAGAAATCGTAAAACCAGGTGATGTGATCGTCGCAGGTGAGAACTTCGGTTGTGGGTCAAGCAGGGAGGCGGCGGTTCTCGCCATTAAGGGATCGGGTGTCGAGGTGGTTATCGCGAGGTCGTTCGGCAACATCTTCTTCCGTAATGCCGTCAACAATGGTCTGCTCGTGGTCAAACCCAAAGAAGAGGTGGACGTACAGGATGGCGATGAGGTGGAGTTCGACTCCCAACGCATGGTCCTCATGAACAAGACCTCGGGGGAGGAGTTTGAGATGGTTCGACCGGGAGAGTTTCTCTTGGATATAATCAGCGAGGGAGGGTTGTTGACCTATCTCAATAGGCATGGGAAGTATGAGACCCGATGAAGATCGCTCTGATTGAGGGTGACGGTATCGGTCCCGAAGTCGTGGGGGCGACGCTAAGGGTGCTAGAGGCGATCGGGTTCGAGGATGAATTTGTGAGGGTGCATGCGGGTTACGAGAGGTGGAAGAGGGAGGGTGTGGCGATAACCGACGACGATATCGAGATTCTGAGGCGCTGCGACATCGTATTGAAGGGGCCGATAATCACTCCAACCGAAAGGGGAGGGTTCAAGAGCGTGAATGTGGAAATCAGGAAGGCACTCGATCTGTACGCCAATGTGAGACCTGCTAAGTCACTACCTATAACCAGACCAGAGTACCACGGGCTTAACGTTATAATTATCAGGGAGAACCTGGAGGGGCTGTATTCGGGTCGTGAGACCTTGGAAGGTGACGTGGCGGTTGCTCAGAGGGTCATCACAAAGAGGGAAACCGAGAGGCTGTGTCGATACGCCTTCGAACTCGCCAGATCGGAGGGGAGGAAGGAGATCACCTGTGTGCACAAGGCCAACATACTGAGAGAAACGGATGGTTTGTTTAAACGGACCTTTTATGAGGTGGCTAAACTATACCCGGAGTTTCATGTCAACGATGTTCTCGTTGATTCCTGCGCATTCCAGCTCGTTAAAAGCCCACAGAAGTTCGATTTGCTGGTTACTCCCAATCTATATGGGGATGTGTTGTCCGATCTGATCGGGGGGATCGTAGGAAGCCTCGGTGTGCTGGGAAGCTGGAACGTCGGACCGGGGAAAGTTCTGTTCGAGCCCGTACATGGCGCGGCGCCGGACATAGCCGGAAAGGGCGTGTCCAATCCTACGGGAATGATCTTCGCTTCATCTTTCATGCTTCGGCACATGGGTAGGGTTAAAGAGGCTAGGGCGATTGAACGGGCTGTGGTGACGGTTATGAGGGAGGGAAGATTCTTGACACGTGATTTAGGTGGATGGTCGAGCACCCAGGGCTTTACCGATGCCATCACTGATCAGTTTGAAACCAGACTTGGCATCGATTGAGGGCGCTCGTACCACTACCCTTCCGAGCCCACCAGATCAAATAGCTTCTCGATTGTGGTCTTATAGATACGGATCGCCTGGAGGTACTCGTTCACGTAGATCCATTCATCATCGGTGTGCTCGAGAATCGGGTCTCCCGGACCAAAGCTCACCGCTTGGATCTCGCTACCGGAGAGGAGATTCATATCACTCGACCCCGTCTTTATAGTGGTTTTCGGAGTCGATCCGGTGACATCGGTAATAGCCCTCACAAGAGCTCTGGCCACCTCAGAACTCCTCCTGCACTTAATGGGTTCGAAGGAGTGTAGGAGCCTTTTCCTTACCTTTACCTCGGGGTTGTCGAGCTGAAACTGGGAGATGAGATCTTCTATGATCTCGTCAATGGAGGCCGCTCTCATCCCCAGCGGAAACCGAGCATTCACCGCCATTTCACACCACCGTTCACCGGTCATCGCCCCACCGGCTCTTCCTCTTATTAACATGAGTGAGGGGGTGACCGAATAGAATAGACTCTTACCTCGAATCGAGAGCCCCTTTTTTATCTTCGTCCAAAGATCCAACGACTTCTCGATGGCACTCACGTAGGTTGATGGGGCAGCAACGTGACCCGGGGGCGCCTCACACTCGATGCCAAAGGTTACACTCCCTCTGTATCCAACAACAACGTGGTTGTTTTTGCTTGGCTCTCCGAAGATCGCGTACCTAACAGATAGTCCGTTCTTTAGCAGATTCCTCATGCCGATTGAGTCCCCCTCTTCATCGACAACACCAGCGATCATCACCTTGTGCGCGAGTTCCTCTTCGGCGAGTCTCGCCGCGGCTAGTATCATGGCAGCCAATGATGATTTTGCGTCTACGGCTCCCCTGCCGAATATTTTACCGTCTTTTTCAACCACGTCCAAGAAGCCGTTCACGGTATCCATGTGACCACACAGTAATAGCATGGGATCACCGTCACCGATCTCGCCGACGACGTTCCCAACACGGTCTACTTTCGTGCTGATTCCGAAATCCCTCATCTTGTCCAGAAGAAAACTTGTTAACTCACCCTCCATCTTTGAGGGGCTGTACATTCCGAGAATCTCCTTGAGAAAGCTAACCGGGTCGACGCTCACTTTCAAGCATCTCGATACATTCGCCCAAAATGGTGATCGCTCTATCCAGCTGGTTTTCCGTGATCACCAATGGAGGAAGAAGGCGGATTACGTTCAATCCGGCCGAAAGCACCAAGAGCCCCCTCTCGGTGGCACTCCTCACGGCATCCTTTACTGGCACCCTTAACTCCACACCAATCATAAGTCCCAAGCCTCTAACTTCCCTAATAAGCTCATGCTCTTTTTGGAGAGTGGATAGATCTCGTAGAAGCTTTCGGCCAAGTTTCGCGGCTCTTTCGGCTAGTTTTTCCTCGATGATCGCGTCTATGGATGCCGTCGCAGCTGCACAAGCCAACGGATTCCCTCCAAATGTGTTTCCATGTTCCAAGGGACGGAGTGAGTCCATCACCTCCTCTTTTGCAACCGTGGCCCCCATAGGAAATCCGCCAGCGATCCCCTTCGCCAAGCAGAGGATATCGGGGACGATACCCCAATGCTCCAGCGCAAACATCTTCCCAGTCCTACCAAACCCCGTTTGGATCTCATCGAAAATCAGAAGTATCCCATGATCGTCGCAGATCTCCCTTACACCCTTCAGATAGCCATTTGGTGCGATGTGAACGCCACCTTCGCCTTGTACGGGTTCTATAATAACTGCAGCAGTATCCTCTGATATCACCTCTTCGATGGAGCCAACGTCCCCGAACTTGACATGGGTGAAACCGGGAACGAGGGGTTCGAAGGGTTTTCTGTATTCCGGTTTCCACGTGGCGGAAAGGGATCCAAGAGTTCTGCCGTGGAAGCCCCTTATCGTAGCTATGATCCCGTGCTTCCCCGTGTACCTTCTCGCGATTTTGAGGGCGCATTCAACTGACTCGGTTCCTGAGTTGGTTAGAAATACGCTCGTTAGTTCCCCGGGGGTAATCCCGATAAGTTTTTGAAGGAAGGTAGCCCGAGCGTCATTGTAAAGGGAATCGGGGATGTGTATGAGCCTCCTTACCTGCTTCTCGATCGCCTCGATAACCTTCGGGTGACAGTGCCCGACGTTACATACGCCATGCCCACCGATGCAATCGATGTATTCCTTTCCCTGAGGGTCCCAAACTACCGCTCCTCTTCCTCCAACGATGATCACCGGACGCTTGACTATGGTTTTGGAAGTATGGTTGCTTTCGATCGTCATTATCTTCTCGGGTTGGAGCATACCGCTACATCTCCAGTACCGTGCACCCCTTGAGGCTCAGGGCCGAAGAAATTGGGCGGTCCACAAGACCTGAGGCGATCACAACCCTCTCGACCCCCATCTCCAAGGCTTCAAGAGAGGCAAGAATCTTTCTCTTCATTCCATGACCCACCAGCTCAGCCATTTTCTGGATCTCTTCTCCCCTTAGCCTCTCAATAAGCTTTCCCTTGAATAGTACCCCTGTGACGTCGGTGAGTAGGAGCAGAGCTTCCGCCTTTACAGCACCAGCAATGTAAGCAGCTGCTCGGTCACCATCCACGTTGAGGGATTCGTACTCGTACCCCATTGCGATCGGTGCCAACACCGGGACGTAACCTCCCTGAAGCAGAAGTTCTATTAGCTCGGGGTTCACATTAACAATTTTTCCTGTATAATCCCCCTTCAGCATCATCTTTTTTCCCCTCTCGAGAATCTTGATGGTCCCCTTTCGCCTTGCCCTCATGGTCCATCCATCGGACCCGGATAGACCTACCGCCCTAACGGACTCCATCTGACATGCTCTCACGATCTCTTTATTCACACTCCCCGCCATGACCATCTCAAAGATGTGTGCCGTTTCTCGGTCTGTGTACCTACTTCTGATACCACTTACTGATACTACGAATCTCGGTTCCTTCCCTAGCTTTCGGGCAACCCGAGAGACTCGGTTACCGCCACCATGAACTATAACAACCTCGAATCTAGATTGGATCCCCTTCAGATCTCCAACGATCTCTGGGATGTTACCTTCAAGCAGGGCGCCACCAATCTTTACAACGAGGCGCGTCATATCGGGTGAAGTCCTGGAAATCGAAGACCAGTTCGTTCGTCGATGCCCATTGTCAGGTTCCAGTCCTGAACCGCCTGGCCTGCAGCCCCCTTTACCAGATTGTCGATTGCTGAAACGACGATGAGCCTACCGGCGGAGAGTTCGAAACTTATGTCACAGTAGTTGGTCCCAACGATCACCTTTGGGTCAGCCAATCTATACGTTCCCCGTTTGGTCCTAAAGACCCTCACAAAGGGTTCTGCCCCGTAAGATGAGCGAAACGCCCTCCAAACCTCCTTCTCATCCAACTCCTCCTTAAGGAACACGTAGTTCGTGGATAGGAGCCCCCTCACCAGATCCACTGCGTGAAGCGACATCGGGACACTCACCTTCCTCCTAGCGACTAGGGTCAACTCCTGCTCGACCTCCGGTTGATGCCTGTGGCCAGCCAACTTGTAGGGTCGAACGACCCCGCTCCGTTCGGCATGGTGAGAGGCCAGAGTGGGTCTGCTACCGGAGGCCGATGAGGCCACCTTAATGTCCGAAACGATCTGATCCACATCGAAGTTCTTGAGGATGGGTGCCAGCGCCAGGATAACCGCGGTCGAGTTACAGCCGGGACACGCCACGAGGTCGGCCCCTCTGATCTCTTCTCGGTGGAGCTCGGGCAACCCGTAGACCGCCCTTTCGAGGAGCTCGGGATGCCTATGTCGGGTGCCGTAGTACGTCTCGTACTGCTTCGGATCCTTTAATCGATAGTCTGCACTGAGATCGATTACCTTCACCCCCATCTCAAGGATCTGAGGTACGAAGTCGAGGGAAACGGTATGAGGCAAGGCAAGGAAAACGACATCACATCCGCTGCACCTTGCCATATCGGTTTTCTCGAACTTGAGATCGGTGACCTTGCGAAGGTTTGGGTGGACCATGTGTACCGGCATCCCAGGGAATTCCTTTGACGCCGTGTACCGCACCTCTGCCTCGGGATGAAAGAGAAGGATCCTGAGGAGTTCCCCTCCCGCGTAGCCCGATGCTCCTAGAACACCCACTATCATTTTTCTGCCAGACCTAGGGCGTAATCGATGATGAGATACGGGATGTGAACCCCAGTGGGGGCTATCGTCCTCCTAAACTCCACGTTGTGGTTTACCTCGTGTACAACCAAGCCGTCCTCGGTCTCCATCATGTCCACACCCAGGACTCCACCGCCAACGGCCTCGGAGGCCTTCACTCCAAGCTCGTTTATCTCCTCGCTCACCTCACACTTCTCAGCTCTGCCCCCACGGGACAGGTTGCTCCTCCATTCATCTGGAGGCGCGGTTCTGTAGATGGCCGCAACAACCCGATCACCAACCACAACGCAGCGTATGTCCCTAGGGAGCGTGGCCACATACTGCTGAAGATAGTATACCTTATACCAGGAGGATCCCAGTTGGTCCCAACTCTCGAGTATCGACCTGGCCGATTTAGGATCCTTGAGCAACGCCACGAGTCTGCCCCAGCTACCGATGAGGGGCTTCAAAATGGCGGGGTAGCCTAACTCGTTTAGAGCCTCCAACGCCGAGTCCACCGAAAAAGCTATCTTCGTCTTGGGGCCCGGGATATTCGCCTTCTCTAGAGCTATCGTCGTCAATAACTTATTTCCACATGTAAGTGCAACCTCGAAGGAGTTAACCAGTTTAACACCCATTTTTTCGAGGATGGCGTTAACATGAAGATACCTTAGGTAGCTGACACAGCGTTGAATACCCACCTCAAAGTCGACCGGCTTGGAGGAATTGGATGCGTCGAATACCGTCCTTTTACAATCTACTAGTTTCAGCGTGACCTGCTTTCGTTTGCACGCCTCAATCAGAAGTTTCTCATCCGGTCTAATTCTGTCGTAGAGAAGGCAGACTTTCGTCACGCACTATTCGCCCCAGTCCTCGCCCTCTATTTCCGCCGTCTTGATCTCTGCACCACCCGTAGTGATCTTAACGATCTCGAGCTCGGCTCCACACTCGGAGCAGCTTATGATCTCGCCTGGGACCGAGCCTTTAGGAAGTACTATCTCGGCGTCACACTCAGGGCACCTCACGTTCATCTTCGTCACGTTTTCACCTCCCAATCTTCTTAAATTTTACGAAATCTTTAGAAAAAGTTCGATTTTCTAATATTTTTGACATTAAATCTTCTAAATTCGAGAAACTATCCCTCACACGTTGGGCCCTACACTTGAACCACGCACTAAGTTCTCGGATCTCCTTCCTCGCTTTTTCCGCGTGTACCACAACCCCAGATGGTGAAGGTCCCCCTTTATTGGATCTTCTCTCCACGCTCCGTTTGGGATCAAGCAGATCATCGATTTCCTCATGAGAAAACTGGATCTTGAAACCGACGACCGCCCTTGATGCCCTCTCCAGATCTTCCCCTTGAGCCATCCTCTTAACGATCAAGTATGCCTTTCGGTACGGCACGTGGTATTTAATAGCAACGGCATTGGCCAGGTCGGTCGCTGCCGCCCAGTTATCCTTCAGTAATTTGGACATCTTACCCTCGTTTAGTTCTAGGGCCATGATAAATCTGCTCATCAAACCGATAGCGGCCTTTATGGTCTCAATTGATTCGAAGAGGACTGGCTTAATCTCCTGTAGATCCCGGCTGTAGCCAGTGGGTAAGGCCTTACAGATCGTGGCTACCTTTACCAGATTTCCAACGATCCTTCCAGCTTTTGCTCTGAGTAGCTCCGCGATATCGGGATTCGTCTTCTGGGGTAGGAGTGAGCTCGAAGTGGCGTAACCCTTTGGGATTTTCACAAGACCCATGCTGGACCAAACCACGATGTCCTCACTTAACCGACTTAGATGTAGGGTTAACAGAGTGTTCATCACGTAGAGAAAACGGAGGGCAATTTCTCCTCGAGATGATACGGCGTCGATAGTGTTTTCAATGATGCCGTCGAAGCCCAGTAGCTTAGCTGTTAACCCTCTATCGATTCCAATCCCATCGATCTTGGGGGCACCTGAAATAGCACACGCGCCGAGTGGTGATTCATTTAGCTCGGTGAATAGGATCTTAAGATCGTGAAGGTCCCTCAAAATTTCGTCAACATTACAAAGCCAATAGTACCCAGCAGTGGTAGGTTGTGCCACTTGTAGGTGGGTAAAAGCTGGCATCACAATGTTCCCGTCGCCTTCAGCTCTTGTCAGCAGAGCACTGCAGAGTTCGAGCAGCATTTCTGCAATCTTAATCGTCTCGTCCCTCAGGCTCATTCGCTCGAGTGTTGCTATCTCGTCGTTTCGACTCAGGTTAAAGCGGGCATTGAGGCCAGCATCACCGATCTTCCCAGTAAGCAGAAACTCTATCAGCGAATGCACATCCTCAATCCCCCTTTTTAGGTAGTCTTCGGATACAACCTTCGGATACTCTTTCAGTAGATCCTTGAGTCCACCCAATATCGTCAGAAGTTCCTCGGTTTCCAAGTACCCCTCACTGCACTGCATTATATTGTGAGCCGCGTGTAGGTAGATATCGTAAACAAAGAGGTACTTAAGATCGAGTTTCAGATCTTCTCGAGAGGTGAATTCCAGCGCCTCGCTCTCGAGCTCGTCTTGGAAAACTGTCTCATACCTCATTTTGGGTCATACTCGCGACCTTTGAATGAAGTCCCCAAAGCTTGATGAAACCGCTTGAAGCCCCTTGGTCAAAGATCCCATTTCCCGAATAGCTCGATAGCTTCAGATCGTATAGGGCGTTAGGAGATTCCCTGCCGACAACCATTGCTGCACCTTTGTATAGCTTCATGCGCACCTTTCCTTCGACCTTCTCGTTGACCTCATCGATGAACTTCTCGAGGTCATTTCGTAGTGGATCGACCCATAGCCCATCGTACACCAGCTCTGTCCACCTCTGGTCAACGATTGGCTTGAATGCGTTCTCGTGCTTAGTACACACAAGCTTTTCAAGATCCTTGTGGGCCTTCAGAATCACGGTTGCGGCCGGACATTCGTAGACCTCTCTTGACTTTAAGCCCACTACACGATCCTCGATATGGTCGATGTGCCCCACCCCATGCTTTCCAGCAATCTCATTTAGCGACATTATGAGTTCGAAGAGATTGCTCTCCGATCCATTTAGAGCCACTGGGATTCCTTTCTCGAATTCCAGGCTCAATCGCTCTGCTTTATTCGGGGCTTCCTCTGGTGAGAGAGTAAAGCCTAATAGATCCTTAGGGGGATCAACGCTCGGATCTTCGAGGACCCCACATTCTATCGATCGACCCCAAAGGTTCTCGTCTATCGAATACTCGGCATCCTTTGGTAGGGGTATTCCATGTTCCTGCGCGAACTTCAGTTCCTCGTCTCTTGTTAGCCCAAACTCTCTCACGGGTGCTATTATCCTTAGATCTGGAGCCAAGCTGGAGATGGCGACCTCGAAACGCACCTGATCGTTGCCCTTACCGGAACAGCCGTGAGCGATGGCGCCAGCATTCACCTGTTTGGCAATTTTGACTGCCAGCTTTGCTATAAGTGGCCTCGATAGGGCAGACGATAATGGATAGGCGCCCTCGTAAAGTGCGTTGGCTTTGATGGCCTTGGCAATATAATCATCAGCGAACTCCTTCTTTGCGTCGATAACAAAGGCCTCCCTTGCACCCATGCGAAGAGCCTTATCCCTAACCTCCTTTAGGTCCTTCTTTTGACCCACATCCACCGTGACCGTGACAACATCGATCCCATACTTTTCAGGGATGAACCTAACCATGCAAGAGGTGTCTAGACCTCCTGAATAGAGTAGCACACAAAGCTCCATGGGTTTCAACCCGTAGAAAGAAAATTTAAGTTTTGCGTCACATGTGTCTTGTTTATGAGAAAAAATGTCGTAAACAGAACAAAATCAACGGCTCAGGAAGTCAGGGAAGTACTTCTCAGGAGACCCTTTCTGATGAACGCGCTCCGCCTCGGCATAGTAAATTACTCAGCCCTGGCGAGGTACCTCAGAAGGGAGGTCAGGGCAAGCACAGATGCGATAAAGGCGAGCATCTTAAGAGAGAGAAAAAGAGGAATTGCCGAAATGGCTGAGGAAAAGGAGATCCTTGATCTCCTAAAAAGAACGAAGATCTCGATGAGGGACAAGGTCGCCATACTGATTGCCGATAAGGAACTTGAGGTACCCTACCTAATTAAGGCCAGCCTCTCGGACAGCTATGTTTATCTCGTAGACCAAACAAAGGCAGAGATCGATCCGATTAGAGATGCGAATATAATACGGGATATGGTTGCTTTAACGCTAACCAGCCCTGTGGATATCGAACACACTCCCGGATTCGTGGCATTTATCACACAGATACTGGCGAGCAAGGGTCTGAATATCAGGGAGCTTATCTCGTGTTACACAGACACAGTAGTTGTGCTGCGAGCGGAGGATGCGATAAAGGCCTTCGCTCTTTTGGAAAAATTTGTGTAAGGTTACGAAAAAAGACTGTCGGACACTTCAGCTAGCCCGATTATTCAAAATGCAGTTTCTGATGAATCAAACCACGATGAATCGACTAGTATCTGATCCCCATCAAGACGTGCATATTGGTTTCCATGCGGTATCAGAAAGTGGCTCCTTATTGGAGGTTCGGGATCACTTCACCTTTAGCTTCGATTATCGCCACAGCTCGTCTGTTTGTATGTTTGCTTAGGACATCTAAATGGGAAACGAATTAGACTTCCACGCCGTGCAACTATGAGGAGGGTTACTTTACCTGGATTCTCTTTTCTTTCTTCTTTTCCTTTACCTCGACCTTAGGTAATTCGACTGTCAGTACGCCATTTTTGTAAAGCGCCTTAGCTTCTTCACCTTTCACCTTAGCTGGCAATTTGATCTCCTTGAAATACTTTCTATCAGCCTTACGTGTGTCGATGGACAGTGTGTTGTCCACGACGCCGATATCGATATCTTCTTTCTCGACCCCTGGTAGCTCGGCGATGATCTTCACCTTGTCCTTCTCTTCATAGATATCAACAAGGGGCTCACGCTCCTCTGTTAGCTGCGGAACTAAGCCCTCTCTCTTGATATTGCCGAATGTCCTGATCTGGGGTCTACCTTCTGGCCCAATCTCGATGCTGAAGCCGGACACATAGGGACCAAATATTCTCTCCTCCCCGAAAGGCGTCCTTATCGTTCTGGAGGGAGTTTCTGGGAGTTCTTCAAACATCTCCTTGAAACTTCGTGCCATTTCACGCTGGATTCGCTCGAATTCGTCGAACATATCCGTCCACCATGGAGACCATCTTCTTCTCTTTCTCTCTTCACCCATTTCTCTTTGATTATGAGCTGGAGGATTAAAATCTAAAGTAAAACCTGAGCCATTCCTTCCCAGACTTAAACGTACTTTGATGACCTACGTCCTGACGTTCACTAGCTTTTGATTATATCCAGGAGTTCCGTGATGCGCTCACAGTCTTGCCTGCCATCGCTATTATCCAAGGACTGCAAACCGGAGTCTCGGCGACGACCATGATCTTTTTTAAGAGGTCTTTTCGGAAAAAGGCTTCGACATCTATGCCAAATCTTGGTTTACGATTCTCCTCGCCCCCTCCTGTCTCTCACGAAAATCTGTACGTCAGTCGGGTTCACCTTAAGGGGTCCATGATGTCGAATCCTGCGTCTCGGACGGTTTGTAGCCGGTTCGATTTTGTCAGAATCTTCCGGCCCAGCCAATGATCCGGAGACCTTGGTCATAAGCACTTGCCCCCATTTATCGTTGCTTGAATCGGCAAACGAGACTAAGCTTCTATTATACGTCTTATATAGGTGTGGGTTCGGTGAGGTGTTATTTCCCTGCCCTGATAGCTACCAGTATTCAACAGATAGAACAGGACCCCACAGCTAAACAACTTCCTAAAGAACGATTCTTGACTCTTTAGGTTCAACTCCGGTGGATACGGATTATAAAAGGGTTCGAACCCTGTCTTGCCCCATTTGTCCGGAGGACCGGCGCCTGGTCTGATGACATACTTACCCAATTTGAGCACGTCGATGGCCTCGTCGCATTCCAACTTTCTGGCTGGAGGGGATGAGTCGTCCCTGGTCAGCAGGAATACGTATTTGATGACAACCTCGTCAACAACATTTTCTTTTCCCTTTGGGTACTCGTGCAGATACCCGTTCTCATCTCTTTTTTGCATCGGAAACATGTGACGGGGAAACATTACTCTAGAATTACCGTAGGACCAGTAACACCTATCTGAGCCCTCGTCTAGAATACACTCTTTCTCATTTTCAAACACTTTTCTGTAGCAGGGTCCCATACTTTCCTTCTTATCACTGATCTGTGCACACCTTTCTTTCTCTATCACAACGTTTTCCAGTGGCAAATCGTTGAAAAGATGCCCGAATGTGGGATGCTCCTCTACTATGTCTGTACGCATGTAAAGTTGCCTTTCTGTGGCTATGGACACGGGCTTTTTCCCTCTAAAGAATACGAACATATAATCGTCGGAATGAACCTTGCTGTTGGGTAAGCTGTAAGTTAATTCATGCGATTGTGTGGTCTTTCCAGTCCCAGTGGGAGCGATTATCACCACACCCTCAGTCTCTCCATTTTTTTCTACCCCGATGCACGCACCATGAATCGGATACCCCCCTCTTCCCTCGAGAATCACCCCGGCTAATCCGAGAGCACCGGCAGATTTAACCGCTCCATAGTATTCCGAGTTCACAATTAGGCTCTTTCGGTTTTTGAGATTATAGTATAGGTGGGGCTCGTGGTTCTCAACGCCGATGATGACGTGTACAATGCCCTCTGGATCTCCATCAGTAAGATACCAGTTCAACCTCCACCAGTCAATTACGTGCTTAGAATTTGTTCTCAATTTTATTCTTGCTCCGGCTATGTCCGCAGTCTCTTCGAAAACAAGTTCAGATTCGTGTTTTCTCAAGATCTCTTCGATCTCCCCTTTGTCGGGAGACTTGGGTGGCCTCCTGTCAGGGTGTGTGAAATAGATGCCTTCAGCTCCTAGACTTCCCACCATTCACACCACATCTCACAATGAGACAACCCCTGGTACCTTAGGAAAGGGTGTCGCATCCCAGATCTTACTAAGACCACACAGGAATCTAGTTAAGCGTTCGACCCCTATCCCAAAACCCGCAGAAGGAGGCACTCCATACTTAAGCATCTCCAGATACCACTTGTACTGCACGGGGTTCTCACCACCATCTCGAATTCGTTTCACGACCCTGTCGTATCGGAATTCCCGTTCCCCGCCAGAAATGGCCTCACCAAAACCATCGGGATAGAGAAGGTCCATCGATCTCAGTAAGCCGGGTCTCTCAGGATCTTCCAGGTAGTAGAAACCGCGCGATGGAGTGGGGTAATCCGTGATCCAAAAGGGTTGGTTGTATGAGGCTGAAAGTGCCTTCTCTGCGTCCCAAGGTATCTCGCTATCGTTGTCGACTTTGAGACCCAATGCCCTAGCCTTTTCAACAGCTTCCTTATGAGTGATTCTTTCGAACGGGATACTTGGCACCTCTAGTCTATTTCCCAATTCGTCTAGTTCCTTCCCGCAGCGTCGCTTGGTTTGATCGATGGCATAGACCAGGAGACGCTCGGCGAGATCCATGGCATCTTCACAGGTTGCGAAGGCCCGTTCGATATCGACTTGCCAGAATTCTGAGAGGTGCCTTCCTGTTCTTCTGGCCTCCACTGGCTCGAGTCTGACGTTAGGTGAAAAGGCATAGACTTTTTCCAGGGCAGCAATGACCATCTGTTTGTACAGGATCATACTGCTCATGATCTTATACGATGCCCCGTTGTACCAGGAGATAGTCGCTTGCTCTGCTCCACGAATTCCAGGATCCGTCACCGGACCAACAATCGGAGGCTGGATTTCCAGGTATCCCTCCCTCCGCAGAAACTCACGGACAATCATCATGACCTCAGATTGGATTTTGAGCACCCTCTTCATTTTTGGCGATCTTATAGCGAGATACCGTTTTTTCAGCATGTCCAGAGAATTGGTATCTACGGAACCCGAGATTGCCGAAGCTGATTGTTCACCGTTCACTATGCTCAATTTTCCTATTAGGATGCCCTAAATTTTAAAAAAATTGTGGTATAAATGAGCATATTTATTATTTTTCCAATATTTTTTGATAAGAATGTTAAACGAGATCGATAAGGCTGTACTCAGAAAGCTACAGAGCAATGGGCGCATCGCTCGTTCGATCCTGGCTAAAGACCTTGGCCTACCAAGGGCAACCCTCCAGCGCAGAATCGCGAAATTGGAAATGGAGAGGGTGATTGAGGGTTATACTGCTTTGCTGAATCCCTATAAGCTAGGGTACAAGTTCCTCTCATTCGTTTTGATTCGTGCGAGGAGAACTAGACCCAGTGGAGGGAAATCAACGCAGCTTCAGCTTGCCAAGGAGCTGCTTAAAAGGGGGAGGGAGGGTAAGGACTTTCCTTGCATAGAGGAAGCGCACATAGTCACAGGACCCTACGACATTCTGTTAAAGGTCTGGGTGAGAAGGTGGGACGATCTGACGAAATTCCTCACATCCCAATTACCCGCCTACGAGGCCGTGGAGCACACAGAAACGATCCTTGTGCTGAACAGGGTGGGAGAACACACCGAACTCAAGATCGAGTAGACGGGAGATCTTTACGAGCCAGGAAAGGCGGAGAATTCCTCCGAATCAGAGGGTTGTTTCAAAACTCCAAGTTTTACATAAAGGGGGCATACCGGGGTTTAACCCTGAAACTTGGGATTTTGTGGTCGAAGGTTTGGTGAAGAATCCCGTGAGGTTGAGGTACGAGGAGTTTTTGAGGCTCCCGAAAGTTGTGAGTATAAGCGATCTTCACTGCGTAACTGGATGGAGCAAGCTGGATAACAAGTGGGAGGGAGTTGCATTCAAAACTATTTCTGATCTGGTGGGACCTTTGAAGGGAGCGAGGTATGTGACGGCTGTGGCTGAAGCAGATTACGCTACGAGCTTGCCCCTCGAAGACTTGCTAGACGGCGATGTACTGCTAGCCTATCGACTGGATGATGAGCCCCTGAAGCCTGAGCATGGGGGACCGTTGCGTCTAGTAGTGCCCAAGAAGTATGCCTACAAAAGCGCAAAATGGGTGAGGAAGCTGAAATTTACTGAGAGACTGGAATTGGGATACTGGGAAAAGCGTGGGTACAGTAACTCGGCTGATCCGTGGAAGGAGGAAAGGTACGCCGAGTGAATTTTGGATCCTGATCAGGTTTCCACTCGGAAAATAAGACTTGGAGCCTCTCATCCCGCTTTCACGCTAGGCACTCTTGTTTATATCCGTTGAGCTGCTGAATCAACGGTCCCAAGCTTTTCATCAACCAATGAAGAATAGCCTTTTTGGGTAGCGATCTTGTTAGATCCATAAGTGTAAATGGAGCAACGCCGACGTGAACTGCTATGTCTCGCCATCACCCTCTCCCTAGCATTCCTCTTCCCATTGGGTCTCTGGTTTGGAGCCAGGATCTGGCTACATACGGATTATCCATTCCATTACGTCGAGGGTCATAGCATGGAACCGACACTTTTCGAGGGGGACCTACTCGTGGTTGAGGGCATCTCTGGAAGGGCCGATGAGATAAGGGTTGGGGAGAATGGGGACATCATAGTTTTTCGTCAGCCAGCGCCCTTCACTGGAAAGGAGATTCTGATACCCCATCGTGCTGTGCATAAAGAATACATGGGGGACGGGTGGTACTTTAAAACTAGGGGTGATAACAATCCTTCCCCCGATCCTTGGTATGTGTCTGAAGACCGCATCGTCGGCAAAGTTGTGTATCGCCTACCCTACATAGGCTATGTGCCGCTGGTTCTAGGTCCAGTCCTGAAAACCACTTGGGGGCAGATCGCTGTGATTGGTCTGATCATCTTCTTGGCGGTTTGGAGCATTTACGATGTCCTAGCTCCACCGTCGACGAGGTAAGTGGGCGATCTGGGATTGATGATCATTCTCGCTCCGCTTGGATCTCGGCGGAGAGGGCAGGCGAAAAAGGTGGCGATCGAACTCGGCTGACCAGGGAATGAATAGCTCTTCCCCTCCGAGGTCCTCACGACCGAGATTGAATGTGGATCGAAGGCTGGTGTTATCCCTCGCATTCCTGTTGATCGTCTCAGGTTGCTTACTGCTCGACTATAGAGCAGTTTCCGGTTCTCTAACGCTATGGTACGATCCTGTGGTCGACCGCGATGAGGTTCGTGCGGCCTACTGGATCAAGGACAATCTGCCCATAGGAAGGGATGTCGTGTATGCGGCCGACCTATTCGCTAGCGAAGTAATTATGTCGATTACTGGAAGCCCCGCGGTGATAGGGGGAGATTGGTCGAGTCTTTCCGCTTCAGAAATGGGACGGTTCATGGACTCTCAGGAGATTTTCACGGCTCAAAGTGCGGATGTTGCTCATGGTCTGTGTGAGAGGTGGGGAGTGGACTACGTTTTCTTGAGTCGAAGAATGGAAGTCCGTAGTTACTTCGGGTATGAATGGGTTCATATTCCCAAAGCGAGCTTCGATAAGTTCTTCAACTCCCAACACTTCGGTCTAGTCTACAGTTCGACAGATCCTGTCTATGGTGTGAGAGGCGTCTGGATCCTTAGAGTGGAGGAGTGGTGATGCTGGAGAAGAGAAAGCTGGCACTGATTCTCCTCGTACTGGTACCCGGACTGTGGCTGAGGCTACAGGTCTTTCGAATAGGATACTACACGGTCACCTATGGGAATACGGCAACACACATCTCTTGGGCGGATCTATTTCTGCGCACCGGGCAGTTTCCCCTTTGGGAGCCCAGCTACGGTGGTAAGCCAAGCCTCTACGTCCCCATCTACCGATTACTTCTCACTGCGGTGGCATGGCTGTTTCAGGGAGATGCGATCTTTGCATCGAATGTCATAACCGTCGCCTCAGTCGTCTCACCGATAGGACTACTTCTAGTCGTTAAGGCTATAACTGGGCGCTTCTACCAAGGTCTAATCGCCGTACTGGTTTCCGAAACCAGCTCACAACTCGTGATCTATACCGCACGTCCGTTGCCTCAATTCCTAGGCATGACCATGCTACCAATCGCAGTCTATCTGTTTTTAAGGGGAAGGTATGTGGCTACCACCATCACCTCTCTCCTGATCACCATGACGCATCAGGAGACCGCACTTGTTCTCGTACTAGTTCTATCCATGTACCTTCTACTCATCGGTATACTCAACCTATTGAAGAAACCAATCTGGTCTCGAACGAATCCTTGCAAAAGGATCTCAGTACCAAGCGCGGATTGGGTGGCTTGT
This sequence comes from Bathyarchaeia archaeon, assembly GCA_046760555.1. Taxonomy (GTDB): domain Archaea; phylum Thermoproteota; class Bathyarchaeia; order JBHIEI01; family JBHIEI01; genus JBHIEI01. Next base: position 45,332 of record JBHIEI010000005.1, read on the forward strand.
CTGGCCGCCACATCCCTATCCATTATTTTCTATCTCTCCTGGCAGGGGCTAATTACCGGAAATCTGAACATCTTCACACTAGCCCAGTTCAAATTCCATGAACACTCTGTCGTCCAATGGAATCACCTCATCGAGATAGGAATTACCTGTCTGGTCTTTGGGTCTACAGGTGCCACGATATTCTACGCGAGGGAGGGCGTGAGTAGGAATGGCGTATTCATGGCCTCTTGGCTACTTGTCTGCCTTCTAGCGATCAAAAACGAGCTTTTCGCGCCAATAGCTCCGAGCATATTCCCCATCATGTGTGATAGATTTCTCGCTTACCTCGCACAAGTTCTCTCCGTGTTCGCGGCGATCGGGATCTTTAACATCTACAAGAGCTTAGCTCACTCAGCGAGACAACTTGCGACATCGTCTTACGAAATAGAAAGGTCATTGCTATAGAACCATGAGATCTTGAACCAGTGAGAAAATACTGTCCTCGTTAGGCAACGTATCAGCTCAAGATGAAGAAAATCAGGAGAGTTAGGGGCAAGGATACGGCGAGATCGGCGATGGTGGCGAGAGTCTCGGATGGGTTCCATTTGCCTCCAGTATAACGATAGCGGATGCAAACTTCGGGGATAAACCCCCCTACAACGTCGAGCCACCAATCACAATTTCGACGACGGATTTGGATAACGTGGACACCCTCGTGAATAAAATAGCCGATGTATACGAAGGGGATTGGTAGGCTGAAGGCGAGAAGAAGGCTTACTTTACGAGCAAGAAGAGAGATAGCGATCGCGGTCAGAACAGAGAAGTAGGCGTGCCACATCAAAAGGGTGCCTCCAATTTTTGGCAGTCTGATGCGGCGAGATTGTTTCCTCCGGAGTCTTCCTCCAAGCCTTCGTGACGGCTTCCTCATTCGTTTTATGAAAAAGCGTTTCTTCTTAAAATCAGATCATTGAGCCAACGATCTCGCATGGAACTGAGATGGGCATCAAATCGAGCATTTTAAATCATCGGCTGAACTTTCTCATCCTAGATGAAAGCCAGGGTCAAGACTGACGTGGAGATCGAGAACGTGGTAGCCTCCGCCTCCATAGATCAGCGTGTCGATCTTAATGCGATAAAGAGAACCTTTGAAAACGTTGAATACAACCCCAAGCAGTTCCCAGGCCTGGTGTTCAGACTCAAGAGACCGAAAACGGCCACATTGATATTTACCTCGGGCAAGATGGTCTGCACTGGTGCGAAGTCGGAGAAGGATGCTCGAAAGGCCGTTAAGAAGGTCGTCAAGATCCTCAAGAAGAATAACATAATCATCCTAGGAAAACCCACCATTCAAATACAGAACATAGTCGCCTCTGCCGACTTGAAGGGGCGAATAGATCTCGAAAAGGTCGTATACAAGATGAAGCACGTGATCTACGAGCCGGTGCAGTTCCCTGGACTGATATACAGCATGGAGAGACCTAAGGTTGTTATTCTCCTCTTTGCAAG
>JBHIEI010000006.1:0-43609 GCA_046760555.1 Bathyarchaeia archaeon
GAAGATGAACAGGGAAATCCTCGAGACGTGTTGGCCGCTCCTTCTGGCGAGGTAGGAATGACTGAGTTCGTGGACCAAAACCGACCCGAACAGGATCAGCGTGGAGATGATGCCGATGAACCAGTAGACGGGCATCGAGAGACCTGGATAGGTCTGCGGCATGTAAGCCACCGCTAGGGTCCATGAGAAAAGCAAGAAGGCAATGAACCAGGTATAGTGTAGCGTTACGGGTATTCCAACTAGGTTCCCGAGCTTTAGCGACAAATGGGGCCCCTCACACGTAGTCTTTCGAAATTAAAAATAACACTCTGGTTAGCGGGATCATCGTACCTTGGGATGTGGAGCTCAGCGTTTTTATTGATACCGACAGCGATTCCAGATATCGGTCACTCTATCTCGATTCTAACGCCCTTTGGGGGTACCTCGACCTTCGGCATGTGGACTTCGAGAACACCGTTTTTGTATTTCGCCTTGACCCGATCCGTCCTGATCTTTGCTGGCAAGGAGAGACTTCGATGAAACCCCCGGTACGTTCTTTCTCGGCGGATGTATTCTCTCTTCTCGCCCCCCTTCTCCCTCCTGAGTTCGGCATGAATGTCGATGCTGTCCTCAGTGACGTTCACCTTGATATCCTCCCTTGTCGAGCCAGGGAGGTCGGCACATAGGTAAAGCTCACCATCGCGGTCTTCCAGATCTACACAGGGCTCGTTGAATTCTGGATGCATGACGCTCTCCGGGTATCTTCTACGAAGGGATCTGAAGAATCTGTCCAATTCATCCTGAAGGTCCCTTATCGCGTCGAGTGGCCGCTTCCATCTTCTCTCATACGTCATCTACCATCCCTCCACTATTCCACACAAGGGACCGATGAGCTTAAATTTTTGGTACTTCGACAGACGGAGTCGATTCAAACGCTCAAGCTATTTCCACGCCGAACCTCTCCTTCATGAAAAGCATGCCTTCCAGAGGCGAAACGGTGTGCCCAGCTCCAACTTTCGATCTGCCCACCCTTCTCCTCTTGATTCTGAACCCCGGTCGCTTCAGGGAGATGCTCACATCCATTCCGAATATTCCCAACTCGGGATCGTATTTCACCCCTGGGATCTCGATGTGCTCCCTTATGCCGAAGGATACATTCCCCTGCCGATCGAAACCTCTTCTAGACAGTTTGTTCCCCACGGCCTCCAAGGACCTCTTAAGGAAATCCTCGGCCCGTTTCCTCCGAAGCGTTACCAAACAAGCGATCGCCTCGCCTCTACCGATGTTAAAGCTTTTTATCGTCCTCTTAGCCCTTCTAACGCAGGGCTTCTGTCCCGTGATCTCCTCCAGTATCTTCATGGCCTTCTCGAGGGTCTCACCAGACCTCCCCACCGACATGTTAACAACCACCTTCTCTATTCTGGGGACGAGCATCGGGCTGCCTCGCCAAGCCTTCCTGATCTCCTTCTCTTGGGTCGCCAATCCCATCAGTCGGCCAATCCTATCCAGGGCTTCTTGCTTCCGATGCAAAACACGTAGTCCCTAATACTACGGATCGACTCCCCTCCCTTAGTCCGGATGACGACTATGGGGCTTTCGGTCCCTCGTGTTTCCACACCCGTAACAACCCCGTGGCCCCCCGCATTGCGTCCCTTAAGCACCAGAACGTAGGCATCCTCGCCGAATCTCACATGGTCGAGGATCTCACGGGACGGAATAGCCAGCTTAAGGGTGTCAAACCGATGGTAAACGTCCTCAACCGGCTTAGCCGGATTCTTGATCCTGATCAGTAGATTGGTCCCATCGTGGAGATTGAGTTGGAGGTCGCCTCCTTTGACGATTGACTTGCCCTCGATCCTACATAACCTGAAACCCGCCTCCTCCTCGTCTATGGCATGAAGGATGAGGCCTTTGGAGCGGTGGGGGAGCACCCTGAATTTGTCTTCGCCTATCTCGCATACATCCATGGGACCCACAGGAAACCCTTCATCCCTTCGAGTTTTACCATTGACCCTGATCCCCCCCTCCTTGATGATGATGCGCGCCTCTCTCGCGTTTTTGGCGAGCCCCAACACGTCCCTAACCACGATCAGAAGCGGAATGCAAAACCTTCCCCGCTGTGGTCCAGGAGAGGGCTTCACGGTCCACTTATACCCTTTTGGGCTTATGGGCCAGATAGGACTTGCAGCCCATCGCTTCAGATGTCTAGAGCCACCCTTCTTTCCCAACTATTCTCCCTCCCTGGTCTTCTTGCGGGCGAGGATCTTCCTTCTCCACTTGTCGCCCTTGTCCAGCTTGGAAAGCATAACGTTCGAGGGACTGATAGGAATCTTTTTTGTCGAGCCGTCAACCCGTTCGCGAGTGACACCCTCCACATAGATCCTCAAATTCTTCCTGTCAACCTCTGCAACCTTTGCCTCGTGACCTTTGAAGTCCCCCTTCACCACCAAGACCGTGTCCCCCTTTCTTATGGGCAAGGAGCGAGTTTTGTGGTCTTTCCTCAAGTCGGATAAGAGCTTGGCCGACATCAGCTTGTTTCGATGTTGCGCCGACAGCTCTCTTAGGCGATATCGCGTTTAAACCACCACCTTCGCTATGCCGCTCATCGCAGGCCATCGCTGGATGGCTTCTTGAGCTACAGGTCCACGGACGTCTGATCCCTTCGGGTCCCCGTTGGGCTCAACGATGATTCCAGCGTTATCGTCGAATTGAACCCAGGTACCGTCCGCCCTACGATAGGGCTTCCTCTGCCTTACGATAATGGCCTTCACGAGCTTCTTCCTCAGCTCGGGGGGCCCCTTCAATACCGAAACGGTGATCATGCTACCTACGCCCCCTGAGGGGAGTCTCCTCAAGCGGCCCTTGTACCCGTCAACCTGTACGATCCTCAATAGTCTGGCTCCCGTGTTATCAGAACAATTGATGACCGCTCCCACAGGCAAGCCCCTTGATACGCGCCGGACCTGTCCCCTTCTTTTGGCAGATTTCTTGGGCATTTCACGTGCGTCTCTCTACGACCACAAAGGACACGGTTTTACTGAGCGGCCTACAACTGACGATCTTAACTCGATCACCCACCTTGGCCTTGATACACGGCGGGTTGTGTGCTGGGGTTCGGCTGCGTCTCCTCTCGTACCTCATAAATTTAGGTACATAATGGGCGTATTCCCTCAAGACCACAACGGTATTTTCCATCTTATCACTAACCACCGTACCATCTAGGACCTGCCTTCTTAAAGAGACCTTACCATGGAATGGACACTTGGGATCGTTGCACTTCCTCTTCGGGGGCTGAAACCGAGGCTCACCCATTTTACCACAGCCTTCTGGGGATGTTCTTCACCCTATCCCAAGGTCTTCCCACCAAATAGGCCCCATCGACTTCGACTTTGACACCACTCGGAAGAGTAAACACGAAGGTAGCTACTGCTTTCGGCACGGTCCTTCTCCTGTCAGGACTCTGGATAACGAGGGTTCTCATGGTTTCACTCACCACCGTGCCCCTGACTCCAACATGTCCCTTGTGTCTACTCTGGGAGATCTCGACGGGGAGCCCAACGAGCTCGTGCTGCAGGAGATTGCGAGGTGTTATCGGCGTCTCTCCTCCTCTCCTTCTATCGTGAGTATCCGAGCTATAGCCCTCTTTATTTCTCGCACACGTCTGGGATTATCGATACTGCCTCCGGCCTTTATCATCGTCCTCAACCTCATGAGTTCACTTTGCAGCTCCCTTAGTTTCTTCTGTCTATCGCTTCGGCTCATCTCACGTATCTCGCTAGGGCGAACTATCGGCATCTCAACCTTCCCCCTCTCCCTCTTTTGTGCCCCCTCCCTCCTCTAATTCTACGCTGACCTCTTTCTTCTCAGCCCTCTCGGGGTAGTCAGCAAATTTTGACCCTGGAGGCACTATGACCACCTCGATTCCCACGGTTCCGGGAACCAGATCCACGTTGACCGTAGCCCTCAAAACTTGGGTGGTAACATCTTCTCCTGTCTTTGGCACATATCCCGCCTTGTACTTCTCAAACCTCGTCTTTTTCGTGCGTAACTTTCCCTTTATCCTGATCTCTGCACCTATCGCCCCCGCGTCCATGATCTTCTGAAGGGCCCAGAAGCCTACCCTCCTGAAGTGAACCCCCCTCTTCAGAGCGTCCGCTATCCGGGTAGCCATGACATGGGGGTTCACTTCAGGGATCTCCATTTCCACCACCGATATTTGGGGATTAGGAAGTGAGAACTTCTCCTCAAGTGTGGCTGTCAGCTCCTTTATCGTATCCCCCCCCTTTCCGATGACTAAACCAGGTCTCGTGGCATATATCGTCACGTGGGTGCCCAGGGGGGCTTTTGTGACCTCGATACCCCCGTACCCCGCCCTCTCAAGCTCCCTTGCGAGATACTCATCGACCTCCGCCCTCTTGATCGCCTCCTCGATAAAGTGCCTCCTCACCGACAACTATCCGACCACTTCTTCCGCTGCGATCTCGATATGGGTCAGCTGTTGAAAACGAGGACTCGATCTTCCGAAGGCCCTAGGGATGTACCTCTTAATCTTCATTCCCCTCTGGGCGGCGGCGTGTATTATCCTCAGGTCTTCTGGGGACAATCCCTTGTACTCGGCATTAACCTCGAGCTGCTCGAGCAAAGCGAGCATCTCTCGTGAGGCCTTAACTGGATACCTACCAGCATGAAAGCCGGAGACATCGGACCTATGCCCAACACCGCCTTGATGTCTCTTAAACGGCACGCTTTTCTTCCTCTCTATGACCTGCTGAAGGTATTCCTTTGCCTTGCCAAGCCTCATCCCCCTTATCACCCTGCATATCTCCCTAGCCGCCTTGGGTGAGACTCTCAGGTCTCTCCCAGCGACTCTAGCCGTTTTATCGGGATCCAATCCCTTGATCGAGTAGTCCCAGCTTGGCAATTCGATCAAAAAACTGATGGGGCTATAAATTTTAGCCTAAGTAACACCCTTCTAACAGCTTTACGATCCTCCTCGCTCGTTTTTTCCCGAGCCCACCCACGGATAACAGATCGTCATAAGTGGCCGAAAATATCCCCTTAACGCTTCCGAATCTTTTAAGGAGAAGGTCGGCGAGTTTGGGTCCTATGCCCGGCAAGCCCTCCACTACGAATCTCTGTCGGCGTGATAGACCGTAGATCCTAGGCTTGTATCTGGCAGCCACTCTCTCCCCCTTTTCCTGGGCCTTCCTCGCCAAGCTGAAAACGAACTGGGCGCTCTGCACCTCGTTGAGCGTGAAGATAACTGATGCCCCCCACTTTGTGACGATTTTTGCGATGGAGCCCCAAAAGACAGAGGGGTTCCGCATTCGTGTAAGTCTGTGACCCACGTCCCCCTCTATGAGCAGGCAGCACCGATCGAACGACTCGCTTAGCCTTTCGACCTGCTCGAAGAGCCTTTTGTTGAAGAGCGACTCGAAAAAATCGTTAACGCTCTTTCTCTCCACCGCAAGTCCCTTTGAAACCACGTAATCTCCGGGTCCAATCGACTCGATCCGAATATCGGCGCCTAACCTCTCGAGCTCCCTCACTACGTACCTTGTCTCCCTTCGGTCGACTATGATTCTCGGCGCCGCTTTACCTACCATCTGAGATCCCAACCAGCAGCCTTTAGCCTAACCAACGTGGTCTTATACGGATCCAGACGCTCCTCCTCGAGGTTGAGGACGAGTCGTTTGTCAATATCGGCTAGTCTGCGAATGAGACTGACCCTTTCCCTAGACGTCATGATCCTCGGGTCACCACTCATTGAGGCTACGTGAAAATTCGATCCGTACCTTAAGAGATTCCGAATGCCCTGGAAGGGCAGCTCAAATGCCTCCGGCTTCGCGCCAGTTTTTTCTGAAAATGCCTCAGGTGTCCCGGCTTTGATCGACACCCTGATGTGTACCTTCCTGAATTTGGAGACCTTCTCCGCGTAATCCTCGTCAATGCCAAGGAGTATGCCATTGGTCTCGAGGATGAACAGCGGAAACTCCGAGTCCTCAACGCGCTTGAGTAGACCAAGAAGATGGTCCTTGCCCACTGTCGGCTCGGCGCCCGAGATGCGTAGCTTGTCGACCCCTGACTCCTTGGCAGCCCTACGTAGGTTCCGAAACGCCTCCTCAGGGGAATAGAACTCGCCAAAATTCTCGGGAAAGTCCCGACTGAAGCTAACCCAGCAGAACACGCACCGTAGACAACACCCGACGGTATATCTGGTGTGCGGCTATGAAGCCAACACAAATCCAGTACCTATGCCGCCATATACTCCGGTGCAATAGAATCCCGTATATTTGCGTTCCAATCCATCTGATCCTTGCCTGCAAACAATCTTTTCCGTTTCTCTCGCAAGCTCGACTGGATCGAATGGCTCAAAGTTCGGAGTGACAAGCCGAGGATATTTTTTCATGTTCCACTCACCTCTTCCAAGTTTTAGAGTCCACAGAATTCAGTCTTTCCAAATAGTTTCTTCGTTTTCTTTTCTCTTTCTCACAAGCGATTCTATTTCTCTAATTTAGACATGTTTGGCCGCAAACTCCTTGCACACGTTTGAAATGTGGTAGAGCACGTGAGGCAGTGTGGACGCGGTAAATGCGTAAACATATCTGAGATCCGTGAGCTTTTCTACTACCCCCCTGTCCCCTCCACCCTCCAGATACCCGGCGAGAAATTCCCTCACTATCTCATCCATCCCCTCGAGTGGCTGGTGAAGCACATGATGCCCAGCATAGTAGACGAATTCGGCCACATCCCATATCGCGTCAATTCGATCCCGTGTGGCTTGCTCCAAGTCTACGAAATAGGTCTCGCCCTCCCTCGTGACGATTATGTTGTCATCCTTTGTGTCGCCGATGGCCACGCCGATCTTATGGGCCAGCCCTAACCGTTGTCCTATCCTCCCGACTATAGCCCTCTCGCCCTTAAGCGCCCTTCCTCGTTCGATTATGCGACTAAGGATGACGGCTGCCTTCTCGCCCCTCACGTACTCCATGAACAACACCATGTCCTTCAGGCTGACGAGTAGGATCTTGGGGACAGGGAATCCCCGCTCTCTTAGGAACTTGCTCATCTTACGCTGACGCTCTAACCTAGCCTCCCCGTTCATAGCAAACCTCCTAGCCCCGATGGTCCACATCGAGACTGGGATCCACTTTACCGGTCCTCGAATGTCCCTGAACCTCTTCACTACGATCGGCTCTTCACCGGTGGTTGGAAACTCCACGAGATAAACGGAGCTCAGGAGACCGCCAATCATCCTAACTCGTATGTCGGACTCGTCAACCCTTGGATAGACCCGTCTGACAAGTCTACTGATCCGACCACGATCGACGAGCATAGCTAAGGTACTCTACCCTCTTTGACGAGGCTTCGAGCCAGAAGACGTGCAACGCGAAGAGGCTCGGAGACCGACCCCTGTACTGTGAACCTGTTCAAGACGCGTTTGGCATCTTCTCCACTCATCCCCAGGAAGCGAACGAAAACCCTATAACCAGTTTTAAGCGTGACCTCCTCTCTCCCCTTGTTTCCCCTGTAAACCTTCACGCGTTCCCTCCAGTCCTCAGGAAAATTCCTCCTGAAGTGCCCCTCCAGACCAGCGGATTCCTCGTAGGTAACAGCGATGATCGGCAAACCTGTCTCCTTGTGAACCTTGTTGAGATCGATGACATTATACCAAGCGATTATGCAGCCGTTGAGTAGGATTAAATTGATGTCATCCCGTTTGAGACCGCGATAGAGCTTGAGAACTCCCTCCGTCGCATCCATTCCGCCCACGGTGATATCCGCGAAAGAGAAGCCATCCACGATACCATCGCCTCTCATGACCACCCCGGCTAGGACGGACTTCTTACTTCTCCGCTTCACAAAGCTCTCGGAAATGCCCAGGGCTCTAATGGCGGGTTTGTCAGCATGTAGGCTCACTTCTACCATAACATTCATTAATAGGTGAAATATCTCCTTCCTTTCCGATTGTGTCTTGTAGGCAACGGGTGCGTTAACTCGAGGACCATGGAATCGGAGTTGCGGGGCTGGAGTCAGACCCCAGACGATTCTTCATTGGATGAAGCAGTACGACATCTAGAGATCTTTACGTGCTGGAACGCAAAATTTTCAGACCATTGAGACAAAAGGTGATAGCGATTGATCGATAGGAAAAAACCCTGGATCAGGGAGGCCAAGCTCTACAAGAAACTCAACGGGAAGAAAGTTCGATGTGGAACATGCGAACGGCATTGTGAAATCTCCATGGGCGAATTTGGATTCTGCAGGACAAGAAAGAACATAGACGGGGAACTTCATACCGTCATCTATGGAGACATAAGCTCAATTTCCGTTAATCCGATCGAGAAGAAACCCCTTTTTCACTTTTGGCCCGGCCATACATTTTTGACGGCAGGTAGCTGGTCTTGTTCATTCACCTGTCCATGGTGTTTAGATCCGCAAACGGAGATTCTCACGGCAGAGAGGAAAGCTATCACTATGGAAGACCTGGAGAAGTGTTGGAGGCAACAGGAGGTCCTAACTTGCGACTGGGAGGGTAGAAAGCTCCTCGTAACCCCCATCATTGGGTACTTCCGAATCGACCCACGCTCCTACGGCCTCAAAGCCTACAGGTTGGCCACCAAAGAGACAGGTCGAAGTATCGTGGCTACCGAGGATCATCCGTTTTACACGGACGATGGGATAAGGCCTCTCCGTTCGCTGAAGATTGGTGACCGAGTAGCTGTATACCCCATCGTCGGGTCAAGGGGTCGTTGCTCGAGACAGGGTGCGATCATCAAAGAGGCGGATGTGAGGAGAGCACTGGATCTGGCTCGGCGGGGACACCGAACAGCTGACAGCAATAGGATGCTGGGTAGGAAAGTCAGATACGGCACGACTTTATCGTGGCTAAGAAAGGAACATGATCCTGAGAAGTTGAAGTATCCCGAAGAGTTTCCCACATTTGATGCTCGGAGAGAGCGAGCGACGGAAAACCTTGAAGGTAGCGAACTGATATGGGAGACCGTTGAGCGGATAGAGGAGGCTAATGCGGACGATGTTCGAGATGTTACTACCGCCCTTCCAACACACAACTTCTTTGCTAACGGATTTCTCGTCTCCAACTGCCAAAATTGGAGCCTAAGCAAAACACCTCCAAACCCAGAGAGGGATAACTATCTCAGTCCGGAGAAATTCGTCGATATCGCTATGAGGAAAGGGTGCAAGGGGACTTCGCTCAGCTTCAATGAGCCGACATTACTTCTCGAGTATGCCGTCGACATGTTCCCCATCGCTCACGAAAAAGGGATGGTGAACACCTACGTGTCGAATGGCTACATGACTGCGGATGCGCTGGGGACACTTGCGGATCATCACATGGACGCAATCAAGTTCGATGTCAAGGGGGATCGGGAAGCCGTGGCCAAGTACTGCGACGCTGATGTGGAGGTTGTGTGGCGCAACGCTCGGGAGGCAAGGAAATTAGGGATGCACGTGGAGATCGTTAATCTGGTGATCCCAGGGATCAACGATGAAGACGAGGTCTTCCGAGAGATCGCCAACAGAACCAAGGAGCTAGGGGCCGAGACCCCTCTGCATTTTACAAAATTCTACCCGAGCTACCAAATGGGGCACCTGCCGACAACACCTGTGGAAACACTGGAAAGAGCCCATAGCATAGCTATCGATGAGGGGATGAAATACGTGTACATTGGGAATGTACCAGGACACCCACTGGAGAACACCTACTGCCCAAACTGCAATGAGCTTCTGATCAAGCGCTGGATATTCAGTATCGTTAAAGTCAACCTCGGGAAGGGGAAATCCTGTCCAGCCTGTGGGGAGAAAATCCCCATCCAAGGAGAGCTTTGAACTTCGTTCTCCAGACCCATCTGATGAAGGTTATCGAAGAAACTACAATTTCTTGAGAGAGTGTCGATAACTTTGAAACGATGGTCAAGATAGTCTGGTACGGTCATGCCTGTTTCGAGGTAAGCACCCCAGAGATATGCCTGGTGACGATCCCCACGATGGTAAAGGCCTAGGCATCCCCCACCCGATGTGAAGGCGGATATCGTCTTAGAGGGTCACGACCATTGGGATCATGTGGATGGCGAAGCCGTTGTGAGTAAGGGAGAGGGAAAGACGTACGTGCTCCGATCGTATGTAGGGAAAAGAGAAATTGCAGGGATCACGATCAATGGGATCAAAACCTTTCACGACGAGTCCTATGGAGAAAAGAGAGGTGAAAACGTTGTCTATACCTTCACTCTGGGGGGCATCACCTTTTGCCACCTTGGGGACCTAGGTCAATAAGTGACCCATGAACAGCTGCGAGAGATCGGGACCGTAAATGTGTTGTTCGTGCCTGTGGGCGGGACCTACATCGTCGATTCAATCGATGCGAGTAAGATTGTTAACCAGGTGGAGCCGAACATTGCCATACCCATGCATTATAGATTCCGGGGTCTCAAGGCAGAGGACATCGATACCGTGGATGGCTTCCTCCAGGGAAAGGAAAACGTCGAGACGCTCGAAAGCTCTCGGGTCGAGATAGCTAGAGATAACCTTCCACCCAAAACGAAAATCTTAGTCTTTAGACCTCCCTCGAGCGGTTAGGCTGACAGAGATCGTCTCCACGTCGCCCACCACTACATCCATCTTCTCCGCGTTGATCGTACTCGTGACCTCCACTCCACTCATCCTAACTGTCTCTGCTATATCGCCAGATGGAACAGTAACCTTTAGAACCGTTATCTGCGCCGAGAGCGGAATGCCGATCTTGGACTTTGCCCTTCTAGCCTTCGCAATGACCTCCTTAGCCACCTCTCCAGTCCTCGCCTTTTCTGGATCGAACATCCCGAGCGGTTTAGGCCAATCTAGGAGATGGATGCTCTCACCGTCGCTGGCTCCCAGCACCTTATGATAGATCTCTTCGGTGATAAAGGGTAGAAAGGGGGCAAGCAGTTTAAGGGAGTTAAGGAGCACGGTGTAAAGGACGAACCTAACAGCCTCCCGCGATGTTTCGGGGAACTTCCCTGGATCATAGAGGCGAGGCTTTACCGCCTCGATGTAATGGTCACAGAATTCATGCCAGAAAAAATCTCGTAGGCGTATGAATGTGTTGAATCTGTAGCCATCCAAGCCTTTCGTCGTCTCATCAATCGTCCGGTCTAGACGACTAAGTATCCAGTGGTCTATGGGCGAAAGGTCTAAGGTTCCAGCCACTTTGGGTTTGAAGCCGGCGAGATGGATGGCTGCAAATCTGGAGGCGTTCCAGATCTTCGTTAAGAACTTCTCCCCGGTCTCCACCTCCTTCCATGAGAAGGGGTAATCCATACCCAGCGTTGCCAGAGCGGCCCACTGTCGCAAGGAATCGGCCGGATGAGTCTCTAACACCTCATCTGGCTCAATAACATTCCCGAAACTCTTGCTCATCTTGCGGCCGTCGGGTCCAGCAACCATTCCGTTGATCAGAGCCTCCTTGAAGGGCCTCTTTCCAGTTAGCAGAAGGCAGCGAAAGAGGGTGTAAAAGAGCCAGGTGCGAATGATCTCATACCCCTGAGGCCTTAGGGTCATGGGATAAACCCGACCAAAGAACCCTTCACCCTTCTCCCAACCAGTAATGAAGAGAGGGGTGATTGAAGAGTCAACCCAACAGTCGCAAACGTCTTCGGCTCCCAGGATCCTCTTGCTTCCGCATTTCGGGCACGAGGTGACTGGAGGTTTATCCACCACGGGATTCACGGGTAGCTCTTCCCTTCTCGGAGGTATAATCTCGTTACAACTCTCGCAGTACCAGAATGGGATCGGAGTCCCAAATATCCTCTGTCTGGAGATTATCCAGTCCCAGTCGAGGGATTCCGCCCAATCGACCAGTCTACCCAACATGAAGTCCGGATACCACTTGATCTGCCTGCCTTCTTCCGCAACCTCCCCTAGGAAAGGTCTGATCTTGATGAACCACTGAGGTACTGGCAGAAATTCTATCGGTGTAAGACAGCTGGACCGTTCGGTATGGGAAAGAACCTCATGTGTTATGTCCTCAACCCTAACCAACCTTCTCGCGGATCTCAGATCGACGATGATCCTCTCTCTAGCCTCCTCGATTGAAAGCCCACCGTAAGCTCCAGCCTTCTCGTTTAACGTGCCATCCTTGTTCATGATGAGGACCGATGGCAGACCGTACTTCCTCTGCCACCGAACATCGTTCTCATCGCCGTATGTACAGAGGTAAACGACCCCTGTTCCGAAATTCACATCTACGTCCTTATCCGACAGTATGGGGACTCGTCTCTCGTAGATGGGAAGCACCGCCTCCTTTCCGATATACTCCCTGTATCTCTCGTCGTCGGGATGAACGAAAACGGCGACGCAGGCACCCATCATCTCGGGTCTCGTGGTGGCTATGGTGATGTCCCTCCCCAAGGTGGTTGACAAGTTGATATAGTAGAGCTTGCCGGGTTTCGTTAGGTAGCCGAGCTCCGACTTTGCCAAAGCTGTTGAACAGTGGGTGCACCAATGGACGGGAAAGGTAGCCCGATAGATCAAACCCCTTTCAAAGAACTTCAGCAGGGAAAGCTGAACCTTTTGGACATACTCTTCACTCATGGTTTCGTAATAAAGATTCCAATCAGCCGAGTATCCGATGGCGCGATACTGCTCATCCATGCGTGCGATATTCTCCCTGGTTAGCTTGATGCACCCCTTCACGAAACGATCGCGATCCTCCCTGGGGATACCGAGATCGTACTCGACCCTGAGCTCCGTCGGGAGACCGTGGCAGTCATACCCTATCGGGAAGAAGACATTGTAGCCCCTCATCCGCCTGTAACGAGCGGTTATGTCGATCCAACAGTGGTTTAGGACGTGACCCATGTGTAGAGAACCAGAGCTGAAACTCGGGGGGTTGTCGATGCTAAATATCGGCCTCTCGCGATCACCTTTATCAAAGGTATAGATTCCGCTATCCTGCCAGCGTTTGGTCCAGTACTCCTCGACCCTTTTGTAGTCGTAACGCTTACCGATCGTCCCTTCCCTCAACGCGCTCGCCTTGTAGAAAGACCGCTGATCAGATCAAAAGTATTTTTAGGGTCGCTTGCTCACCTCGGCTAGCCTCTTCTCGATCTCGGCTAGCCTCTTCTCGATCGCCTCAAGCCTATTACGGATCTCCACTAGCAGTTTCAGGAAGTCGTCCGCTTGTAGGGATGGTATGGGGGGAAGATGGGGGGCTGCAGGTGAGGGAGTGGGCCATCTGGTGTAATCCTCAATTCTCTTCAAGCTATATCAAATCCTATTGGTTCTACTTAAGATCAGACCACCTTTTACGATGCTCCGGTGGTATTATTGCCGTGAAATAAAATAATAAGCTGCGTAAGGGCTGGGGTACACTGGGAGAATGAAAGCTGTTCTGATGGCCGGTGGCGAGGGGACGAGGCTTCGCCCATTAACCACGATCCTCCCCAAGCCTATGATCCCCGTCGTTAACAGGCCCATCATGGAGTACGTGATCGCCCTCTTGGAGTCCGAGGGTATCAGAGAGGTGATCGCCACCACTTGTTACCTCCCTTCGACCATTCAGGAGTACTTTGGCGACGGAAAAGGGTTCGGCGTGACCATTGAGTACTATGTGGAGGGCAGGCCTCTTGGGACAGCTGGCGGTGTTAGAAATGCCGAAGAGGCACTGGATGGTACGTTCCTCGTTGTAAGCGGAGATCTCTTAACCGAGATGGAGCTCAAAAATATGGTTCGATTCCATGAAAGTGTGGGGGCGATCGCCACTATTGCCCTCACCAGGGTTCCAGATCCTATGGAATACGGGATAGTCGAGCTCAATCATGACGGAAGAATTAAGCGCTTTCTAGAGAAGCCCGCTGAAAAAGAAGTGTTCAGCAATCTGATTAACGCGGGCATCTACGTACTCGAACCAGAGGTCCTCAAGGAGGTAAAACCGGGAACTCCTTTTGACTTTAGCCGAGATCTCTTCCCCATTCTTTTGAGAAAGAAACTACCCCTTTTTGGCTACGTATTTCAGGGATACTGGAACGACGTAGGTAACCTCACGCAGTATCTGCAAGCCAATTACGATGTACTTGCCGGTCAGGTAGCCATCAAGATCCCTGAAATCCGTGAGGGGTTATCTCGGGGCTCCACTTGGATAGAAGGGGGTCTCCGACGAGAGCCCCGGGTCATAATCAAACCCCCATCCGCCTTGGGTAAGGGCTGTCGGCTGGGGACTGGCAGTAGGATAGGTCCCTTTACCGTTCTGGGTGATAACGTTAACGTTGGGAAGAACGTCACCATCCAGCGCTCGGTTGTAATGGATGGGGTCTCTATAGGGTCCTGTTCTCGCTTATCTGCCTGTGCGGTGGGTAAAGGATCCACCATAGGTGCTGATACCGTCACCTCCCAGGAGGCCGTGGCAGCAGGTGGTACGTTGGAGAAAGGAAGTTAAAAGAGAGCAACGCGTTGTCACCACAGGATCTACGGTTTCTGTTCGAGCCACGGACTGTAGCGGTTATTGGCGCGTCCAGAAAACCAGGAAAGGTGGGGCACGAAGTCCTCAGAAATCTCAGGGCGTGTGGTTTTTCGGGCAGGCTGTTCCCGGTCAATCCCAATGCGAGGTCCATTTTGGGTTTCAGGTGCTACCCTTCAGTGATCGACGTCGACGAAGATGTGGACCTAGCTGTGATGATCGTCCCCGCTCAAAAGGCGGTGAGTTTGGCCGGAGAGTGTGGGAAAAAAGGGGTAAGAGGTCTGCTGGTCATATCGTCAGGTTTTCGGGAAGTCGGCAGAAAAGGAGCCGAGCTTGAGCGTCAACTACTGAGCACCTGCAGGGAATACGACATGAGGATGGTGGGTCCAAACTGTCTTGGGATCATCGATACCCTAACCCCCCTGAACGCCTCCTTCGCGGCGACCATGCCCCTGAAAGGGCAGATAGCCTTCATGAGTCAAAGTGGCGCTCTGTGTACCAGCGTCCTAGACTGGTCAAAAGGGGAGGGCATCGGCTTTAGCCGTTTTATATCGCTGGGCAATAAGGCGGACCTTAACGAGGTTGATTTCATGAACGTCTTGGCTGAACACAGGGAAACGCGTGTGATCATAACCTATTTGGAGTCGATAGAGGAGGGGTCCAGGTTCCTCAGCGTAGCTGAGAAGACCACCAGGAAAAAACCAATAGTTGCCCTAAAAAGTGGGAGATCGTCAAAGGCGGCGAGGGCAGCCTCGTCTCACACCGGAGCCCTGGCCGGGCATTTCGCTGCCTACGAAGCTGCGTTCAAGCAGGGTGGTATCCTTGTTGCTCAAGCCATCGAGGAACTCTTTGATTTAGCGCTCGCCCTCTCGACTCAACCCATACCCAGGGGTAGGGACGTGGCGATAATAACCAATGCTGGAGGACCTGGAGTGGTGGCCGTGGATGCGTGCGCCTCGTACGATCTTGATTTGGCGAGGCTATCCAGCGAAACGACAGCTACCCTTAGGAAAGGGTTGCTCCCCGCGGCATCAACCTACAATCCGATCGACATCCTCGGAGATGCCGATGCGAAGAGGTACAGACTCGCCTGTGAGGCAGCACTTGCCGATGAGAACGTTGACGGGATAATAGTTTTACTCTCACCACAGGCGATGACAGAACCCGAGAAAACAGCACGGCACCTCGTTCAGCTTAAGCGAAAATTTCCGAAGAAGCCCATTCTGACCTCATTCATGGGTGGGGACATGGTCAGAAGGGCAATCGGTATACTCAGGAAGGGGGGAATACCCTCTTTTCCATTCCCTGAGCGATCGGTTGCGGCCACGAGTGGACTAGCTAGATACGCGGATTACCTGCAAACCGAGCGGGGGCAATCGGTTCAGTTTTGGGACATCGACAAGCAGCGCGTTCGCGAGGTCTTCCACAAAGTGCGAGAGGACAGGAGGGTGGTTCTGCTTCCCCATGAGACATCGGCCGTCATACGCGCCTACGGAATCCCCACACCACCCACTGAGTTGGTCACCTCAGTAAAAGAGGCGGTACGAGTCGCCGAAGGAATGGGATACCCCGTTGTCCTGAAGGTTGCCTCACCGCAGATCATTCACAAGACGGACATCAAGGGGATAGCCCTCAACTTGGGCACGCCCACCGAGGTTAAACAATCCTATCGGTATATCATGACCCGAACGTCTCAATACCTACCCACCGCTAAGCTGTACGGGGTCATTGTACAGAAGCAGGTTCCGATCGGCAGAGAACTGATAGTGGGCGTGACTCGAGATCTTCAGTTCGGCCCTTTGTTGATGTTTGGCTTAGGTGGCATCTACGCAGACTTCCTAAAAGACGTATCCTATCGATTGGCCCCCGTGACTCTGGAAACCGCAAAATCGATGATTACAGAGACGAAGTCGTACCTATTGCTCAAGGGTATTAGAGGCGAAAGTCCCTACGATGTATCCTCGCTTGTAAACGTGATGTTAAGGGTGAGTCAACTTGTGACTGATTACCCTGAGGTTGCTGAGATGGACATAAATCCGTTGTTTCTATTTGAGGAAGGAAGGGGATGCGTAGCGGTTGATGTCAAGATGACCCTGTCACCTAGGAGGTAGCAATCGTGGTCAACCTATATGTAACCGGCTACGGCTTCTCCGGAAAAACCGCGATATGTCTAGGGCTCGCGTCAAAATTCAAGGAGAAGGGACTGGAAGTTGGCTACTTCAAACCGATCGGCACGATCATGACGTATACCGAGGGCAAACCAGTCGACGAAGACGTGGTTCTCATGAAGAAACTCTTGGATCTCAAACCGCCGGTCAAGGACCTGTGTCCACTCACGCTACCGGATAGCTTTCTCGACGCCATGGCCCAGTTCAGTCCCGATGAGCTTCTGAGCAGAATAAAGAAAGCGTACGAAAGCGCATCTGGGGACAAGGACATCGTGATCTTCGAGTCTTCTGCCGATCCAGAACGATTCTTCTCATTTGGGCTCTCTACCCCGGAGCTCGCTGGTGAGTTCGAGGCACCGGTCCTTTTCGTGGCGAAAGGCGGGGTGGATTCGGCGGTGGACAAGATCCTACTGTGTGATCTGCTTTGCAAGAAATTCGGATCAAGCTTCCTAGGCTTCGTGCTGAACAACGTACCTCTCACGTATTTGGAGAAGGCGAAGGGGATCATCTCCCCGTTGCTCGAAAAGAAGGGACTAAGAAGTTTCGGCATAGTTCCTGAGGACGTTAGGCTCACAGCCCCGACCGTGTCGGAGATCATCGATGTCTTAGGTGGACAGGTTCTCGAGGGGGCCACGTTAACTGATCGCCTTGTGGAGAATCTGATGGTGGGGGCTATGGCCCCCGAAAGTGCCCTATCGTTCTTCCGGCGAAGTACCGACAAGGCGGTGATAACCGCGGGCGATAGAGCAGATGTCGCCCTGGCGGCTTTGGAGACCAGCACCAGCGTGCTCATCCTCACCGACAATCTGTATCCGGACAAGCAGGTTCTTAGGAGAGCAGCGGAGAAAGGGGTTCCTGTGATTCTCGTCCCCTACGATACCTACACCACAACCGAGAAGCTGGAGGCTCTCACTGGCAGGATAAAGCCCTCTGACGCAAAGAAAATCGAGCTAGCCGGGAGGGCGGTGGCTAGACACGTAAAGTGGAGATCCATTCTGAAAGAGCTGGGGTTGCTTCGTAGCACATCTAGATAACTCAAACTTCACTCTTTTCTGAGGACAGTCTTAATATCGTGGCGCACCCACTTCCTGATATCCTCATCGCCATGGATTAGATTCTTAAGTTCGCTTTGGAGAGCCTCAGGTTCAACCTTTAACATCCAACCCCCACCATAAGGATCATCATTGATGGGTCTTGGATTCTCGAGTAGCCCCTCGTTGGTCTCGATGACTGTTCCGGATATGGGTGAAATCACTTCCCCGACCCACTTGTGGCTCTCCACGTGTGCAAAGGCCTTAAACTGTTCTACCTTGGTCCCCCTCTCAGGAAGATCCAGGAACACAATCTCACCAGCAGCCCTCTGAGCAAAATCATCGTATCCAACGGTTACACTTCCATCCTTCTCGATCCTTAGCCAGGAATGCTTGGGCTCGTAGTAGTAGTCTTTCGGGAATTCGAGATCCTCGACTCTTATCAAGGATACCATGCTCGGATCTCTCGGTCCATCCGAATTAAAACTTTTTTCTTATTAGGGTAGGAGACGAAGCTGCCTCGCTACAATCTCGACGATGTCCAGAACCTCTAACCCTTCACCTCGTGCCAATGAAACCT
Source organism: Bathyarchaeia archaeon (assembly GCA_046760555.1). Lineage (GTDB taxonomy): Archaea > Thermoproteota > Bathyarchaeia > JBHIEI01 > JBHIEI01 > JBHIEI01. Next base: position 18,214 of record JBHIEI010000006.1, read on the forward strand.
CGGAAAGCGTCATCTTACACGCTGGACAACCTGATGCAACGGTCTCTGCACCGACTGCCTTCGCTTGTTCTAGCCGGGAAGCCGCGACCGAGTGGCTCAGACCAAGATCAACGACCTTAAGAAGACCTCCACCACCACAGCATAATGCGTTCTCCCTATTTTCGGGCATCTCGATGAGACGAAGGTCTAGGCTCTTCAATGTGTTACGAGGCTCTTCGTACAATCCAATGACCCTGCCAAGCTCACACGGATCATGATAAGTTACCCTTAACGGGTGCCTACGCACTCTGGGTGCCCTTAGTACCCCCTCTTTGAAGTACTCGCTGAGCAACTCGGATGAGTGCACCACCTCAAAGTTGAGGGGCTCACCGAGAAGTTTTGGATACTCGACCTTGAAGGCTCGATAACATCCGGGGCAGGTAAAAACCACCCTTTTCGCGCCCAACTTCACCACGACGTCCACATTATGTTGGGCAAACCTCTCAAATTCTTCTACACACCCGCTCATCAGAAAGGGCTCTCCGCAACACCATTCATCCCTTCCCAGGATGGAGAAATCTTCGCCAGCTTCATGTAGGATATGAACCATGGCATCCGGAATTCCTGCATTTCTCCCGTAATACGTTCCCAGACAGCCGATGAAGTAGGCGGTTTCGGCCCTCCTCTTCACGAGGTCTCTCTCAAGTAGCTCTACGTACTTGACTCCTCTGGAACGTTTCAGCGAGCGTTTGTTCCACCTAGACCTAAGGGATATCCAATCAGTTCTGGCTTTCGGGGGCATCCCCACGATATTGAAATTCTCTCGGAGCGTGTTTTCGAGCTCGTATATAACCTCAGGGGCTAGCCCGGATTCAGCAATGCGTCTCCTCAACAAGTACCAATCCTCTAATAGTTCCAGACCCGTGACGCAATACTCCTTACACCGACCACATAAGGCACACTGGTAGAACCTCTTCACGATGGACCGAGGAAGGAGGGGTTTGTCCTCTTCCAAGGAGTACTTCAAGTGGTATAGCCTTCCACGCGGAGACGCTGATTCCCATCCTAACTCATCGAAGATAGGACAAACGGGGTTGCAATAGCCACATCGAGCACAGATGTAGAGGTCTTCGACCACATCGGACAGGACTCTTGGGGTCTTCTTCTCGATTATCCTAGACAGGGATTGGAAGGGAGAAAGGGTTCTAAATAGACCAATTCCTATCGAGTAGAGCTGACGTGAGACGGGAAAGCCAAACCTCGTTATCGCCCCGAACACCTTATCTGGGTTCATCAGCCCCCTGGCATCAACCTTCTTCTTCCTTTCACGAAGCCTCCGGGCCTTCTCCCTCCCCCATAGATGGTTGATGTAAAAGGAGTTCCATATCCCCAGTCCATAAGGAGCTCCCCCCACATCCACCGCAGCATCGTTCAAGATCTTGAAAAGCGACATCGACATCAGATGGGAAATCTTCCTCCGCTCATCGGATAGGATCATTGGCAAAAGGATGACTTTCGATGGGTGAACGGCCACTCCCTCGTAGCAGATCGCCTGAGCATGACCCTTGGCCGCCTTTTCCATCGCCTCCCTGTAAGAGCTCAGTTTGTCGGTTGGAATGATGAGTTCCGTACCTATCAGAGTTGGACCGAGCTTTCTGATCTTCAGGGCGTAGAAGCGTTCCCTCCATTCCTCCTTGGCCTTCGCTAAGCCTTCTTCCCTTCCCCCAAGTTCCTTGGCGAGACGAGAGAGGATCTGGCGTCCGTTTTTGATCTCATCTCTGCCACCCTCGAATCTAACGAGTGCATGCGGCCTCGGTTCAAGCTTGGCGCCAACTTCATTCTTAAGGGCGACAAAGCGAGAGTCGTAGAAAATCACTGTGTAAGGAGTCGGAATACCTGGTAGGCGATTCAGCCTTTGAACAAAGGAAAATAGCGTGTCATCATCTGGAAACGACGCAAGCAGGGCGATCGTCGCCTTTGGCAGGGTGCGTACCCGAATCGTTACCCGAGTTATGATGCCGTATGTACCCTCCGTCCCCATAAAGAGCTCTTGTGGGTACCGAGAGGAGGGGGATCTAACGATCCTCGCTGAGGGGAGTACCACTTCCAACCTCTCGACATGCCGGCTCAAATGTCCGTACCTGAGAGAGCCGTACCCATATCCTCCGGTGGCGATCCATCCACCTACGGTCGCAGAAATGGCACTCGAAGGATAAGCCAGGACCGTAAACCCCCTCCTTTCAAGGTATTCGATCAACTTTTTCCATGTTATCCCGGCCTCAACGGTGACTGTTCGCTGTTTGCGGTTGAGCTCGATGATCCGATTCATCCGTCGCATGTCGACAACCATTCCGTCCCTCGTTGCCAGAGCCCCTCCAAATCCGTAACTTGCAGAGCCCCTGGGAGTCACAGGGATTCCATAGGACTTGGAGAGCTCGACGACCTCTCTGACCTCCTCAGTGGAGGTGGGTTGGACGACGACGCTCGGGGTCGTTTTGAAGAGAGAAGTCATTAGGGAGGGGAGCGGCGCCAAATCTCTCTCGTAGAGGCGAATCTCTAATGGCTCGACAGAGAAACGTTCTCTGCCGAAGATTTTTTGAAGCCTCTTTGAGACCTCTTGAATCCTGGAACCCTCCATCGTCTAAATACCTAGTTTGCTCTCTTGGTCGCTTTTTTATTTTCGTTTGCCGGTAGTCCGGAGCGATCGAACAACATTAATCAAGACAAACTGTCACGAGTGACAAATGACATCCGTTCCTTGGCTTACCGATCCAGGGTCTCTGGAGCATGACGAAACAGGTGATAACGATTCCTTCTACAGGAACCGCGTTGGATGCTGCTGAGCTGGTGGACATAGGAAAGGTGGTTACCTGAATTTTACATCCTGAGTTCACTTGCAATGAGCGCATAATGGCTGCTCCTTCCTGACGATAAGCCCAGATGTCTACCTATTTGAGGCTGCCGATATGATGGGAAAAACGACATCAGAAGACTACCCTCGTTGAAAGTGGTAGGCTGGTTGGAATACTGTCAATGTACGACATAATTCACCGCTGAGAGAACTGGCCTACTCTCTGATCAACGCTGTATCGGCAATATCCAGAGTTTAACTTATTTCCCTCGAAGCATTAAGCATATTCCGTGTCCCCTCTTACGAAGGTGGACTACCCAAATCCCCTGAACCACCTATGAGCTGCTTAAACGGGATCCAGACATGGGCGATGCCATGGTGCTATCGCCCAGGTCACACAAACCCGTCGTTGGTATCCAGGGCTTGAACGAGGTCGACCCGTATGGCTTGCATGGGTTCGAGCTTCTTCTCCGTCAAGCCTTAACCTTATACCCTAGATCCATTTCGGCGTTAAACGTTTTATATTACGACTCAACGACTAACTAACTCTCTTTTGACGGCTTCCCTCAGGCTTTGTGCCGCATCCTCTGGACTCATCGTGTTGATGAACATTCCCGTACTCTTCTCAAAGCCCCCTAATTGGCTAAGCTTCGGGTAGACTTCTAGGTGCCAGTGATAGCTTTCCTCTTCGACAGGTGCGATGTGAAAGCCACTACAGTATGGTGGGTCGTTGAGCAACCGTCTTAGCCCGCCAAAACACTTGCGAAGCGAGTAAGCCAAGGAACGGATGTCTCTACTATCGGTAAGTTCGCTCATACATGCCATATGGCCTTTTGGTAGCAACCAGAACTCGAAGGGGCAAACGCTGGCCCAGGGTGTGAAGGCAATGTAGTGCTCATTCTCGAAGATGAGGCGAGATCCCTTAGCCTCACAGCGGATGATGTCGCAGAAAATGCACCTTCCTCGATCCTTATGATACTTCCTGAAGGCGGCGACTTCCGCCTCAATCATCGCAGGGACCATTGGCGTCGCTATGATCTGCGAGTGAGCATGAGATAGGGAGGCTCCTGCCTCTCTCCCATGGTTCCGAAAGATGGATACGTATCGCACAACCGGACTGCGGGCGAACTCCTTCAGACGATCGATGTACCCCCTAATCACCAGAGACAGTTGGTCGATTCTTGCGGTACCCGGGTGCTCGTCGTGATTCGGTGACTCGATTAAGACCTCATGGTAACCTGTTGCGGTTCCCCTTGTGTAAAGCCCATGAGTTTTCACCTCGAACTTGTTCGAGGGGAGAAGAGCTGGATAGAGGTTTGGGATAGCACGGATGAGCCATCCTGTCGCCCTTTCTCCGTCGGAATCTCGATGTCTAACGATCCCCCTTCGGCTTGGTAAGTAAGCAAGAACGGCCTGAGGTGTGAGGCGTTCGTTGCCTGGGCAGAATGGACAGGGACCTTTCTCTGTCCTCTTTTTCCGTGTCACTATGAAATCTGTGGGTCTTCGAGCCCTTTCACTAGCGATGATGGTCCATCTGTTAAGGAGGTACCCCTTTCTTATCACACCATCCAAGACTTATCAGTGACTATAAGTTGTGTTTGTGCTATCTTTTTACCGAGGAGTAAATCGCTCGGGGCTGGCACGCCGAGCACGCTGCGACGAGATCATTCTTTGGGCTGAATCAGGGGGATGCCAAGCCCTGTGGATGTGGAGTATCTCTGCTCTGTGGAGAGGTCGTGGTATATGTCTATTATCTCGGATATGGTTGCGGGTAGCCTTTGAGGGTCACCCTTGTTGACCCCTCTGCATGATGGGTCCACGAAAATGTGGTACTCGCGTCCCTCGTATCGAAATTCCGCCCTAGGATCGAGCTTATTGCTAACCTTGAAGGGCCACAGCTTACACACCCAGGGTTTCATGCCCAGGGGCTGTAATTGGCATAGGTTCTTACTGTTAAGGAATGTGCATCTCCCTCTCACGTGCCTCAGGTGCGGATTTCCCAGACTATCGATTTCGATGACGCCCGAACCGAACTTCCGAAGGAATAGAGCGTATTCGTAAGCGCTGAGGACAGGCCTGAAGCGCTGGCAGCATTCACCACAGGCTAGGCAAGCCCACGATCGTATTCTTCTCCAGGGCAGGCAGTCCCAATGGGAGCCCGGGAGGTACATTTATCCCTTGCCTGTGTCCAGACGGTGGATGTTGAGCAAAGATCTATAGGCGTAGACTGCGGCGGTGATCAGAGCGTGGCCAGCTATGGTGATCAAGGATAGGAAAGGGGTTCCCAACACGATCCAAAGGAGGATGTGTACGTTGTACAGGTTTCTTCTTCCTGCCACTCTCCTGAACCGCCTCTCAAACGGACCGTAGTCGTCTAAGCTTCTCCCCGCGGCGACCCGGAACTGGTCGTAACATTTTCTGTAGAAGGCAACAAGTACCAGAATTATAGCGCAGAGCAACAGAGCCGTCTCGTGTCCACTTTTGTGAAGATAGATCGAAAGGCTGACCACCCAGATGCTCTCGAAGAGGAGGTCGAACGCGTGCTCCATGCTCCCCGTCTTAGAGGATGTCTCCCTCACCCTGGCCAGTTTGCCGTCCAGTCCATCCATGATACCTACAGCAAAGCTGAGCAGCGAGCCTGGTAGGAGATATCCGAAGTAGAAGAGTGCCGCGACAACGTAGGCTATGACATTGGTGAGTATCGTTAGCTGATTGGGTGTCACTCTAGTGTCTGAGAGCCAGTATACCAATCTGTTCTCTATCGGCTGATGAATGTAGTGGGCGAGCAGATCAGAAGCTCCCTTCTGGGCATTTTGCACCAGCCCACGTTTGGCTCTCTCTATGTCATCAATCGTATCGCAATCAACCCAGAAGAGAGGAACTCTCCGCCTTAATTTCGGATCGTATTCCTCTATCTTCGAGATGTTGAGAATCCGAGCCCTTCCGTAAGAGGCAGCCTTTTTGATGCAGTCAGCCAGTTCAACCTTTCCCTCTCTGGCTGCCATCTTGGCGTAGCGAAATACCTCACGGGAGCACAGGAAGAAACCCGTGTCCACGTAATTCCCATCTGCCACATTTTTTCCTATATCGATGATCAGCTCGTTACTGACCAGCACTCGAGTATCCTCCTCTCTGGCCTCCGAAGGATCGGCAGCCAGAAGGACGGCGCTGCTGGGCTTCACCCTGATCAGACTCTTCAGAATTCTGTGGACATCTCCCACATGGTCACACATACAAAGCAGGAAAACATCGTTGACGTACGGCTCTGCGGCGAGGAGAGAGTAAAGATTACCCTTCCTCCATTCCTTGTTCTCCACCAGCAGGATTTCCTCATCTCGTTGATCCCACTTAGCGATCTCCTTCCGAATCACATCCTGCTTATAACCTACAACCAGGATGACCCGGTCCACCCCCGCCTTCTTCAGGTTCGAGATTATCCTTTCCAGCAGCGTTCTTCCAGCCACTCGAATCAGAGGTTTTGGTTCTTCCGTGGCATTACTCAGCCGCAGGCCCTTCCCCGCCGCTAACACTAGGGCTTGCATTCAATCCCCTTATCACTTGAAGTCTCTGTAGGGCTGGGACCGACAACAGCGGGCCCTCTTCTCATGTTTAATCCCTTTCTCCCCCTTCTGGTTCAGAAGACTTCCTTTTCCCCCAGCTTTCGAAAGGCTTTGCCCCTAACCCTTATCCCGGTGGTCATGAACTCTTCCGGTCTTACTCCCTCGGTGGTTCTACGCTTTATCGCTAAGCCACACGTCCCATTGGGCAGGAGTCGCCTTTTAACGCAGATGGCATAGCTACATTCCCTCGGATCACATCCATCATCGGTAAGCTTACACCACGGGCTATCCCCGCGGTAGACCAATGCACGTTTCACGCACCGGAAGAGTTCGCACGTCGGAGTGCAGATCCTCTGCTGAGCCAAAGGTGCTCAATAGATGAGCTTTCCAACTCCATTTTAAAGCTTCCGCTTATTTCGAGATGTGATGAGGGTCGAGGCAGAGCTCGTGCAGAATAAGCTAGTGATATGGGATCCGAAGAAAGGTACCAAAATCTATAAGCTCGGCTTCTTTGGAAAGCCGATCGGCGTTCCGAAACCCAGAGAGGTTGAAGAGTTTGAGACGCCGCTCGTTCTGGATCCTCTAGAGGGATTGTATCTGGTTGAGAAAGGGAAGATCGTGGTAGTCAGAGGACCAAGGAAGAAGCCCCTGGCCCTAACCGGGCTTCGGCGATGGATAAAAAAGGTATACGTCGACTTCGAAATCAAGTACGCGGTATACAAGGACCTGAGGGAGAAAGGATATGTCGTGCTTCCGGGGGTTAAATATGGGAGCGACTTCATCGTCTACGAGCGAGGACCGGGACTGGAGCACGCGCCTTTTATGGTTCAGGTAAAGCGATCAAGGGAGTTTCTGACGGCATCGGAGATAGTTAGATCGGGTAGGCTCGCAACAACCGTCAGGAAGCGTTTCATAGTCGCTATGATCGATGCCAAAAGGCGTATCAAATATCTGATGTTCAAGTGGTGGAGAGCATAGACGCCTCGAGGGAGAACTTTTTGATCGGAAGACTTCCCAGAGATCCCGTCTTCAGTGAGATGCCTTGGGAGAGGAGTTAGTGGGAGTATACACCGGAACCGGTGCCACCATGGCCATCGATGTGGAGACCGTTCTATCTGATCTTCAGATCCCATTTCTTGCCATCGATGAAACAGATGTCAAGGATAAAGATGGCTTACAACGATGCAACTCGCTCGTGATGCCTGGCGGATACACCGAGCAGTGCCTGAGGCATCTGGGGACGCAGGGACTACGTAATATCAGGGAATTCGTCGCTAATGGTGGCGGTTACATCGGCATCTGCCTCGGTGCCTACGCGGCTCCGAAGATCGGAATCGTAGAGACGACCATGAAGAGGGGACGTGGGATCAGGGTCGAGAGGGTCCATGTGGTTAAGCCCAAGCATCCCCTTTTCAAAGGTGACCAAAGGTCTCATTACGATTTCTTCTATCAGAACGGACCACTGATGACGCCAGCTGAGAACGACGAGTCACTCGCCACGTACATCGGAGGAGCAACAGCCATCCTAAGTACGAGATACGGGTATGGAAGGGCAATTCTGTTCAGCCCCCACCCGGAGAAGAGACCGGATACGGTTCATGTCCTAAAGAACGCGGTCAGATTCTGTGCCCAGATCAACTTCCGAAAGGTGAATAACTCTAAATACCCTCAAGCCTAAGATGTAGGCTTAGCCGTCTTGGAGAACAATGGCAATAAAGGGTGTTGGGAGAATAGTCAGGGAGCTAAAAAGACGATACGATAGAAAGCCCAAGGGTTGGCGCTTCCTCACAGGGATCTCTGAAGGACGCTACGACATGTTCATCTCGCACGATGGCAGGCTCTGGCAGATAAAGACCGAACCACTGAGTCCCTACCACCATATCGGTTTCGGCGGTATCATCGCGAGAGACATCGATGAGGAAATAGTAAGAAAGATGAGGAGTGGGACCCCAGCGTTTTTTGAGATGATCTCACCCCAGTCGAAGGATAAGGCGATCATCGTTAGGGGAATTGAGCGGTACTCCTCAAAGTCCGTTGGAGATTTGAAGTCTCTTCTGTCTCCCCAGCAACGCAAACTCGACATCCGGCTCCGCAAACAGCTCGACGAGATCGTACAGAAGAAGTACGGTTACAGACGGTCCTACATAACCTGATAGGCAACCATTCCTCGAAAAATACTGCACCGCACTAAGAAGGGACCAGACAGTACTAGATAATTTGTTTTATCAACGGAATTCGAGCAGAGATGAAGGGAACGGCAATCTCGTTTAGGGTCAGGGATCCGTGCGAGCTCACGTACTCCTCCTCGAGAATCGGAGGTGGCGCTTCCTCCTCCCTCTTTATCCTGAGATCTACCCCCGAGTAGGAGACGAAGACGTAATCCCCAATCCTCGCCCTTGCGCGATCTTGTCCCCCAACCCCCATCATAAGTTCTCTTCTCACCTCATCGTAACCCAACAACCTCCCTCTGTCCACGATCCTATCTTCCATAAAACCTACGAATTCGTCGATGTGGCTCTCCTTCACATAGAAGTGCCTCACTCGTCCGGAGGTCCCGGGCCTCACTCTGAGATGCTCGCCAATGATGTCAATCTCTTCTCTAGTTATCTCCACCCTCTTCTCCGGATCGAGAAGATCGTGGCCGTGATCCGATACCACCATCAGAACCGTCTGATCTTCAATCCTGCCCCTCAGGCTTCTGATAAAGCGAACTAGGTCCTCCTCGATTCGGCGAAGTCCGAGCCGATACTCCTTGCTATATGGACCATACTTGTGTCCGAGCGAATCTAGCAAGTGAACGTACACATGAACGATTAGCTTCTCCTCTTTTTTCTTTAGGAGCTTCTTGGTCATCGAAAAGGCGTCGATGAGATCGATGAACCCAAGTGTTCTACTCTCCACTCCAAGAAAGTGACTCAGCCCGGTCCTCGCGATCCCCCACTGGAGTAGCTCCACGTAAAGGGCTCCTTCGCCCAAGTCGGAGTACATTGGCTTACTCCACATGAGATTTCGAAGATCGACCCCTGCATGATGCAAGCTATCCCTCCTCTTATCCGCCACCGAAGCCCTCAGCGTATCCACCAGCGCCCCGACCTCTTCCACGTAAATTTTGTGTCCCACAACTCCGTGCTTCTCTGGAGGAAGGCCACAAGCGATCGAGGCAATCGCGGTCGAGGTGGTTGTGGGAAATATCGACGACAGTGGAAATGAACCAAGCCCGTTGTAAATTCTCTTTAGCTTATTTGAGAGAGCAAATTGTGCGATTCCACACGAATCGATCACAACAAAGACGACGTTCTTGACATCTCTACACTCATTTCCCTCGAGAATTCTCTTACACCGTTTGTTATGGTAAAGCGATCTCCTTTCGTTTTCCAGCCCGATCGCATCAAAGGCCGTGGGTAGGACCATAAACAGGTTTTGATCATGGTTCGGTCTGTACAGTCCCGGGGCTCTCTTCAAGGGGCGAAGGAGGTCTCTTATGCCCTTTGTTTCCGCCAAATCCCTCTCCTTAACACATCACCTACGATTTGATAATTAGCCATAGCGTCTAATTGTTTCGCTCTCTACGTACCATTAATATGATCACCCGATCTTTATCGAATCGAATTGCCTGATATTCGGTTAGCCGTAATCGGGGTGGGAAACTGCTGTTCAGCGCTGGTGCAGGGAATCCAGTACTACGGAGATGAAAAGCCGTCCCTCGGGCTCATACATCCAAGGCTTGGCGGGTACTGCATCTCCGACATCAGGTTTGTGGCGGCATTCGACGTTGACGATCGAAAGGTAGGGCAGGATCTGTCCCAAGCGATATTTTCAAAACCCAACGTAGCGGCAAAATTCTGTAATGTCCCTCATCTGGGCGTTCCTGTTGAGTGTGGACCCGTTTTGGACGGGGTTCATGGTCCTTTGAGGGATGTCATCAAGGTGAGTAGGGCACAGCCCGCAGAAGTGAATAGGATCCTGCAGGATACTGGCGCCGAGATAGTTCTAAATCTTCTACCGGTTGGAGCCAACAGAGCAACCAGATGGTACGCCGAACAGTCACTGAAAGCCGGATGCGCCTTCATAAACGCCACGCCAACGGCATTGGCCAGCGATAGGCACTGGGCTAAGAGATTTTCAGAGTCAAAGCTGGCTGTGGCAGGAGACGATCTGATGGATCAGATTGGGGCTACCATATTCCACAGGGCGATCCTTTCCTTCCTCAATGAGCGCGGCGTCCATGTTGACGAAACCTATCAATTAGATGTGGGAGGTGGGACGGAATCTCTATCGACCTTAGCTAGAGCGAAAAACGTCAAAAGAAAGATCAAAACGGTCGCCGTTCAATCAGACTTACCCTACAAGACAAGACTCGTGGCCGGTACAACGGATTACGTTCCATTTCTAGAGAATCGAAGAGACAACTTCTTATGGGTTAAAGGATCGTACTTCGGCCGCGCTGAACTGGCAATAGACATAAGATTTAGTGCATCTGAAGCCGAGAATGCGGGTTCCGTCCTTCTGGATGTCATCAGAACAACGAGGATCGCGGTCGATCGGGGCGTTTCCGGGCCTCTGGTAAGCGTGTCTGCATACGGATTCAAACGCCCTCCTGTTCAGGTGCCTCTGAACACTGCCCAACAGTGGTTTAACGAGTTCATAGAGGGGGAGCGATCGGAGTAGGGCCAAAAGCACTCCTAGTGTGTCCTTCGAAATATAGGAAGATAACCTCCTAACGCCTATTCCATCTACGGTATCCTTCCATCATGATGCGCCTTCTCTAGAAACTCAATGAGTTCTTGGAGTGCGTATTTCTTTGCGCACTCAGGTACATTGCCTAAAATATAGGTCAAAGACGGTACGAATGGCTTTATGATGGTCGGTATCCTATCATAGGCCTCATTTATCTCTCGTACGATCACCGCCCCATCTTCCTCAGTGACAACCATCCCATCTCACTTCCCATCTCTTTAAAGAGTACAAGACCCAGCACCAGCACAGGCAACCCCCTCGATCACCCATTCCTAGAAGATTTCAGCCCTTCTCGAGAAGTAGTCCCTGAGGACCTTGGAAAGGTCATCGATTTTGCGTCGAACCTGTTTCCACGTATCGCGGTCTCTCAGGGTGACGCTACCTTCACTCAGAGTCTCGTAATCCACCGTCACCGCAATCGGTACCCCTATCTCGTCCGCCCTAGCGTACCTCCTCCCGATCGACCCCCCCTCATCATACGTCACGTTGAAGCCCTCCCTGGAAAGCATGTCGTGGATCTCCTGGGCCTTTCTCGGAAGCTCATCCTTCACGACTAGGGGAAAAACGGCTATCTGGATCGGCGACACCTCCCGGGGAATTCGCATGATCGTCCTATCATCCTTCTTGGAGTAGGAGTACTCAAGTACACAGTAGACGATTCGCTCTGAGCCGAAACTCGGTTCGATAACCTGGGGGATAACTTCCTTGCCCCCTTCGCTAGGAATACGCATATCCACCCCACTGAACTCCATGTGCCTCCGTAGGTCGTAGTCCCCTCTGTTGCTGTGACCCGAGACCTCAACCCATCCCCAACGCTCCAAAAGAACCTCTTGGTCAAAGGTCTGAAGGGAGTAATGGGCCCTCTCATTCGGTAAGTGCTCGCGAAACCGCTGCATCTTCCTGGGTACGCCGAGCGATACAAGGAAGCGCTGGGCAATAGCCATGAAATAGGCCAACCAATCTCCCGTGATGTGGCCACTCCTTAGCGCCTCAGTCACCGTCTCTTCCATCGGCTCCATTTGCCCGGCAGTTTGCATGTCTTTCGTCAGGATGCGGATGGAGTCGTCTTTAACCTCATCCAGTCGGTCACACTCCGGCCTCTGGGGATCGAAGAAAAGTTCGACTTCCATTATCGTGAACTCTCTGAGCCTTATGGGTCCCTGCCTGGGCGATATCTCGTTTCGCAGAACTCTACCCACTTGACCGACTCCAAATGGCAGCCTCTTTCGAGCGTGCTCATAATAGCGTTTGAATGCAACGAACATGGCCTGTGCTGCCTCGGGTCTGCCAAATCCGCGAGCCTCGGTGTACGGCCCAATCTTAGTTTCAAACATCGTCCTAAAGTACTTGGGTTTGGATAGCCCTCCACCGCACTGTGGGCATCTTACACCCTTAGAAGCAATCGCCTCCCCGAGTTCGCCTATGGTCAACTCCTCTGCTACTAGGTCTGTTTGCTCCTTCACGAGTGAATCGGCCTTGTACCTCCGCTGGCACTTCTGACACGCCACTATGGGATCCCTGAAATGATCAACGTGACCCGATGCCTCCAGAACCCTCGCTGGTGTGATCAATGGGGTCTCGATTTCAAGAAATCCGAAATTTTCGATGAAGGTCCTTCTCCATAGGCTCTCTACCTTATGCTTTAGCAAAGTTCCCACGTATCCGAAGCTGACAAACCCGCTCAATCCCCCGTATATCTCGAAGGATGGCCAGAGGAAGCCTCTCCTCTTGCTGATTCTCAGGATCTCGTCGTACTTGTCACCCATCCTGTCACCCAGTCGTAAATTAGACCGATAGCCTTTTCAGCTGATCGAGGACGTAGCTGCGAACCTTCTTCGGCCTTGGCAATTCTCCAACGATCTTTCCGTTTCGAATCAGTGGTCTCAGCATGGGAGCCGTTTCGAATCCACAGCTCGGGCACGTCGGTGGCTTCTCGCCCTGGGGAACAAGGACGTCGATCAGGCATCGACCGCATCTCCAGACCTGTTTGTTCCCTCCGAGCTTACCCCTTTTGGCAACCGCTTTACCTCGCATCTCAACTATATCCATGGCGAAATCTATCACCGGTGCGCTGGATATCCATGTTCCCACGCCAAAACCGTCTGCCCCCGCCTTGCCAAGCTCCCGAACGGCATCTTCGTCCAGTCCACCGGAGACGAATATCTTTACGTTTTGGTATCCACGAACGTTTAGCTCCCATCGAACCTCCTTGATGATCTCCGCGAAGTCGCCCTTCCTGCTCCCAGGAGTGTCCAGTCTAACCCCCCAGAGTCGACCCTTTAGATGCTCGGCTGCCATTACAGCCTCCGCCTTCTCATCGAAGTAGGTATCAACCAGGGCGATTCGTGGCACATCCTTAGGCATCAACTCATCGAACGCCTCCCAGGCCTTCCTCTGTTCCCCGAAAAGAATTATCAGGGAATGGGGCATGGTTCCGGTTGGCTTAACGCCCAGAAGCTTAGCGGCGGTTATGTTGGAGACACCGTCGAGGCCCCCGATATAGGCGGCCCTCCCCAAAAAGGGGGCTAGACCGGGATGCACCCTTCTTGCTCCGAAATTGATGACCAGCTTTTTCCCGGCCACCTTCTTTACATGGGCCGCCGCCGTAGCGATGGCGGAGCCATGGCAGATGAGCCCGAGTAGCGGGGTCTCTAACCTACAAAAGGCACCGTAGGGTCCCTCTAGTCGCATGACTGGGGTCCTGAAGCCGTGATAGTCCTTGGTGTAGAAGACGGTCCCCTCGGGCATCATATCCACATTGACAGGAACACCCTCGAAGAGCTGAGCCTCCTCCTCTACCCCACAGAGCACGCCCCATGTCCATCCTCTGGGTAATTTCGTCACTGTGACCTCAGCGACGACTGGAACATCGTACAGGTTCTTGGTCTTTAGTATCTCCTCGGTTCGAGTGAAGTACACATCGGTGGTCTCCCCCCTCTTTATTTCATCATCCGAAGCTAGGTGAAAGAGTCTCGAGCGCAAATCACAAAAATGAACAAAGATTAAAATAAAGTCGTCTAATTCATTGATTAAGTCATTGCAGAAAATCTGCCCGATCTGTGGATTACCACTGGATCTTTGTGTCTGTACAGAGATTGACAAAGAACAGCAGAAGATCAAGGTCCATTTGGAAACACGCCGGTGGGGAAAACTTATGACCGTTGTCGAGGGCGTACAAGGGAAAGGCAAAGAGCTGAATAAGCTAGCGAAGGAGTTAAAGGCCCATTGCGCATGTGGGGGCACTGCGAAGGACGAGCGGATCCTGTTGCAGGGGGACCATCGATCCAGGGTCAAGGAGTTCCTCGTCAGTATGGGCTACGCCGCCAGAAACATAGAGGTAGCCTGATAGATTTTCCATTTTCCTGATAGTAAAATGGAAAGATTTATAAGTTAGAGCATTAAATATTCGTGCCGACTATTTCTGGATGAAGTATTGAAAGATGGTAAAAGCAAGGGTCAAGGAAAAGGTTAAGGAAATCAGTCGATGTCCAGAGTGTGGTAGTGGAAAGCTCATCCAGGACGCCCTCTCGGGTGAGGTTATCTGCGGCGATTGTGGTTTGGTTGTCACCGAGGTCCTGTTGAGCAAGCGTCCCGAGTGGAGGGCCTTCAGCGGAACGGAGAGGGAGAGGAGAAGCAGGATAGGTACTCCCTATCTGTACTCTATCCACGACAAGGGTCTACCTACAACCATCGGCAGAGTCGACATAGATGCCTTCGGTCGGAGCCTTCCGATGAAAACTCGGCTGCAGATGCTCAGGCTGAAGCGTTGGCAGATGAGGTTCAAGGCCCAATCTTCTACGGGTAGAAACCTGTCGCATGCGGCTGCTGAGCTAGACCGACTCTCCGACAGACTCTCGATCCCTAACAGTGTCAAGGAGAGAGCGGCCATCATCTATCGGAAGGCCCTGAAAAAGGGTCTGGTGCGGGGGCGCTCTATAGGGGGTATAGCCGCCGCCTCGTTGTACTTGGCGTGCAGGCTAACGCACTTTCCAAGGTCCCTGACCGAAATAAGCGAAACGAGTCTGGTCGACAAAAAGGATATCGCCCGTTGTTACAGGTTGCTCCTGCGGACCTTCGACATGAGTGTTCCGCTCATCGACCCCATCCAGTACTCAGCCAAGATAGTCGCATTGCTTAACCTGAGCGATAACGTGAGGAAAGTCGCCAAGAAGATACTCGTTGAGGCCTTGGAAAAGAGGGTAACCGCTGGAAAGGATCCGATGGGCGTGGCGGCCGCCGCAATCTACATAGCCTCCGTGGTCAACAACGAAAGGAGAACCCAGAAGTCGATCGCGAACGCGGCCGGTGTTACCGAGGTCACGGTGAGAAACCGCTACAGGGGGCTCAAGGAGGACCTCGATCTAGAGGCTCTGGGTATAGAGGTCCCGGATTAGTCGGATCCTCTTACTCTACCTCTCGACAGACAAGAATAAATGATACAGCCTCTTGGGCACTAAAAAGATTAAAAGATCCCCAATCTTTCATATTGATGCCATTCATACCGATAGGTCCAGCTTTCGGTCTGGGCACCACCGAGCTCCTCATCATAGTCGTGATCATCGTCCTCCTATTTGGCGCCCGAAAGGTGCCCGAGCTCATGAGGTCTCTCGGTAAGGGCGTGCGCGAGTTCAAGGAGGGGATGTCCGGCATAGACAAGGAGATCAAGGAGGCGGATAAGAAGGCGGAAAAGGACATAGAGCGCAAGAAGAGCATCCTCGATACAGCGAAAAAGATGGGGATAGAGACGGAGGGGAGATCCATCGACGATATCGAGAAGGAGATCCTGGAGAAGGCCAAGGAGGCCTAAAGGATAAAGGTTCTGGAACACGTACGGAAAGGAACCCGTTGACGGAAGAGACCAAGACCGTCTGGGAGCATACGGAGGAGCTGATCAGCAGGCTCAGAGTCGCCCTCATCTGCTTCATAATCGCGTCGGTGATAGTCGCAATGATACCGGCGAGTTGGTTTTCCCTCGAGATCCCTCCCCCCAGACACAACATCACAGCCACGCCCCAGTCCAGCTCGGTCCTCGCTAAGTTTTTCTATGGAACCGTGGTGATGTACGTCTTCCACAGGCTAGGGAACGATCTGCTACCCCCCGGTCTAACTCTCTTCGCCTCAGGGTTCACGGATGTCATATGGATATACTTCCTGATAGCCTTCATGCTGGGTTTCATCATCTCGTCTCCCGTTACGTTCTATGAGATATACAAGTTCATCAATCCCGCGTTTACAAGGGGGGAGAGGAGGCTCGTCCTATACTCCTTCTCCGGGTTCGCCGCACTCTTCACACTGGGGGCCTTCCTCGCGTACTATTTCATCATTCCCATAACCCTAAGGGTGCTCATGGGCTTCGCCTACGCCAC
The DNA here is from genome assembly GCA_046760555.1 of Bathyarchaeia archaeon. Classification (GTDB taxonomy): domain Archaea; phylum Thermoproteota; class Bathyarchaeia; order JBHIEI01; family JBHIEI01; genus JBHIEI01. The sequence continues at coordinate 34,707 of JBHIEI010000006.1, forward strand.
CGCCGTCGCTCCCTGGTTCACGATCCGAGCCTTTTTGGAGCTCGTCATCTTCATGATCATCGGATCGGGGCTTAGCTTCACCTTCCCCATATTCACCTCGCTCGCGGTGAGGGCGGGTATGCTTGAGTCACGGAGACTGGTGGAGAGGCGGAGAGTCGCCATCGTGGGCATCTTGATTTTGACGGCGATCTTAACACCGGATCCAACGCCAATCAGCATGCTCATCCTATCGGTGCCCATGATCGTCCTTTACGAGGTTTCCATCTGGGCGGCTAGGAGGATCGAGAGGGGGGAGGGAGGGAAGGAAAAGCCAACAGAGTGAAACCCCCATCGAGTAAAATCCTTGGGGGCGTTTACCTAATAGCTTGATGGAAGTCAAGGAGGGTGACTATATCCTGATCTATCTCGATGAGAGAAGAAAATTCCTAACAAGGGTGGTGTCCGGAAAGCAGTTCCACACCCACAAAGGGTCCATCGATCTCGAATCCATTATCGGTGAACATTATGGATCACGGGCCAAAACCCACATAGGGAAGGAGTTCGTCGTATTGAGACCCAAGATATCCGATTTCATAATGAAGATCAGGCGCAAGACCCAGATCATATATCCTCAGGACATCGGGATGGTCATCATGTTCGCTGGCATCGGACCCGGGGATCGAGTCGTCGAGGGTGGAACGGGCGTGGGCGCGGGAACCATTGCCCTCGCCTATCACGTGAGACCTAGCGGAAGAGTTTACAGCTACGACGTGCGGGAGGACCTGATAGAACAGGCTAGGGAAAACCTTCAAAAGATGAACCTTATCGAGTACGTCGAACTGAGAAACGAGGACATCACCGAGGGGATCGACGAGGAGGAGGTCGACGCTGTAGTCCTCGACATACCGACTCCTTGGCTTGTTGTACCCCACGCCCGGAGGGCGTTGAAGGACAGCGAGTACTTCGTATCCTTTAGTCCAACGATGGATCAGGCCGTTAACACCACAGAGGCCCTGAGGGAGAATGGCTTCGTCGATGTCAGAACATTTGAGAGCATGTTACGACCGATTCGGGCCGTGAGAGGTAGGGCTAGACCGGAGATGCTAATGGTAGGCCACACGGCCTACATTACACTTTCCAGAAAGTCTAGGGGGTAACTGGGACGTGACCGACGCCTCGTTTCTTGTAAACCTTGGCCAGTAGCGTTTTCCTCCCTCTGATGATATCGGTCGGTCTGCTAAGCCTTCTCGGGCTGTAAACCAGCCCCCCTCTGGTATAGGAGGATATCTCGTAGTCGCCGATCGTGATGTACGCCTCCGATGGGCAGAGATACTGGCAAATCTCGCAGGAGACGATGCATCGCCCGTAGTCGATCTGGGGGCGACTGACCCCCTTGTAATCAACCATGGTTATCGCCTCGGTCGGACAGACCTTGGCGCACAGTCCACAGGAGATACACCTCTGGAGGTCCAACTGGAGGCGACCCGTCGTTCTCGGGGTGGGCTTGAGCATGACGAAGGGGCTCTTGATGGTGAAAGTTCTCTTGAAGATGTGGATGAAGGCTAGGTACAGCGGCTTAAGTATCAAAGTATCCCACCCGCTAACGTTACGGCTAAGAGTAGGTTCAGTACGGCCAGAGGGATCAGAACCTTCCAGCCTATCCTCAGGAGCTGATCCAACCTGAACCTTGGGTACGCCCCTCTGATCACGATGAACGTGATGGTGATCAGGGCCACCTTCAATAGCACCCAGCCGATCTGGGGAAGGGGCAGAAACGGTCCATACCATCCTCCCAAGAATAGGAGGCTGGTCAGCAGAGCGAAGATCAGGAGCTTCTCATAGAGCAGCATGTAACACAACCCGTAGACTATCCCGCTGTACTCCGTCATCCACCCGATCACGATCTCCTGTTCCGCCTCTGGTATGTCGAAGGGGGATCTCGCCGTCTCGGCCATTCCTGAGATGAAGAAGACCAGGAACCCAATCGGTAGAGCCAAGGCGTACCAATAGCTCGACTGGGACTTCACGATCTCCATGAGATCGAGCGATCTCGATAGCACCACCACGCTGATGGCCGAGAGGATCAAGGGGATTTCATAGGCTATCATCTGGAACGCCTCCCGGAGACCCCCGATGAAGCTGTATTTATTGTTCTGGGACCACCCGGTCAGCAGAATGATCATCGGGCCCATCGAGATGATGGCGAAGACGAAGAGCAGGCTGAGTGGATGGCTGTATACCACCCAATTCTCCGCGAAGGGGATTAGCGCCAGCGGAAGCATGAAAACCATGGAACCTAGGACCGGCATCGAGAGAAACATCCATTTGTGGGCCTTTCTGGGTATGATGATCTCCTTGAAGACGAGCTTAAGGAAGTCGGCTATGACTTGTAGAGACCCGGCGTACCTCCCAACGTGAAGGGGGCCTATGCGCAACATGACCCTTGCCAGCAGCTTCCTCTCTCCCCACACCGTGATGATGACGTAACCAGAGACAAAAAGAACCCCGGGAAATACCACCAGTTTCAGAAAGAGGTCCGTCGAGAGGAACCATAGCACCCAATCCAGAAAGGACCGTAGAGGATCGACCATCGAGGCTAGGGGGAGGACAACCATGCCAAACGCGAATATGGTGAGGACAGATGGGAGGCGAGAACCTTTGGGCATATCTTCCGGGCTCATCTCATCGATCGGCGTCAAGTGGAAAGAGATAGGTGCTGAAGGTGATAACCGGAACATCGGCGACCTTGGCACCCTTCAAAAGATGCTCGAGCACGATGGCATTTCTAAACGATGGTGTACTCATCTTGAAGCGGTAGGGTCTTGGACCACCGGTGCTCTTTATGTAGTAACCGAGTTCCCCCCTTGCGGACTCTATTCGGCTGTAGGTCTCCCCTGGTTCCGGTACCTTCAGCGGAACCCTAACCCTTATGGGACCCCGTGGGAGCTTCTGCAGTGCCTTGACCGCCTGTTTGATGATGGAGCAACTCTCCCACATCTCGTGTAGCCAGATTCTGGCCCTGGCATGGCAATCCCCCTCCTTTCTGGTAATCACCTCAAAATCCATTTGGTCGTACGCATCGTATGGCTCATCCTTCCTTACGTCCGCCCTTACCCCAGATCCCCTGAGGACGTTTCCCGCTGCGCCCAATCTGATCGCGTCCCTGCGCCTGAGAACGGCTACCCCTTTGCTTCTGACCCCGTAGACCCCGCTTCGATAGAACATGTCCTCGTAGTCATGAAGGCGCCTTTCAAAGTAATCCACAGACTTGATAGCCCGCTTGTAGAACTCGGTCGGGACATCACGACGAACCCCCCCGGGTATTATGTAGTAGAAGGTCACTCTGCTCCCTGTTGCCAATTCCGCCAGATCGCAAAAGAGCTCACGATCGGCGATGGGCCACATGAACGCCGTGAACAGTCCAGCTCCGGCGTGGAAGAGTGCGATCCAATACAGGTGACACATTATGCGGCTGATCTCCCCCATCACCACTCGTATGAATTTGGCACGTTCAGGGACCTCTACGCCCATTAGTTCCTCCACCGCGTGACAGTGACCCAGTGCCATGTTGAACGAGTCAATATCCGCAACTCTCTCAACGAGAGGTACGATCTGCCAGTAGTTCTTGATCTCGGCCAGTTTTTCGATGCCTCGATGGGTGTACCCTATATCGGGATGCCCCCTCACTATGGTATCCCCGTCTATGTCGAGCACGAGTCTGAACTGTCCGCTTGCTGGATGCTGAGGCCCCCAACTCACTCGCATGACCGACATTAGTCTGTCCACTTCCTGAGTTTGTAGTCCTTCCTCAGGGGGTACCCTTCATCCCAATCCTCTGGAAGAAGGACCCTGATCCCCACGTTTGGGTTCCCATCGAAATTTACCCCCAGCATCTCATGCATCTCTCGCTCGTGCCAATCCGCTCCGGGCAGAACCGAGATTATGGAGGGCACCTTGGGATCATCCCTAGGCACCTGAGTCTTCATCGTCAACAGGACCTTGTTGGATACGGATGAGACATGGTATACCAGCTCGAACAGCCGATCCCTCAACATGTCCGTTCCAGTAACCGATACCGGATGATTCAAATCGAAATTCTTGTCGAGAAATCTGAGGATCTCCAGGATCCCATCCTTTTTGACGCTGAGGAAGATCCTACCTTTACGCTGAACGTGACCCTTGACGACGTATCTCCGGAATCTCGACCTCGTCTCCTTGACTATCCTGGTCTCGAGCTCCGTTCGTGTCATAGAAAGACCTCCGAGGAAGCTACTGGCTTAAGCCGCGTAGAGGAATCGAGGCGCTCGAGTATCTCCCGGAGAAGGGCGATATGGATTGCGGCCCTGGGGCGAGCCGTAGGGCTCAGGCTCCCAGGGGGATGTGGGTAATGGCATCCATCCGTTCCCATGGAGGCGCTGGCCTGCGGCTCCTCGGCGCCCGAGGGAACGCTCCCGGCGATGGTCGTGGGGCGCATCACTCTCTCCGTATCTTTTCCTGTAGCATCCGTATCCCTTGGACCCAAGCCTCGGGTCTCGGTGGGCAGCCAGGGACGTAGACATCCACTGGGATTATTTTGTCCACGCCCGGGACAACGTTGTAGGAGTGCCGGAACAGACCGCCTGTGATGGCACAGGCTCCCACCGCGATGACGTACTTCGGCTCGGCCATCTGATCGTAGACGAGCTTCACCCTCTTCGCCATCTTGTTTGTGACCAGACCTATGACGATCAGAACGTCGCACTGTCGGAGGGACGGCATCGGGAGAACTCCGAAGCGCTCAACGTCGAATCGGGAGGTGAACGTCGCCATCTCCTCAGGGCTGCAGCAGCCGGTGATGAGGTGAACTGGCCACAGGGATGAGAGCCTTGCCCAGTTGACGACCTGCCTGACCACGGGAAGCCTCTTGACGTATCTGTACAGGGACACGGAATCACCCGATCCGGATCGAGGCCACTATGTACGCCAACCCAGCGGTCAGCACGATCATGAAAACCATCACCATGGCCAGAATTCTCGACCCCAAAAGAGCGAGCATAGGGGAAAATATCAAAAGGAAGATAACCAAGACGTCGATAACCGTGAAAATTATGGCGTAGGCAAAGTACTGGATCAGAAACCTAGGATGACCCACCCCAGTCGGGGTCTCCCCGCACTCAAACGTAGACTCCTTTACCGGATTTGGCTTACGAGGGGATACTAATTTTCCCCCCAAGACCATAACAACGGGGAGGCCGAGGCTGATGGCGGCAAAGGCTGCCAGATAGATCAGCTCGGGCAGCTCACCTGTCATTCCGTAATACACTGCTTCGAGTCCGCTAAAAAAGTTAGCAGATTTTATACGAAATGTTCTAGTTCTCGGTATGCGTAATTGAACAAAAGTAAGTCGGGATGCGGTCGAAGTGATCTTTCGTGATAATTCGTGATAAATAATAGTGGATCGTATAATAACAATAATATTCTCTGTTAGAGAAGGATTTCACGAGCGACGTGATAGATCTAGTCCTTCTCGCTCTAACGCTGGCTTTAGCCCTGATCACCATAGAGGTGAAAGAGCTCATGTACGCTATAATCGCTTTCACAGGGCTGAGTCTTACGGTCGCTGGGCTGTTCGCATACTTGAACGCTCCCATCGTCGCTCTTTTCCAGGTGATCATCTATGCTGGTGCCATCGTTGTTCTGTTCATAATGGCGATCATGCTGACGGAGAGGAGCGAGTAGTTGAGAATCGACAAGATTACCGTCGCCAGTTTGGTCTTGGCATTGGGGATCGTGATCGCTTCTACGTACATCATCTACCGGATCGAGTTCACGTTGGTGACAGGGACAAAAGAGACCCTGGGACAGCAGGTTACTCTTTTCCTATCGACATTTCGGGTGCTGGATCTCATCACCATCTCCCTCTTAGTTTTTGCCGCTATCGCCTGCTGCATAGCTATGCTGAGGGAGTAAGTTGGTCTCGATAGAGTACTACCTCGGCACCATCGTCATCCTCTACGTGTTGGGTCTGTACTGTCTCGCCTCAAAAAGAAATATGATAAAGTTGCTGATCGCGATCGCCATCCTTGGCAACGCGGTGAACCTGAGCTTCATTTCGCTATCGGCTCACATGTATCCTGCGTCCGATCCCCTCGCCTCGAGCGTGGTCATTATGCTGATCGTGATCGAGGCCTGCATCGCGGCCGTGGGTCTGAGCATCACGATATGGGCGTACAGGCACTACAAGACGCTGGATGTTCGTCAGTTGAGCAGGTTGAAGTGGTAGGATGTTCACGGCTGTGCTCGATACTCTGCTCGTCTTCATGCTCGCCTCATCAGGAGTGGGGATACTCGCCGAACGGATTGGGATCACTAAGATAAGGGACGCCTTCGCCGTAGTCGGCTTCCTGTTAGCCGGATATTTCGCTTTTGGTCTGCTGGGGGAGGTCAGCAAGGGGATCATCGTAAGAGACTTTAGCCCGTACGTTCCACCCGTAGGAGCCTGTTTCGAGATAGATGGACTGAGCGTCTTTATGGCCTTGACCTTCACGATGCTCAGCGCGCTGGTCTCTGTCTTCTCAATCCGCTATATGGAACACGACGAGAATCTGACCGAGTACTACGTTCTCCTCTTCGGAATGGTCGCTGGGATGGTGGGGGTTGTTTTCGCCGGGGACTTCTTCACGTTCTTCATCTTCTGGGAGCTCATGTGCATCACTTCCTATGTCCTAGTGGGCTTCCGTAGAAGACGGTGGGCCCCGATCGAGGCATCCTTCAAGTACCTTATCATGAGCGCGTTTGGATCCGTAACGCTGGCGCTCATGATGTCCTTTCTTTACGGGATGACGGGGACGCTTAACTTCGCTCTTCTATCCAGCACTCTTCGAGGTACGATGATGGGACCCTGGCTATACGTGGTTCTGATCGGTCTCCTGATAGGTTTTGGGATCAAGAGCTCGATAGTACCCATGCATACGTGGCTTCCCGATGCACACCCGGAGGCTCCGAGTACGATCAGCGCTCTACTGTCGGGGATCATCATAGAGACCGGTCTCTACGGTCTCGCCCGAGTCTTGAGCCTATTGTTCGACCTTAACATCTACAGTCTTCTGATCGCGGGCTTCGCCGTACTGACGATGACCGTAGCTAACTTTTTGGCACTTCTTCAGGAGGACATTAAACGGCTCCTCGCCTACTCCAGCATAGCCCAGATGGGGTACATGCTGATCGGGATAGCCACAGGCACACTTTACGGGATCATGGGTACGTTCCTACACGTGTTCAACCACGCTCTGATGAAGGGGCTCGCGTTCCTCTCCATAGGCGCCATCCTCCACCAGACGGGCACCAGGAACATGAGGAAGCTGGCTGGGATAGGGAGGTCCATGCCCATAACTTTCAGCGCCTTCACCATCGCCCTATTCGGCTTGGGAGGGATCCCAGCTACAAACGGGTTCATTAGCAAGTTTATCCTCTTCATGTCCACCTTCGAGGTGAATATGGCTTGGCTCGGCATAATCGGAGTATTAAACAGCGCCTTCTCGGTCGCCTATTACATCCGCCTAGTAAAGACCATGATAACGGAGCCGAAGCAACGCATTCCCGTTAAGGAGGCGCCACCCACCATGCTACTAGTGCTCTGCACTATGGCCTTTCTGATCATTCTCTTCGGAATCTGGCCTCAACCGGTGTTGGTTCTCGCAGAGAGGGCCTCCACCAGTCTACTGAGCTTCCAGGACTACACGAGGGTGATAGTGGGTTAAAATGGTTCACCCCGTCCCATGGCTCTGTTGGGCCGTTCCCGTTGTGGGGGCGCTGCTCACGCCCGTCTTCGCCAAGATCAGCCACAAGGTGAGGGACTACGCCGCCGTCTCCTTCTCCTTCGTGGGTGCGGTTCTAGCCGTGCTACTGATTCCCAATCTTCTGGCAGGAAAGTACTACGACGAGGTGCTATCTGAATGGATCTTCATCCCCGGGCGCTCCATCAGCGTGGGCGTCCTCGTGGATCCCCTGAGCATCGTGATGGCGAACGTGGTCGCGGTCATAAGCTTCCTCATCATGATTTACTCTTTGGGCTACATGCACGGCGATCCGTGTCTCACCCGATACTGGTTTTTCATGAACTTCTTCATCGGGAACATGCTCCTCCTCGTCCTCTCCGACAACCTGCTACAGGTTCTGATAGGTTGGGAGGGAGTGGGGCTATGTAGCTACGGTCTGATCGGCTTCTACTACAGGGACGAGAAGGACAGATGGTTGGGAGGGCCTCCGCCGACACCCATGTATCCCCCCTCCGAGTGCGGTATGAAAGCCTTCGTGGTGACGCGGGTAGGGGACGTGTTTCTGTTGGGCGCGGCCTTCATCATATACCTGTTCGCGGGAACGTTCAACTTCACCGAGATGTTCAGCACAGCACCCCAGTGGCTAGCGGAGATGTCGAGGTACCCCGGGCTGATAGCCCTAACCTCGGTACTCATCCTCGGGGGACCCATCGGCAAATCCGCCCAGTTCCCACTTCACGAGTGGTTGCCCGAGGCCATGGCGGGCCCCACGACCGTCTCTGCACTCATCCATGCGGCAACTATGGTCAAAGCCGGTGTGTACCTTGTGGCACGGGTTCTCCCCATCTTCTACCTCGGTTACTGGTTGCTACATCTCTCGGAGGCGCTCGCCTTTTTCACCGTCATCGCTAGCATAGGCGCCTTCACGGCCTTTCTAGCCGCCTCCCAAGCCATGGTCTCACTTGAGATAAAGAAGGTCTTGGCGTACTCGACCGTGAGCCAGATCGGTTACATGATGCTGGGCTTAGGGTGCTCGGGGCTAAGCCCTCACGCGCTGATGACGGGGTATGTGGCGGGCGTGTTTCACCTGATGAGCCACGCCCTGTTCAAGGCAGCCCTGTTCTTGTGCGCAGGCTCGGTCCTCCACTTGGTGGAGTCGATCTACAT